>DATLNC010000248.1:0-50549 GCA_035536935.1 Thermoanaerobaculia bacterium
GATCTCGATCTGGCCGCTCTGCCCCGTGCCCAGGCGCAGCGTGTCGTCCACCAGGCTGGCCCGCCCGGTCTGGCGGATGATCTCCAGGATCGGCCGGCCGGTCACCTCGGCGGCTTCCTCGATGTCGAAAAGCCGGCGGAAGGCGGGGTTGACCAGCCGCGCGCGGCCGTCGGCGGCGACCACCAGCACCCCTTCGGACATGCTGGAGAGGATGGCCTTGAGATGGTCGCGCTCGTCGCGCACGGCGGCGAACTGGGCCTCGGCGGTTTCGGCCAGGCGGTTGAGCGCGAGGGCCACGGGCGCGAGCTCGTCCTCCTCCGGCACCTGCACGCGGCGGAGACGGCCGCCGACGAGGTCGCGCGCCTCGCCGATCAGCCGGGCGAGCGGCTGGAAGAGGCGCCGGTCGATCCACAGCGAGGTGAGCAGGATCGCCGCGCCGGCCGCGAGCGCCGCCAGCAGCATGGCCGCGGCGAGGCGCCCGCGCAGCGCCTGGAGCTCCGCCAGGGGCTGGGCGAGGCGCAGCACGAACAGCTCCCCCCTGGAGTCGGTGAGCGTGCGGGCTGCGTAAACGTAGGTGTCCCCCGTGGTTTCGCTGTGGCGCACCGCCGCCCCCTGGCCGCGGGCCAGGGCCTCCCGGACCTCGGGCCGCTCGGCGTGGTTCTCCATGGCCTCGACCTGCCGGTCCGAGCGCGCGCTGTCGGCGATCACGCTGCCGTCGCCTCGGATCAGGGTGATTCTCAGCCCGGAGCCGTCATCCGAGCGGCCGATCTCGTGCACCCAGCGCTGGAGGTCGGCGCCCGGCTGGACCGCGCGCTCGGCCACGATCGGGGAGAGCAGGCGCAGGGTGTCGAGGAGCTGGGTCGAGGCGCTGCGCTGGAACAGGCCGGGGAGGAGGACCCAGAGCAGCGCCGAGGCGGTGAGCACCGCTGCCAGCGCCGGCCAGAGCGGAGCGAGCCGCAGCTTGGGAGGGAAGCGCAAGGCCGTCAGGGCCTCAGCCGGTAGCCGACGCCGATCACGGTCTCGATGCGGTCGGCCTCGGGGCCCAGCTTGCGGCGCAGGCGGCGGATGTGCGTGTCGACCGTGCGGCTGTCGATGTCCTCGGCGTAACCCCAGACGTCGGAGAGGAGCTGCCCGCGGGTCTGCACCCGGCCGTTGCGCTCCATCAGCAGGCGCAGGAGACGGAACTCGGTGGCGGTCAGCGGCACTTCCTTGCCTCCCAGCCGGAGCTGGTGCCCAGAAATATCCAGCTCGATGCCGCCCACCTGGAGAAGCTCGCTCGCCGCTGTATCCTCAGATGGTTCGGGCTGCAGCCGGCGCAGCACCGCCTTGACCCGGAGCACCACCTCGCGCGGACTGAACGGCTTGCTGATGTAATCGTCGGCCCCGAGCTCCAGGCCTACGATGCGGTCCACCTCCTCGCTGCGGGCGGTGAGCATCACGATCGGCAGGTGGGCGGTCGCCGGGTCGCGCTTGAGAAGGCGCGTGAGCTCCAGCCCGTCGAGCCCCGGCAGCATCAGGTCGAGCAGGATCAGCTCGGGGTTTTTGCGCCGGACGGCCTCCAGGCCGTCATCCCCCCGGCTCGCCAGCTCGACCTGGAACCCCTCCTTCTCCAAGTTGTATTGCAGCACCTCGGCGATGTCCGGCTCGTCTTCGATGAGCAGAATCTTTTCACGCGCCATTGGCGAAAAGGCTAACACGGAGTTCTCCACAGGACCTGCGGAAAACTCTGCGGATATGGCCCCTGGGAAGCCCGCAGAAACGAGGTCTGACGGCCCTTTCCACGCTTTGACCAAAGCTCTGTGCAATCCTCGTAAGTCGTTGAAAAATATAGCTTTGCTTGAAACCGTTTCCTTTGGGGAAACAACGGCCCGGCGGACCGTGGAGAGATTTCCGCAAAGCCCATGTGACGGGCAGGTAATAAGTATGTTAACTCCATGTGACGCAGATATTTAACTCTATGGTGCAAAAAGGAAACGGGGGTCCGGGGCGGGTTCTTTTTACAAACCGAAGGTTGCTATACGGCAGCTTCGAGTCCCTGCCGCAAGCGCAGCCGGCAGCCGAAGACCTTCTCGAAGTACGCGCCGCGCTCGCGGGCGGCCTCCAGCTCCAATCCGACGTCGTAGCGCGATACGACCTCCAGCGTGACCCGGTCCTTCCGCAGCGAGCCATAGACCTCCTCGACGCGCGAGGCGTGGGTGCGGTCGAGGGCGTCGGCCACGCGCAGCAGCGCGGCGAGCTGCCGGATGATCCGCTGCTGCCAGGGCTTGAGGGCGGCGAGAGTGGGATGGCTGCGCTTGGGAGTCGGACCGCGGTGGTAGCGCGCGAGGTGCGCGATGATCTCCACCTCGCGCGGATCGAAGGCGTCGAGGCTGGCGTTGAAGATCAGGTAGAACGAGTGCTTGTGGTGGTTGCGGTAGTGGATGGAGTAGCCGAGGTCGTGGAGCAGGGCGGCGTATTCCAGCCACTCGCGTTCGCGGGAGCCGAGGCCGTGCAGCGAGGCCGTGACGTCGAACAGGCGCACGGCGAGGCGGGCGCTCTGCAGGCTGTGGCGGTAGACGCTCTCCGTGCGCTCGGCGAGGCGGAGGACCTGCCGGCGGCGGAGGTCCTCGGGCTCGCGCGCCGCGGGGATCGGCTGGCCGAGGGCCGCGAGCACCAGCCCCTCGCGCAGCGCCTGGCCGCTCACCTGGAAGCGGTCGACCCCGGCATGAGAGACCAGCTCGTGGAGCAGGACGGCCCCGGCGAGCAGGCTCTCCGACCGGGGGATGCCCACCGGAGGAAGGTCGGCGATCTCCCGGCGCGGGAGGGTGCGCAGGCGCTCGATGAGCTGCGCCAGGTCCTTGAGGCGGACCTCGCGCAGGGCGGCGGAGGCCTCCTTCCAGTCGCGGCCGGCGAAGAAGTCCACCAGGTCCGCGCAGCAGACCGCGGAGCCGGAAGTGGCGACCAGGCGCTCGGCCGGCCCGTGGGGGACCTCCTTGTCCAGCCGCTTCTCGATGCGGCGCCGGAGCTTCTCCACCGACGCGGCGGTCGGCGGGTCACCCTTGAGCTCGTTGGCGCTGCGCAGGGAGCCCAGGGCGAGGCTCACCACCTGCTCGATCTCGCCGGTGCGGGTGAAGATCCACTCCGTGCTGCCGCCGCCCACGTCGACGATGGCTGCCGGCCCGTGCCCGAGGTCGACCACCTCGCGCACGGCGCGGTAGATGAGCCGCCCCTCCTCGACGCCGGTGAGGAGCTGGACGTCGAGGCCGGTCTGGGCTTTGACGCGGGAAAGGAAATCGTCGCCGTTGGAGGCTTCGCGCACGGCGCTGGTGGCCACGGCCACGACCCGCTCGGCGCCCTTGAGGCGGGCGAGGGTGGTCATCTTGACCAGCGTCTCCAGGCCGTCGCGCATGGCGCTCTCGGAGAGGGCGCCCCGGCCATGAGCGGTTTTGCCCAGGCGGACCATCTCGCGCTCCCTGCCGAGGACCCGGTAGCCGCCGGTCGCCTCAGGCGCGATCACGATCATGTGGATGGAGTTGGAGCCGATGTCGATGGCGGCCAGACGGCCGGCGACGAGGGGTGTCGCCTCAGGGCGAACACTGATGTCCGGGAAGGTTAGAGGCTGCACCACGAGTGCCGTCACGCCATGATTCTACGCGCCATTTCGCCGGGAGCTGAGCAAGGGCGACTCGGGTATATACCCGAACAGCTCGGGTAGATGTTCTTTGGGTGCCCACTTGTCACACGGGCGTCATGGAATCGGCGGGTCAGGGTATGCGAGACTTGGGGTTCTTTGGAGTCGTCCGTGTCCGAGCCCAAGACCATCTCCCCCATCGAATCGCCTGCCGAGCCTCTCGATCCGGCTTCCCTGTTCCTGAACCGCGAGCTCTCCTGGCTGGAGTTCAACCTGCGGGTGCTCCACGAGGCCGAGGACGCATCCAATCCGCTCCTGGAGCGGCTGAAGTTCCTCGCCATCTTCGACAACAACCTGGACGAGTTCTTCATGAAGCGAGTGGGCGGGCTCAAGCAGCAGCTCGCCAGCAACATCCGCGAGCTGCCGCCCGACAGCCGCACGCCGCGCCAGCAGCTCGCCGAGATCCATGCCACGATCCGGCCGCTGCTCGCCCGCCAGCGGCGTTTGTTCAACGAGGAGCTTTTGCCGGCCCTCCGCCAGCACGGGCTGGAGATCCTGGCCTGGGACGAGCTGCGGCCCAGCGAGCGCCGCCACCTTTCGGACGAGTTCCGTAAAAAGCTCTTCCCGATCCTGACCCCGCTGGCCGTGGACCCGGCCCATCCCTTCCCCTTCATCTCGAATCTGAGCCTATCGCTGGCGGTATCGGTGAAGGAGCCGGGAGAGCCGGAGCCGCGCTTCGCGCGCATCAAGGTGCCCTACATCCTGCCGCGCTGGCTGCAGGTGCCGAACACGCTGCGCTACGTGCCGCTGGAGGAGGTCATCGCCCACAACCTGGACCGGCTCTTCCAGGGCATGGAGGTGGTGGAGTCCTACCCCTTCCGCGTCACGCGAAATGCCGACGTGCAGCGCAACGAGGAGGAGGCGGACGACCTGCTCGAGGCCATTCAGGAGGAGCTGCGGGAGCGCCGTTTCGCGACCGTCGTGCGTCTGGAAGTTGCGACCGGCATGCCCGGCTGGATGCGCGAGCTCCTGGCCGAGCAGCTCGAGATCCAGGAGCAGGAGATCTTCGAGGTGGACCGGCTCCTCGCCCTGCGCGACCTGATGCAGCTCGCCCAGTCGGCGCCGCTGCCGTCGCTGCGCTACCGGCCCTGGGCGCCGGTGACGCACCCGCGGCTGCACCCGGCCGAGCCGGGGGAGGACGTGGACATCTTCGCCGCCATCGGCAACGGGGACATCCTGGTCCACCATCCCTACGACTCGTTCACGGCCAGCGTGCAGCGGTTCATCGAGGCCGCCACGGCCGATCCCGCGGTGCTGGCGGTCAAGCAGACGCTCTACCGCACTTCCGCCGACTCGCCGAACATGCGGGCGCTGAT
This sequence comes from Thermoanaerobaculia bacterium, assembly GCA_035536935.1. Taxonomy (GTDB): domain Bacteria; phylum Acidobacteriota; class Thermoanaerobaculia; order Multivoradales; family UBA5704; genus DATMER01. The sequence goes on from DATLNC010000248.1 coordinate 4,987, forward strand.
CCGCGCCGCCGAGAACCGCAAGCAGGTGGCGGTCACGGTGGAGATCAAGGCGCGCTTCGACGAGGCGGCGAACATCGAGTGGGCCGAGCGGCTGGAGAACGTCGGCGCCCACGTGGCCTATGGCGTGGTTGGATTGAAGACCCATGCCAAGGTCGCGCTGGTCGTGCGCCAGGAGCGCGAGGGCCTGCGCTGCTACACCCACATCGCCACAGGCAACTACAACAACGAGACGGCCAGGCTCTACACGGACCTGGGCCTCTTCACCTGCCGCGAGGAGATCGCCGAGGACGTGGTGCAGCTCTTCAACATGCTGACCGGCTACGTCCACCGACCCCGGTTCAAGAAGCTCCTGGTGGCGCCGATCAACATGCGGCAGCGCTTCGTGGAGCTGATCCAGCGCGAGGTGGAGCATCACAAAGCGGGGCGCGGCGGGCACATCGTGGCCAAGGTGAACGCGCTGGAGGACAAGCAGATGTGCCGGGCGCTCTACGACGCTTCGGCCGCCGGGGTACGGATGGACCTGATCGTGCGCGGCGTCTGCCGGCTGCGTCCGGGGCTGCCCGGCCACAGCGAGACGATCCGGGTGGTCAGCATCGTCGGCCGTTTCCTGGAGCACGCCCGCATCTTCCGCTTCGCCAACGGCGGCCGGCCCGAGCACTTCATGGGCTCGGCCGACTGGATGTCGCGCAACCTGGATTTCCGCGTGGAGGCGATCGTGCCGGTGGAGGAGCCCCGCATCCAGGAGGAGCTCGACGCGATCCTGGACCTCGAGCTCGGCGACAACGTGAAGGCCTGGGAGATGCGGCCCGACGGCAGCTATGTCCAGCGCCGGCCGGGCAAGGGGGAGGAGCCGCGCTCCAGCCAGGATCTGCTCATGCAGAGGGCGGCAGAGCGGGCCGGACGGCCTCTATAAGGACCATTTTTCAGCGCCTACGAACCTCGCCAGCCGGTCGAGCGCGGTCTCCAGCTTCTTCTGTCTCGCCTGGCTCTCGCGCACGCCGGGCTCCCACCAGACCTGCCGGACTTCCAGCAGTCCCTGATCGCGGTAGAGCTTGGGATCCAGCCGTCCGACCAGGCGCTCGCCTTCCAGGACTGGCAGGACGTAGTAGCCGTAGAGGCGCTTGGGAGCCGGCACGAAGGCTTCGAAGCGGTAGTCGAAGCCGAAGAGGCGCAGGGTCCGCCGGCGGTCGCGCAGGATGGGATCGAAGGGGCTGAGCAGCCGGATGCGCGAGGGCGCCGGGGGTAGATTCGCGGCCCGCTCTTCCCAATCGGGCACGGCCCAGGCGTTGCGCGCCGAGCCGTCGACCGCCTCCACGCGGACGGCCGTGATGTCTTCAGCCCGGGCGCACCAGGCTTTCACGTCTTCCAGGGGAACGGAGCGCCAGAAGCCGGCGATCTCGTCCGGGCTGGCGATGCCGAGGCGGTCGAGGGCCGTGCGGCAGGCCCAGTCGATGTGCTCTTCGGGATCGGGCTGTGGAGCGGCGTGGGCTTCGGGGAGCACGCGCTCTGCCAAGTCGTAGATCTTGTGGAAGTTGACCCGGCCTGCGACCGCGGCCTCGCCGGTCCGCCAGAGGTACTCGAGGGCGGCCTTCTCGGGCTTCCAGCCCCACCAGGTGCGATCGGCGGAGTTGTCGCGGGTGTCCTCGAAGTCGCGCGTCATGAGCGGCCCCTCGCGGGCGAGCCGCTCGCGGACTTCCGCGATGATCCCTTGCGGGTCGGGTCCGATCCGCTCCAGCCACCAGGGGTGCTCCAGCACTCTTCTGCGATAGCTCTCGAAGCGGAACCGCCAATGCGGGTACCACTTGGTAGGGATGGCCGAGGCGTCGTGGGTCCAGTGCTCGAAGAGGCGCCGGTCGCGCTCCAGCAGGCGGTCCAGCATCTTCGGCCGGTAGCCCTGGAGGCGGGCGGCCAGGGTCAGGTGATGCGCCCGCTCGATGACGTTGATCGAGTCGATCTGCACGAACCCCATCCGCTCGACGAGGTCGTACACCCGGTCGGCCGTGACCGGGCCACGCGGATCGTCGAGGAGCCCCTGCGCGCCCAGCAGCAGCCGGCGGGCCGTCGCGGCAGGAATGAGCGGGGGGGCGGGCATGCGGGGCGAAGGATACCGGAAAGGACCACAAGGACACCAAGGACCTCAAGGACGGGTCCTTGTTGTCCTTATTGTCGATGCGGTCCTTTGTGTCCTTTTTTCTCGCCTCCACGCAAAATCTACCCGCCTGCCGGCTCCCAACCTTCGATCGGCAGGCGCAGCCCGGAGCTGGTCTCTATTTTGCAATCGTGTACTGGCGAGCGAGAGGCGAAAGACGAACCAAGTGCTGAACAAGACTTTCTGGATCGCAGGCTTTGAGTGTTCCTGCCATAGACGAAGTGACGGCAGGAGGCTCGATCTCGTGGCGGCTACCCGGCACGACCATTTCGCCCAGTCCGATTATTCGCGGCTGCGGCAGGTGGGGATCGGAACCGCCCGGGACGGGGTGCGCTGGCACCTCGTGGAGCGCTCCCCCGGCCGCTACGACTTCGGGAGCCTGCTTCCCATGGTGCGGGCCGCGCGCAAGGCGGGCGTCCAGGTCATCTGGGACCTCTGCCACTACGGCTGGCCGGACGGGCTCGACATCTTCGGCCCCGAGTTCGTGGACCGTTTCGCCGAGTACGCCCGGGCGGTGGCGCGGGTGATCGCGGCGGAGACGGACGAGCCGGCGGCCTACTGCCCGGTCAACGAGATCTCCTTCTGGTCGTGGGCAGGCGGCGACGTGGCGTACCTGAACCCGTTTGCCACCGACCGGGGCTTCGAGCTCAAGGTGCAGCTCGTGCGGGCGAGCCTGGCCGCCATCGACGCCATCTGGAGCGTGGACCCGCGGGCGCGGATCCTCCATGCCGAGCCGGCCATCCACATCGTGCACAACACGGCCCGCGGAGCGCGCAAGGACACGGAGGGTCACCGGCTGGCGCAGTTCCAGGCCTTCGACATGCTGGCCGGGCAGCTCTGGCCGCAGCTCGGGGGCGACGAGCGCTGTCTGGACATGGTAGGCGTGAACTACTACCCGAACAACCAGTGGGTGCTCGACGGGCCGATGATCGGGCAGGACGATCCGCGGTACCGCCCCTTCCGCCAGATCCTGGCGGAGGTCTGGGAGCGCTACGGGCGGCCCGTGATGGTGTCGGAGACCGGGGCGCAGGGAAGAGACCGCGCGCCCTGGCTGCGCTACGTGGCGGAGGAGGTGCGGGCGGCCCGCAGCGCCGGCGTGCCGGTCGAGGGGATCTGCCTGTACCCGATCCTGGACTACCCGGGCTGGGACGACGACCGCCACTGCGAGACCGGCCTCTGGGGCCTCGCGACTCCCGAAGGACGTCGGGAGACCTGTTCAGACCTGGCGCAGGAACTGGAGCGCCAGGCCCGATTGATGCGGGAGATCCCGCAGAACCCTGAACGTGATTCTCCGGATGCGGAGCGCGCGCTGGATGAGGAGACCGAGCATGCAACTTTCTGACGACCGACCCGTTCCCTCCCGCGGATTGGCCGCGGGCGATTCCGGCGATTCCGATACCAGGCCGGACCTGGTCTGCCTTTCCCACCTGCGCTGGGACTTCGTCTGGCAGCGCCCGCAGCACCTGATGAGCCGCTTCGCCCGCGACCGCCGCGTGTTCTTCGTCGAAGAGCCGATCTGGGAGGATACGGAGCCGAGACTGGACCTGAGCGAGAGGAAGGGCGGCGTCCGGGTTGCGGTGCCCCATCTGCCTCACGGGCTCTCACCCGAGCAGGCGGAGGCCGCCCAGTGCGAGCTGCTGCGCGACCTGCTCGAGCAGCACGAAGTCGCCGAGTACGTCCTCTGGTACTACACGCCCATGGCCATGCCTTGCGCTGAGGGGCTGGAGCCGCTGGGGGTGGTCTACGACTGCATGGACGAGCTTTCGCTCTTCCGCGGCGCGCCGCGGGAGCTGCTGGAGCGCGAGTCGAAGCTCCTCGCCGCCGCCGACCTCGTCTTCACCGGCGGCCAGAGCCTGTACGAGGCCAAGCGCGAGCGCCACCCGCGGGTCTACCCCTTCCCGAGCAGCATCGAGGCCGAGCACTTCCGCCAGGCCCGCGAAGCCTGCTCGGAGCCGGCCGACCAGGCCGCCCTGCCGCGCCCGCGCATGGGCTACTTCGGTGTGATCGACGAGCGCCTGGACCTGGACCTGATCGCCGCCGTGGCCGACGCCCGCCCGGACTGGCAGCTCGTCATGGTCGGCCCCGTGGTCAAGATCGATCCGGAGAGCCTGCCGCGCCGCGCCAACCTGCACTACCTCGGCATGAAAGGCTACGCCGACCTGCCGCTCTACCTGTCGGGCTGGGATGTGGCGCTGATGCCCTTCGCGCAGAATGAATCGACCCGCTTCATCAGCCCCACCAAGACTCCGGAGTATCTGGCCGGCGGACGGCCCGTGGTGTCGACGCCGATCCGCGACGTGGTCAAGCCCTACGGCGAAGAGGGGATGGTGGAGATCGCCGACGGCCCCGAGGAGTTCGTCGCGGCCATCGAGCGTGCCCTGTCCGGCTATGGCGAGGAGTGGCTGGAACGGGTGGACGAGTTTCTGTCCCACGGTTCCTGGAGCCGCACGGGGCGGGAGATGTCGGATCTGATCGACGCGGCCGTCGCTTCGCGGCGGAAGGGCTCGCGCCGGGATCTGCCTGTTCTTTGAATTTGTCTTTGACTTCCAAGCTCCGAAGCTTGCGGTGATTTGGAGAACTCTGAAAGGAGCTGGTCCCATGTTCGACTACTTGATTGTTGGAGCGGGATACGCAGGGAGCGTGCTGGCTGAGAGGCTCGCGCGCGGCGCGGGCAAGAAGGTCCTCCTCGTGGACCGCCGACCCCATATCGGAGGGAACGCCTACGACCACTACAACGACGCGGGGATCCTGATCCACAAGTACGGTCCCCACATCTTCCACACCAACTCGAAGGAGGTGTTCGAGTACCTCTCCGAGTTCACCCAGTGGCGCCCCTACGAGCACCGGGTGCGAGCGAGCGTGGACGGCCAGCTCGTACCGATCCCGATCAACCTGGACACCATCAACCAGTTGTACGGGCTCAAGCTCAACAGCATGGAGGTGGAGGATTTCTTCGCCTCGCATGCCGAGGAACGGGAGTCCATCCGCACCTCGGAGGACGTGGTCGTCGCGCGCGTCGGCCGGGAGCTCTACGAGAAGTTCTTCCGCGGCTACACCCGCAAGCAGTGGGGGCTCGACCCGTCGCAGCTCGACGCCATGGTGACCTCGCGGGTGCCGGTGCGCACCAACCGTGACGACCGCTATTTCACGGACACGTACCAAGCCATGCCGCAGAAGGGCTACACCCGGATGTTCGAGAACATGCTCGATCATCCCAACATCAAGATCCTCCTGAACTGCGACTATCGCGAAATCAGAGACGAGGTCGCGTACGACAAGCTGATCTTCACCGGACCGGTGGACGAGTACTTCGACTACCGCTACGGCAAGCTGCCGTACCGCTCGCTCCGCTTCGACTTCCGGACGGTCAACCAGGAGTGGGCGCAGCCGGTGGCCGTGGTCAACTACCCGAACGAGCACCTCTACACCCGCGTGACGGAGTTCAAGCGCCTCACCGGCCAGGAGCATCCGACCAAGAGCACGCTGGTATACGAGTTCCCGCAGGCGGAAGGGGACCCGTACTACCCCGTGCCGCGGCCCGAGAACGCCGAACTCTACAAGAAGTACCAGGCGTTGGCCGAGGCCACGCAGGACGTGCTCTTCGTGGGCCGGCTCGCCACCTACAAGTACTACAACATGGACCAGGTGGTGGGGCAGGCGCTGTCGGTCTACTCCCGGCTGATGGGCCAGAAGCGCTCCGAGTCTACGCGCGCGGCCCTGGCCGCGACCGCCACGGCCGCGCGGAAGCTGCGGCGGCGTACCGACGTGGCCGAGGTGGCCGAGATCGCCTCGCGCCGGGGAGCCTGAAAGGCAAAGGGGACCGGTTTCCCGGTCCCCTTGGTTCTTGAGTGCTCGGAGGAAGGTTGGTACCGCGGGGCGAGACTTCCGCCATGAGGACTCCAATGTACCGGCGGCGGACGCTCGCCGGCGGGTCCCCGGAAGGCCTGCCTACGGTCGCCTCATAAGGCGCGACCTACGAGCCGGACTATACGTCATTTGGCATATTTATGGAAGAGGGCACCGGCACGGACAGCTCAGACCTCCCGCCTGATACAGTTCCCGCATGACGGCGCGCTCCGCGGCCTGGTTCGGAAGCCTGCGGGAGTGGGTGCGCTCTCTCGATTTCACCCTGGCCCGGCGGTTCGGCCTCGCCACGCGCGACGACCGTGTCTTCTTCTTCCTGATCGTCCTGGTAGGCGTGGTCGCCGGCCTGCTCGGCGCCCTCGTCCATGCCCTGATCCGCGTCTTCCAGAGCGTCCTTTGGAGATCGCCGGAGAGCATACTGGAGGCTGCCCACCAGGTGCCGGACTGGTGGGTGGTGGCCGTGCTCGCCTTCGGCGGCCTGCTCATCGGGCTGGTCGGATGGGCGACCCGCCAGAAGGTCGGCGGCGGCGGCATGGCGGCGCTGATCGAGGCGGTGGCCCTGTCGGGCGGCCGGGTGCCGCCGAAGCCGGTGCTGGCCAACGCCCTCGCCGCCATCGCGACGGTGGGCAGCGGCGGCTCGCTCGGGCGCGAGGGGCCGCTGATCCGGCTGGGCGCCATGATCTCTTCCTGGCTGGGATCGCGGCTGGGCATGCAGCCGCACCGGCTCAAGGTCCTGGTGGGGTGCGGAGCCGCGGCGGGCCTCGCCGCGGCCTACAACATCCCCGTCGGGGGCGCGCTCTTCGCCATGGAGGTGGTGCTCGGCAACTTTGCCCTGGATATCTTCGGTCCCATCGTCGTCTCGTCGGTGATCTCGACCCTGATCTCGCGCGCGATCTCGGGCAACGTCCATCTCTATGCCGCGCCCGGCTACACCCTGGTGAGCACCTGGGAGCTCGTGCCATACGCGGGGCTGGGAGTGGTCTGCGGGTTGGCTTCGGTGCTGTTCGTGCTCGGGGTGCGGCTCGGCCGGGGCTTTTTCAGATCGATGCACTTCCTGCCCGAGCCGCTGAAGCCGGTGGTGGGCATGACCCTGGTCGGCCTGCTGGCGCTCTGGGTTCCGCATGTGCTCGGAGGCGGCACTGACGTGATCAACATGGCGCTCACGGGCGAGCTCAAGCTGCCGGAGCGGCTGCCGCTGCCCGAGGAGCTCACGGTCCTCTTCCTGCTGGGACTGGCGGCCGCCAAGCTGCTCGCGACCGCGATCACCACGGGCTGCGGCGGAGCGGGCGGGCTGTTCACTCCAGCCCTCTTCTTCGGTGCCCTGGTCGGCGGAGCCTACGGCTTCTCGGTGCATGGCCTGTGGCCGGAGATCGCCTCCTCCTATGGCGCCTATGCAGCCGTGGGGATGGCTGCGATCGCCGCCGGCACGAGCCACGCGCCGATCAGCGCCATCCTGATCGTCTTCGAGTTCACCGGTAACTACGACCTGATCCTGCCGCTGATGGTCGCCTCGATCATCTCCAGCTTCCTGTCGCGCCGGCTCCGGCGCTACTCGATCTATACCGAGGCATTGAGGCACAAGGGGATCGAGCTGCCCTGGCGGATGGAGGAGGCGGTGCTCGCCGGCCTCACCGTGGAGGCTCTCCTGCAAAAGGACGCGGACATCCTGCGGCCGGGTGACCCTTACAGCAGGGTGGTGGACAAGTTCCTCTCCACCAACCGCGAGCGCCTGTTCGTGGTCGGCCCGGACGGCAAGCTCCAAGGCGTGGTCTCGCTGCACGACATCAAGCACATGCTGGAGAGCCCGGACACCCTGACCGCGGTGGTGGCGCACGACCTGATGCTGCCGGTCGAGCGGTCGATCCGTAACGACGAGCGTCTGCACCGGGCCACGGAGTCCTTTGCCCAGAGCGAGTACGAGCGGCTGCCGGTGGTGAACGCGGAAGAGAGATACCTGGGGGTGCTCGCCAAGCGGGACCTGCTGGCCGTCTATGCCCAGGAGGTCCTGGGGCGGCCGGCATTGCTGGCGACGTTCGTCTCCAGCAAGGGAGAGGAGACGAGCCGGGATTATGTCCACCTGCCGCCGGACTTCTCGGTGCGGCTGGTCCCGGTGCCCGTGCTCCTGGTCGGCAAGACGCTGGCGGAGGCGAAGCTGCCCCAGACCCTGGGCGCCCGCGTGCTGGAGATCCGCCGCCGCGCCTCCCGGACCGGGGAGGAGGTGGTGATCCCGGCGGGCGACACGGTTTTCGAGGAAGGGGACCAGTTCGTCCTGGTCGGCCCGACCGCGACCGTGGAGGCGCTTTCGGAGGGAAAGCTGGCCCTGCCGGAAGAGGCTGCAGTTGGATGAGGATCTTTTGAAGAGGCTCCCGGCATCGCCGGGGCTCTGCGCGACCTGCGAGCACTTGCGGCTGGTGGCTTCCAGCCGCAGCGTGTTCGTCCGCTGCGGGCTGGCCGAGGTGGACCAGGCCTTCTTCCGCTACCCGCCGATCCCGGTGGTGGCGTGCGGGGGGTATGTCAGGAGATCCCCGCAATGAACCGGTCGAGCGCCCGGCAGAACGCTGCGGGGGCTTCGGCGTGGGGAAGGGCTCCGGAGGTCTCGAAGACTTCGAGCTCGGCGGTGTGCGGGAGGCCGTGCAGCCAGCGATCGGCGTCCTCGACCCGGGGGGCGGCCGACTGGCGGCCCCAGGCGATCCAGACCGGGAGGCCGATCTCGGGGAGCGTCTCGGCCACGTTGTCCCCGAGCTCCCCTCCCAGCCAGGCGGCGAGCGCGGCACGCGAGCGCGCCATGTGGCTCGCCCGGTAGTGATGATCGAGCAGCGCCGCATCCACCCGCTCGGGCGCGGCATAGACCTGCTTGCGCAGGTAGTGGGTGATCGCCGAGCGGCTGGTCACGAGGTCCAGGACCGTGTCGCGCAGGACTGGCAGCCGCAGCAGCTTGCCAACGAAGGACTGCGCGCCAGGCTCCAGGCCGACCGGGCAGACCAGGCCGAGGGCCCGCAGCCGGCCGGGATGCTCCGCTGCGATCCGCACCGCATAGGCCGCGGTCATCCCGGAGGCGATCAGGATGGCGGGCTCCCGCACCACTCCAGCCAGGAAGGCGTCGATCGCCTCCACGTAGAGCTTGGGGTTCCAGGTCCTCTGGAAAGCAGCACCGGAGCGCCCCCAGCCAGGGAGGTCCGGCGCGTAGACCGCGTAGCGCTCGGCCAGCCGCTCCGCCGTGGCGCGCCACTCGTTGGCGTCGTGCCCCGGCCCGAAGGAGTGCAGCAGGACGACCGGGGGGCGGTCCCCCCGCAGCCCGAGCTCCTGGAAGACGATCTCCCCGTGCCGTCCCGAGTAGCGGTGCGCCCGGCCCCAGCGGGGGGGCTGCGGCGGCTCGGCACGCCGGCGGATCACCGAGCTCACGAGGGCCGGCGCTCCCACCGCCGCTCCGGCGAGAAGGAGCCCCTTTACCAGGGGGCCGATCCGCCGCGGCAATCCGTACGAGGTCCTGATCGTCATCGTTTCCTCCGATTCGTCTCGACAATAGCACGCGCTATAATCCCCCCACGATGCCTGTCCGCCCCATCATCCGGCTCGGCCATCCCGCTCTGCGGACGCCGGCGCAGCCCGTGCCGCCGGAGCGGATCCGCACCGACGAGCTCCAGCAGCTCTTCGGGGACATGGTGGAAACGATGCACGCGGCCGCCGGCGTAGGCTTGGCGGCGCCGCAGCTCGGCGTCGAGTTCCAGATCTTCGTCTATGCCTGCGAGGGCAACGAGCGCCACGAGGACATCCCCCTGCACGTGGTCGTCAATCCCATGATCACACCGCACAGCCGGGAGCTGGTCTACGAATGGGAGGGCTGCCTGTCGATCCCCGACCTCCGGGGCCTGGTGCCGCGCCATCCGGCGGTACGGGTGCAGGGGCTCGACCGCGAGGGCCGGCGGCTGGACTACATCGCCAGCGGCTTCGAAGCCCGCATCGTCCAGCATGAGTACGACCACTTGAACGGCATCGTCTTCCTCGACCGCATGCGCGACCTCCGCTCCCTCGGCTACACCGAGGAGTGGAGCCAGTACATGGAAGGCGAGGATGCCGACGACACTGCGGTCGGCTAGGCGGTCGGCTGAAGCGTGGCCCGCGAGCTGGTGATCGTCTGGGCGGGCCGGCACCACCGCTCCGGCTGGGAAGAGATCTGCACCACCTACCGCCGCCGCATCTCCCACATGGCCATGGTCCGTGACCTGCCGGTGCGGGCGAAGGCCGCGTCCGAAGACCCACAGCGCCAGCGTATCGAGGGGCAGGCCCTGCTCGCCGCGCTCCCCCGGCCGTCGTACCCCATCGCTCTGGACAGCCGCGGCGAAAGCGTCGATTCCTCGCAACTGGCGGAGCGCCTCGCCCGTATCAAGACCGACTGGCCGCACCCGGTCGCCTTTGTGATCGGCTCCGACCTCGGACTCGACCGGGCGGTGCTCGACGAGGCGCGCTGGGTGCTGTCGCTGGGGCGCCTGACCCTCTCGCACGAACTGGCACGGGTCGTGCTCTATGAGCAGCTCTACCGCACGCTCACGATCGAGGCCGGAATGAGCTATCATCGCGAGCCGCTCTGATTTGAGAACGTGTACTTGACGAAGCGTTGAAAGGAGACAGCAAGCGTGGCCAAGACACAGAAGGCCAAGACGGCCTCCGCTCCGGCTCAGCAGGCCCCACAGGACCAGAGCCAGTTCGATGCGCTGCGCACCCGGCTCTTGGAGCAGCGGACTGAGATGTACGACATGTACAACCAGGACATCCGCGCCGGCCAGGAGTCGGCGGACGACGGCACCGAGGATATCGTCGACCGCGCGAACAACCACTACAACCGGGAGCTGATGTTCTCGCTCTCGGACAGTGAGAGGCAGAGGCTGCTCCAGATCGAGGACGCGCTCCGTCGCATGGACGAGGGGAGCTACGGCCGGTGCAGCAACTGCAGCGGCCCGATCAACCCCAAGCGGCTCGAGGCAGTTCCCTGGACGCGCTTCTGCATCGACTGTCAGGAGCTCGTCGAGCGCGGGATGCTCGAGGCCGAGGCCTCCTAGGCAGCCGGGAACCGTACTTTCGAGGGGACCGCCCGCGAGGGCGGCCCCCTCTTGCCATCTACATGAGCGCCTCTGTCGAGAGCTTCCTCGGCCGCCTCGGGCGGAGCGGACCTCAGGTCTGCCTGGTCCATGGCGACCTGGTGCTCGCCGAGCCGGCTGCCGTCCGCGCTGCCGAGGCCTTGGCGGCAGCCCACGGGCTACCCAAAGATCACATCGAGCTCCACCGCCACGCCGCCTCGCTCGCGCCCATCCTTCAGGACCTCCGGACCTACTCCCTCTTCGGCGGCGCCAAGGTGCTCCTGGTCCTGGATACGGCCGTGTTCGCGGACCGCAACGCCGCGGCCGGGCTCATCGACGAGGCGGCAGAGGCCCTTCCTCTGAATTCACCTACGCTCGGTTCCCGGGAGCGCCAGGCGGCCTCGCGCCTTCTCCAAGCCCTCCACCTCTTCGACACGGACGTGCTCTCCGACCTGCCGCCCTGGGCGTTCGAGGGCGACCGCCGGGGGCGGGGCGGACGCGCCCGGGGCAAGAAGCAGGTGGAGGAGCTGCGCGCCAACCTGGCTCCCTTGCTGGAAGCGGCCGTGCGCGAAGGAATCCAGGGGATCGGCGAGGGCGATCTCGCCGAGTTGACGGACGCGGTGCGCGGCGGCCTTCCCGAGGGTCACGCCCTGATCCTGGCCGAGCGCAGCGTGGCGGCGGACCACCCGCTGGTCCGTCTGCTGGAGGAACGCGGTGCCGTGCTGTCCGTGGGGAGCGTGGAGTCCGAGCGGGGCGGCTGGCAGGGGCTCGATCCGATCGCCGAGGAGCTGGAGCGCCAGACCGGGGTGGCCATCGCCTCGGATGCTCTCGCCGAGCTGGCCCGCCGCACCCTGCGCCAGGAGGGGGAGGGCCGCAACCGGGTTGGAAAGGGGATCGACGCCGACTCGACCGCCCGGCTGGCGGGGGAGTACCGCAAGCTGGCCAATCTGGCACAGGGGGCGGGTGAACGGCGGATCGCCCGCAAGCTGGTGGAGCAGAACGTCGAGGATCGGGGGGAAGAGGATGTCTGGCAGCTCCTCGACGCCATTGCGACCGGCCGTGGGGCCGAGGCCCTGGACCGCCTCCGCCGGCTCATGACCTCCTCCGAGGACCCGCTGGCTGCGCGCCTCTCGTTCTTCTCCCTGTTCGCCTCTTTCTGCCGGCAGCTTACCGCGATCCGCGGCATGATGCGCGCCGCCCGGGTGCCGGCGGGGGAGTCGAACTTCGGCCGCTTCCGCGACCGTCTCGCCCCTTCGCTCCAGGGGGAGCTGCCCGGCGGCGGCAAGAACCCGCTCGCGGGCATCCACCCCTTCCGGCTCCACCGTGCCTATCTGGCCGCCTCGCGCCTGCCCGAGCCCATGCTGGCCCGCCTGCCCTCCGACGTCCTGGAGACCGAGCTGCAGCTCAAAGGCGAGAGCGGCGAGGCCGATGCGGCCTTGGCGGACCTGGTGGCCCGGGTAGCGACCGCGGGCCGCTAGTTCTCCGCCTCCCCAGTCCCTTCTTCCCCATGCTTGCCGCCTCCCCGCCACTCGGGGTCGCGTCGCGCGAACACGTCAAGTTGGCGCGGGACCTCCAAAAGAGTCCGGGTCATGTTCGGGTCACAGACATCGTTCTCGCACTCGTAGGTGTACACGTTCCACTCGTCATCCCTGCGCGCGTAGGAGCTAAGAGTCTGATACGTATTGCAATGTCCGCATTTGATCGATATGTTTCGAATGTCGATGGTGTCGCTCATCTGGGTACGCCTCCCTTTGGAATCAACATCATGTCACCCATGGTCCACGATTTGCACCTCTCCCCGAACGCTATGAGACGCAGCCGCTTTTTCAGCCAGCTTCTTCTTCTGATGCTCCTGGTCACGGTCCCAGCCGTGGCACAGGAAGAGGCCACCCCCACGTTCGAGGAGGAGGTCTCGGTCGGATACGTGCTGGTGCCCCTGGTGGTGCGGTCGGGCGCGGGGTACGCGGACCGTCTGGACGAGGACGACTTCCGGCTCCTCGTGGATGGCAAGCCGGTCAAGGTCGACAGCTTCGAGCGGCGGGCCGATGCTCCGGCGAGCGTCGTTTTCCTGCAGGACCTCTCCGGCAGCATGGAGGGGACGAGCCTGCAGGCGAGCCAGCAGGCTGTTCAGTTTTTCCTGGACAGGTCCCTCAAGGGGGACGAGTTCGCCATTGCCACCTTTGCCAGCGACGCCGGTCAGGTCGAGGTGCCTTACACCGCGGAGATGTCGGTGCTGCGGGAGTCGGTGGCGAACTGGAAGGCGTGGGGTACGACGGCCCTCCATGACGCTGTGGCCTGGGTTCCCAACATTTCGGCCGAGGGCCGCAACCCCAAGCGGTTCGCGGTCCTGATCACGGACGGGATCGACAACGCCAGCAAGTTCACCCCCGAGAAGGCGCGGGAAATCGTGCGGCAGGCCCAGCTCCCGGTCTACGTGATCGGGCTCGGCACCGGCAACCCGTACGAGCTCTCCGACACCGGCGACAAGATCTACCGGTACGCGGACGTGCTGAACCTGCTGGCCTCGGTGTCCGGAGGCCGTTACTACGCCATCTCGAACCTGGAAGACCTGCAGGAAGCGCTGGTCGCCATCCACAACGACCTCCGGCACCAGTACGTGCTCGGCTTCGCCACGGGCGAGGGCAAGTCCCGCCTGCGCGATGTCAAGGTGGAGGTCAAGTCGGGCGACCGGACCGTGCTGTTCCGGCGCGGATACAAAGGACCGCCGCCGGCGAGTAGCAAAGGCGGCTGATCAGAGGTACAACCAACCGAGCCGTCCTCCACAGGGGGGCCGGCTCTCATCCAGCCAAGGAGGACTCACATGCGCAACAAGCTGTGGATGGTCGCTCTGGCATTGACCGTGGCCCTCGGGGCCTCGGGATGCGCCACGAAGAAATACGTCCGTCAAGAGACGGGCGCAGTCGGCACGCGGGTCGACCAGGTCTCGGGACAGGTTGAGGAGGCTCAGACCCGCCTCGACACCCACGAGAAGCAGATCGGCGAGACTTCGAAGACGGCCCAGGAGGCGCTGCAGCGCGCCATCGACGCGGGCAAGCTCGCCGAGGGTAAGCTGCTCTATGAAACCGTCCTGACCGACGACAAGGTCAAGTTCGGGTTCGACACGTCCGACCTCTCGCCGGAGGCCAAGGCGGCCATCGACGAGTTCGCGTCGCAGCTCAAGAGCCAGAACGCTGGCGTCTACATCGAGATCCAGGGGCACACCGACAGCGTGGGCTCCGAGAAGTACAACGAGGAACTGGGCCTCCTGCGGGCCGAGGCGGTTCGCCGCTATCTCAGCCAGCAGCACCAGTTCCCGCTCCACCGGATCAACGTCATCTCGTATGGCGAGGCGTCCTCGGTGGCCGACAACAGCACCCGCGAGGGGCGCTCGCAGAACCGGCGCGTCGCGCTGGTTGTTCTCAGGTAAAGGAAGGAAAGGCCGGAAAGCGGCGGCCTCCGGGCCGCCGTCCTCCCTTACACGCCCGCCTGCTTCAGGATTTTCCGAACCGTGGCACCGTCGGCGACGCCGGTGTGGAACAAGGTGACCTTGCCCTTCTTGTCGATGATCATCAGGGTGGGGAGGGCGACCACGCCGAGCTTGGTGGAGACCCTGTCCTCGGGATCGAGGAGGACCGGGTAGGGGAACGGCTTGCTCTTCAGGAACGAGCGCACCGTGGGCTCGTCCTCGCCCACGTTCGCCGCCAGGAACTGGACCCCCTTGCCCTTGTAGTCGCGGTGGATCGGCTCGAGGATCCGCGCCTGCATGTGGCAGGGGATGCACCAGGTCGCCCAGAAGTCCACGACCACCACCTGCCCCTCGTAGTCCTTGGGGCCGATCGTGCGCCCATCCACCGCCTTCAGGCGGAAGCCGAGGTCTTCCGAAGCCGGCTTGCCGGCGGCGGTGGCGCCGTCACGGCAGGACAGGAGCAGCAGTGACAGGACGGTCGCGCTCAGCAGCGCGCGGCGGTAGTGGGCTCGCTTGATGGTCATGGCAGGCGGAACAAAAAGAGGGGGGCGCGGATTCCCGGAAGAGCCCCCTCTCCCAATCAACTACAGCCGCTGGTCGAGCCGCAGTTCAGGCACTTGTAGCAACTGCCGTTGCGGACCATGATCGACCCGCAGTCGTGGCAGCTCGGCGCGTCCTGCTGGTAGAGGAAGGTGACCTTGGTCTGCTCGTGGCTGATCACCTCGACCACCGGCGCCAACGGCTCCAGCCGCCCGCCGCCCAGGAGGGGGACAGGCGCGGAGAGCGGCGGCTCGTCGCGCAGGATCACCCCCGCCGCCGCCTTCTGCTCCCGCGTCAGGAACTTCGAGGCCAGCCAGCGGAAGATGTAGTCCGTGATCGACTTGGCGATCGGGATCTCCGGGTTCTTGGTGAAGCCCGAGGGCTCGAACCGCGTGTGGCTGAACTTGTCCACCAGGGTCTGCAGCGGCACCCCGTACTGGAGCGCGATCGAGATCGAGGTGGCGAGCGAGTCCATCAGGCCCGAGATCGTCGAGCCCTCCTTCGCCATCACCAGGAAGATCTCGCCCGGCTGGCCGTCGTCGTAGAGGCCGACTGTGAGATACCCCTCGTGCTCGTTGATCGAGAACTTGTGCGTGATGGCCCGGCGCTCGTCCGAGAGTTTTCTCCGCACGGCTCGCCGCTCCTGCACCGGGACCGGCACCGCCGCCGTCTCCTTCTCGTTCCTCTTGGTCGACAGCGGCTGGCTGCGCTTGCAGTTGTCGCGGTAGATCGCCACCGCCTTGAGCCCCATCTGCCAGCCCTCGATGTAGGCCTGCATGATGTCCTCGGGAGTGGAGTCCTCGGGCATGTTGATCGTCTTGCTGATCGCGCCCGAGATGAATGGCTGCACCGCCGCGAGCATCTTCAAGTGCCCCATGTAATGGATGGAGCGCGAGCCCTTGGCCGGCTTGAAGGCGCAGTCGAAGACCGGCAGGTGCTCCTCCTTGAGGTGGGGCGCCCCCTCGATCGTGTCGTTCTCGTCGATGAACTCGACGATCGCCCGGATCTGGTCCTTGTCGTAGCCCAGGCGCTTGAGCGCGATCGGCACGGTGTGGTTGACGATCTTGATCATGCCGCCGCCCACCAGCTTCTTGTACTTGACCAGGGCGATGTCCGGCTCCACGCCGGTGGTGTCGCAATCCATCATGAAGGCGATCGTGCCGGTGGGCGCGAGCACCGAGATCTGGCTGTTGCGCAGGCCGTGCCGGTCGCCGAGCTCCACCACCTCGTCCCACGACGTGCGGGCCGCCTGCAGGATCTCCAGCGGCACGTGGGCCGACTCGATCTGCTTGACGGCGTCGCGGTGCTTGCGCATGACGCGCAGCATGGGCTCGCGGTTGGTCTCGAACTCGTCGAACGGCCCCATGGCCTCCGCGACCCGTGCCGACTGGGCATAGGACGCGCCGGACATCAGGGCGGTGATCCCCGCCGCGTAGTCGCGGCCGGACTGGCCATCGTAGGGCAGGCCGCGGGCCATGAGCAGGGCGCCGAGGTTGGCGTAGCCGATCCCGAGGGGGCGGAACTTGTGCGAGTTCGCCTCGATCCTCGGCGTCGGGTAGCTCGCGTTGCCCACGATCACTTCCATGGAGGAGATGATCACCTCGCAGGTATGGCGGAAGCTCTCGACGTCGAAGTCCGAATCCGCGTCGTAGAACTTCATCAGGTTGAGCGAGGCCAGGTTGCAGGCCGTGTCGTCGAGGAACATGTACTCGGAGCACGGGTTGCTGGCGTTGATCCGGTCCGTGCCGGCGCAGGTGTGCCAGTCGTTGATCGTGGTGTCGTACTGCATCCCGGGATCGCCGCAGACCCAGGCGGCTTCGGCCATTTCCTTCATCAGGTCACGGGCCTTGAAGGTGCCCATGACCTTGCCGCCGCGGCGTGCCTTGGTCTGCCACTCTCCGTCATCCTGCACCGCCTGCATGAACTCGTCGGTGACGCGGACCGAGTGGTTGGCGTTCTGGTAGGCGATCGAGTCGTAGGCGCCGCCGACGGTGTTGAAGCTGCCGTCGTAGCCCGCGTCGATCAGGGCCCAGGCCTTCTTCTCCTCGACTTCCTTGCAGCGGATGAACTCCTCGATGTCGGGGTGGTCCACGTCGAGCATGACCATCTTGGCGGCGCGACGGGTCTTGCCGCCGCTCTTGATGACGCCCGCGAAGGCGTCGAAGCCGCGCATGAAGGAGACCGGGCCGGAAGCCGTGCCGCCGCCGGCGAGCGGCTCGCGGGAGGAGCGCAGCTTGGAGAGGTTGCTGCCCGTGCCCGAGCCGTACTTGAAGAGCATGCCCTCGGTTTTTGCCAGCGTCAGGATCGAGTCCATGGTGTCGTCGACCGAGTTGATGAAGCAGGCCGAGCACTGCGGCCTGGGCTCGATGCCGACGTTGAACCAGACCGGCGAGTTGAAGCAGGCGTGCTGATAGAGGAGGATGTGGGTCAGCTCGTCGTGAAAGGTCTCGGCGTCCTCGGACGAGGCGAAGTAGCCGCCGTCGCGTCCCCACTCGGTGATCGTGTCCGACACGCGCGAGATGAGCTGGCGCACGCTGCGCTCCCGCTCCGGCGTGCCGAGCTGGCCGCGGAAGTACTTGCTGACCACCACGTTGGTCGCCGTCTGCGACCAGGACTTGGGGAACTCGACGGCCTTCTGCTCGAAGACCTTCTCCCCCTTCTCGTTGCTGATGACCGCGTCCCGCAGCTCCCACTCGATGGTGTCGAAGGGGCTCACCCCCTGCGTGGTATAGAAGCGTTGAAAGCTCAGGCCGTTTTTGGCGGACGCTCCCCCCTTGACGGGAACATCCACCGTAGACGCCGACGACCTGCCGCTCACACTCTGCTCCTGCACCACGGGTTGAACCATCTTAGTGTCCTCCTGGAAGTCGAGTTCCTGGCTTGCTGCGGCAACGACTTCCTGAAGCTTAAGACCACAAGATGTTGTGGTCAAGCCCCAATTAGCCCCCAGACATAGGTGGAAATCCGGTGGAAAACCAGCGGAAATCCAAGCGCCGGAAAGCTTTACAGGGCTGGCGCAAGAGCACTGAGGGGGAGAGCGGAAAGAATTACAGGCGGAGGTCCGGGAGGGAGCGACCGCTTTACCATCCGGTACCCTCTGTGGAAAAGCTCATCACCTTTTTTTGGCACGGCTCGTGCTAATCTCCACCCCGTCCAACTGCTGCGTTTCACCCGAGCGGCCAGAAAAGACCCAACTTTTTCCTTCGAGAGGGCACGCATGAAGAGGATTGTCCATATCGTGGGTACGGGCACGATCGGAGAGCCGCTGATCGGCCTTTTCACCGACTTCCGGGACCGGATGGGGATCGACGAGGTCACCTTCCACAAGCGGACGCCGCTGGCCTCCGACAAGTCCCGTCTGAGGCACCTGATGGAGCGCGGCGCCAAGCTCGCCGTGGACGACGATGTCCGGGATCAGTTCGAGAAGCTCGGCCACGAGCCCACCTACGACGCCCGGGAGGCGCTGGAGCGCGCCACCGTGGTCCTCGACTGCACTCCGGCCGGCAACGAGAACAAGGAGAAGCTCTACGAGGGGATCAGCGGGCCCAAGGGCTTCCTCGCCCAGGGCAGCGAGTTCGGCTTCGGCAAGCCCTTCGCCCGCGGCGTCAACGACGAGACCCTGATCCCGGGCGAGGACCGCTTCCTCCAGATCGTCTCCTGCAACACCCACAACATCACGACCCTGATCAAGACGGTCTGCGACGACGGCAACGACAAGGAGTACTGCCTGGACAAGGGTACCTTCGTCTGCATGCGGCGGGCGAACGACGTGTCCGCTTCCAGCAGCTTCGTGCCCGCCCCGAACGTGGGCAAGCACGACGACCCGGACTTCGGCACCCATCACGCCCGGGACGCCCACCACCTCTTCGAGACGCTGAGCAAGGACCTGAACCTGTTCTCCAGCGCGGTCAAGCTGAACACGCAGTACATGCACTCGATCTGGTTCAACCTGAGCCTGAACCGGGACACGACCGTCGAGGAGGTCAAGCAGCGGCTCAGGGACAACCCGCGGGTGGCGGTCACGGACAAGCGCGACGCCAACCTGATCTTCAGCTTCGGCCGCGACCACGGCTACTACGGGCGCATTCTCTCTCAGGCCGTGGTGGTGCTGCCCACCGTCGCCGTGCGGCGCAAGCGCGAGGTCTACGGCTTCTGCTTCACCCCCCAGGACGGCAACTCGCTGCTGTCCTCGGTCGCCGCCACCCTGTGGCTGATCGACCCGGACTGGGAGAGCGTGCAGAACCGTCTGGCCCCGATCCGCCGCTGGATCTACCGGGAGATCTGATGTAGGGGCACCCCTTGTGGGTGCCCTCCGGAGGGCGGCCACAAGAGCCGCCCCTACAATCTCATGTCCCTTATTCGACCTGTCGAGCTGCGCTTCGGAGACCTGCGGATCGAGGGCTGGTCGCGCGCCGGGGACGAGTCCTGGTTCCGCATCCATCCGCCGGGGCTGGCTTTCGACGTCGGCCGCGGGGCCCTGCAACTCGCGGGCGCCGCGGACGTGTTCATCAGTCACGGGCACCTGGACCATGCTCTCGGGCTGCCCTACGTGCTCTCGCAGCGTTCGCTCCACCGGCTGGCTCACACCCGGGTCTTCTGTCCGGCCGAGATCGCCGAGCCGCTAGGTTTCCTGATCGCGGCGGCCGAGCGCCTGGAGAATGCCAGCTACCGCTACGATCTCCTCCCGCTCTCGCCGGGCGACCGCGTCGAGGTCGGCAGGGATCTCGCGATCGAGGCGTTCGCCGTCGACCACGTGGTGCCGACTCTCGGGTTCCACCTCTGGCGGACCAGGCGGCGGCTGGCTCCCACGTACGCCGGACTGCCCGCGGCCGAGCTGATCGAGCTGCGCGGGCGCGGGGTCAAGACCGCGGAGGCGGTGGAGGAGCTCTGGCTCTCCTACTGCGCCGACACCGGCCCGGGGGTGTTCGACCGCGAGCCCCGGCTGTTCGGCGCCCGGGTGCTGATGATGGAGTGCACGTTCCTCGGCGACGAGCACCGGGACAAGGGGGAGCGCTTCAAGCACCTGCACATCGAGGACATCGCGCGGCGGGCAGGAGAGATGCGGAATCAGGCCCTGGTCCTGCATCACCTTTCACGGCGCCACAAGGTGGCCGAGCTCCGGGCCGAGGTCGAGCGCCGGATGCCGGAGCTGGCGCCGCGCATCCACTTTCTTGTAGAAGCCGAGGCCGATGAGCCGAGGTGTGGGGAGAAATCGGAGGCATGAGGACGAGAGACAGTCAGGGCGGACGGGGGCGCGGTCCCCGGAGACCCGCGAAAGACGGCCGGCCGCAGCAGGGCCGCCCCAAGGGCGCGCGTCCAGGAGGCCCAGGAGAAGGAAGACCACCCCGGTCTCTCTCCCCCGCGCCGCGCAGCTCGGGTCCGCCCGCCTGGTGGAGCATGCCCGCCGTTCCGGACACCGAGCCCGACGTTCCGACGCCGGCCCTGCCCGCCATATCGCCTGCGAGAACGCCTGCGCCCCCCCGTCCCCAGCCTTCGCCGCCGGCTCCCCCTCCGGGCGCCCGCCTGGCCGAGGTCCAGGAGCTGGAGGTCCGGGTCGAGAAGCTGGTCGCGGGCGGCGAGGGGCTGGCCCGCTGGGAAGGCGTGCCCATCTTCGTCCCCCGCTCCGCGCCCGGCGACCTCCTGAGGGTCAGCATCGTGGAGCGCCGCCCCGATTACGGCCGCGGCGAGATCGTGGAGATCCTGGAGGCGGGTCCGGCACGCCGGCCCGATCCCTACCCCGAGCTGAGCCCGACCGGCATCTGCGACCTGCAGCACATCCGCGACGAGGTCCAGCCGCTCCTCAAGGCCGCGGCCGTGCGCGAGACCCTGGAGCGCCTGGGAGGGATCAAGGTCGACACCGAGAACACCCACCTGATCGCGGGCGCGCCCTGGGGCTACCGTCTCCGCACCCAGCTCCACACGGACGTGGACCCGATGACCAACGGCGTCCGGATCGGCTATTACGCCCGCGGCACCAAGAACTTGATCCCGGTTGCCCGCTGCCCTCTGCTGGTCCCCGAGCTGGAGGCTTTCCTGCCCGAGCTGAGGGACCAACTGACCGCCGGCAGCCCGACGCGGCTCGACGTGGCCTCGGGAGATGACGGCGGGGTCACGGTCTCGCCGACCCTCCCCGGGCTGCCGCATGGAGAGGTGACTCTTCAGGTGGGGGACCTCAACTACGCCTACGACGCGCGCACCTTCTTCCAGGGGCACCGCGGCCTGCTCGATCGGCTCGTGCAGGCGGTGGTGGGCGAGTGGGACGGAGAGACGGCCTTCGACCTCTACGGCGGCGTGGGCCTGTTCGCCCTGGCGCTGGCCCGGCGCTACCGCAAGGTCGTGACGATCGAAGGGGACACGCAGTCGGCCCGCTACGCCCGGATGAACGCGCGGCGCAACAAGCTGACCAACGTCGAGGTGGTGGCCCGGGCCGTGGAGACCTGGATCCCCGATCTCCCGGAGGGCGTGGACCGGGTCGTGGTTGATCCACCGCGCGGAGGGCTGTCGCCCAAGGTGCCGCGGATCCTCCTGGAGCGGCGGCCGAAGCGGCTGACCTATCTCTCCTGCCATCCTGCCACCCTGGCGCGGGACCTTCGCCTTCTCAAAGAGGCCTACCGCATCGAGAGCATCGCGCTGATCGACCTCTTTCCGCAGACCGGGCACATGGAGGCGCTGGTTCAGATGGCGCTGCAGTAGGCCCGGAGTCAGTTCCATGGGGCTCGGAAGTGACTTCCCGGCCCTTCGGAAGTCGTTTCCCTGGGCTCGGAAGTGACTTCCCGCCCCTCGGAAGTCAGTTCCCCGGGCTCGGAAGTGACTTCCCGCCGTCCGGAAATGACTTCCCTGCGTCCGGAGGTGACCCCCCGCCCTCCGGAAGTCATTTCCCCCGGCTCGGAAGTGAGGTCCGAACCTCCGGAAGCCACTTCCCTGGCGCTCGGAAGTGAGCTCTCCCTCAGCGGTTGAGCGACGCCATGGCCTGAGCCGGATAACGTTCGCCGGCCGCTGCTCCTCTGGGGAAGACGGCTTCCAACCGCCCCAGATCCTCGGGCGACAGGTGGACATCCAGCGCGCCGACGTTCTCCTCCAACCTGCGGACGCGCTTCGTGCCCGGGATCGGCACGATGTCCTCTCCCTGGGCCAGCAGCCAGGCGAGGGCGAGCTGGGCGGGCGTGCAGCCCTTCTCGGCGGCGAGAGACTGGACGGCTTCGACCAGCTCGAGGTTCCTCTGGAAGTTCTCTCCCTGAAAGCGTGGGCTCATGCGGCGGAAGTCGTCGGGCGCGAAGTCGTCTGGGGTCTTGAACCGGCCGGTGAGGAAGCCGCGGCCGAGCGGGCTGTAGGCCACGAAACCGATGCCGAGCTCGCGGCAGGCGGCGAGCACGCCCGCTTCGGGATCCCGGGACCAGAGGCTGTACTCGGTCTGGAGCGCGGTGATCGGGTGGACGGCATTGGCCCGGCGCAGGGTCTCCGGCGCGGCCTCGGACAATCCGATCGCGCGCACCTTCCCCTCGCGCACGAGCCCGCCCATGGCGCCGACCGTGTCCTCGATGGGCACCTCGGGATCGACGCGATGGAGATAGTAGAGGTCGATCGTCTCCACCCCCAGCCGCCTGAGGCTGGCCTCGCAGGCCTGGCGCACGTAGTCGGGCCGGCCGTTGATGCCCCGGATGCCGGGCTGGTTCGGATCGCGCATGACCCCGAACTTGGTGGCGAGCACCACGCGGTCGCGGCGCCCGCGCAGGGCGCGGCCGACCAGCTCCTCGTTGGTGAAGGGGCCGTACATGTCCGCTGTGTCGAGGAGATTGACGCCCAGCTCCAGGGCGCGGTCAATGGTGGCGAGGGACTCCCCTTCGTCCCCCTGGCCGTAGAACTCGCTCATGCCCATGCATCCCAGCCCGAGGGCCGAGACCTCGAGGTCTCTCAGCTTGCGGTGCTGCATCGCGCGCTTCCTCCTCCTGAAACCCGGTGCCGGTCCGTCTGGCACCAGCTTCAGCATAGCGCGGGCTCGCTACCAGTAGATCTTGAAGCCGTGGCGCCGCAACCGCCGCGCGAGGCGAATGTCGAACGTCGCGATCGCGTCAAAATGCCCGAAGGCAGCCGCGGTGGCGATCAGGGCGTCGGGGAAGGAGGGCACCTTGTCCGGCCAGAGCTCGAAGAGAGTGGACCAGTCCAGCGCGTGAGGGGCGCGGGTGCCAGGCATCCCCAGGAGGTCTCTCAGGATCGTGGCAGCCTCCTCGCCAGGTAAGCGATAGAAATTCAGCAGCACGTGCATCATCTCGATCAGTGCCACCTGATGGAGGATGATCGCCAGCGTTCCGGCAGCCGCCTGCTCGAAGAGCGCTTCCGCCTTCTTCTGCTGCTCTGGATCTCGATCTGTCAGGTAGGAAATCAGGACGTTCGTGTCGAGGAGGATCTGCCTCATCTACCATCCGTGCCACGCAGGGTCCGAGCCTTCTTGATGTCTTCAACTGCAGATCCGGAGCCTACCTTGATGGTTCCTTTGTGTTTGAAGAACTCCGGCCGTTCTGCGCTCACGCGGACAGTATTGCCGACAATCTCCCATCTCAGAGCGTCGCTCGGTCCCACACCCAGCTTTTCCCTGACTTCTGACGGGACGGTCGTCCGATTGTCTTTGGCAATGATCGACTTCGTCATGGCCTGATTATAACCGCAAGCCGCTATCCCGGGTACCGTAGTCCGGCGCCTCAAGGTCTCTCAGCTTGCGGTGCTGCATCCTTCCTTCCTTCCGTTGTCAGGCGCGGCCTTGCTGTCCGGGGCCTCCAGCGAGGCCAGGAGCTGCTCCAGGTCGTCGAGGGCCACGGGCTTGACCAGGTGGTAGTCGAAGCCGGCTGCGCTCGACCTTCGCTTGTCCTCCTCCTGGCCCCAGCCGGTCATCGCCACCAGCACGACCCTGCCCGAACACCGTTCCCGGATCTTCCGCGCCGCTTCGTAGCCGTTCATCCTGGGCATGCCGAGGTCCGACAGGACGACGTCGGGGTCGAAAGCCGCTGCCGCGTCGATCGCCTCCAGGCCGTCGTACGCCGTGCGGACCTCGCTGCCCTGCAGGGTGAGCAGCAGGGCCAGGCTGTCCGCCGCGTCCCGGTTGTCGTCCACCACCAGGATGCGGTGCCGGGGCGGGGCGGCCTGCCGCCTGTCATTCGGCGCGGCATGGGCCGCGCGGGCGGGCGGGTTGACCGACAGGCAGACGAGGAACTCGCTGCCCCGGCCGGGGCCTTCGCTGCGGGCCTCGACGCTGCCGCCGTGCAGCTCGACCAGCCCGCGCACCAGCGAAAGCCCGATGCCGAGACCGCCCTGCGACCGCTCCAGCGAACGGTCTACCTGCGTGAACATCTCGAAGACGCGGGGCAGCATGTCGGCCGGGATGCCGATGCCGGTGTCCCGGACCTTGACGACGATCTCGTTCCCCTGCTGCTCGGCGCTCAGCCGGATGGAGCCGCCGCGCGGCGTGTACTTGGCGGCGTTGTTGAGCAGGTTGGCGAACACCTGCGCCAGACGGGTCGGGTCGGCGTCGAGGGTGATCGGCTCCGGCGGCAGGCTCACGGTGAGCTCGTGACCGCCGGCTTCGATGATCGGCCGGCAGGTCTCCAGGGCGTCCCGGACCACCGCCGCCAGCTCGACCCGCTCCTTGCGCAGCTCGACCTTGCCGCGGGTGATGCGGGAGATGTCCAGCAGGTCGTCGATCAGGTGCACCATCTGCTGCACCTGCCGCTCCATCATGCCGCGGGTCTGATCCAGGGTCGCCGGGTTGGGATTGGACCCGGCCAGACGCATGACGTGCAGGGCGTTGCGGAGAGGGGCCAGGGGGTTGCGCAGCTCGTGGGCGAGGATCGCCAGGAACTCGTCCTTGCGGCGGTCCGTCTCCTGGAGGACCGCTTCCGCCCGCTTGTGCTGGAGCGCGACCGTCGCCTGGTTGGCGCCGACGCCGAGCAGGAGCCGGTCGACCTGGGTGGGGAAGTCGAGCTGCCGGGAGCCGGCGACCACGTACCCGCAATCGCCGTCGTACCCCATGGGGATGACGGCGAGGCGCGCCTCGCCGTCGCCGAACGGGTTCGAGATCTGGGGAGCCGAGCCGGGGCTGCACCGCAGCAGGGGCTGGAGCGCGCGGCCGATCTCCCGCGCCCGGTCCGCCGTCTCTTCGCCGTGGGCTGTGTGGACGACCTCGCAGGAGGGATCCTGGGGCGGCCCCAGCGCGCGGACGTAGAGGAATTCCGCCGCCGTCACGCTGCGCAGGAGCACGTTGGCGAGGCTGGCGGCGATCCCCTTCGGATCGGTCCGGCCCCACGCGGCCGACAGCGCCGACAGCGCGGCCAGCTCCCGCACGCAGCGGCGCAGGTTCCGCGTTTCATCGAGCGGCGTGCCCATGGGTTTCCTGACGCCTTGCCTTGCGCTCCCGCAGCTCTTGCAGGAACTCGTCGGGGGGCACGAAGAAGGCGTTTTCCTGGAGGATGCCCCCGATGATCACCATGGGGTGGGTCCTGAGAATATCCATCACGACGTTGGCACCAAACTGGGCCAGATCGTACGTTCAGCAGACGGCGTCATCGTACTTGGGGAGGATGAAGTTCAGCCGGGTCTCGTACTCGACCACGTCATCCACACCCGGGCGGTCTTCGAGCGCCCATTCCATGTTGGCGACGAGACGGGTGAGCGGGAAGCCCTGCGCCTCGCCGCCCTGCAGCACTTCCTCGATCAGGGCGAGCATGCGGTTCTGGTCGAAGTGGCCCTCCTGGAGGTACGCGTCTTCCCAACGCAGGACTTCCAACTGTCCCCTCTGCTCGGCCGCGGCCACGTCGATGCCCTCCTGCTCCAGCCGCCGCAGGTGCGTCGGCCGGTGGCGAGGGTCGACGATGTGGAACGCCTTGTCGCCCTGCGCGAAGCCTTCCTTCACAAAGGGGAGGAGGACGCGGTATTCCTCTTCCTTGCTGTTGAAGAAGGCACAGACATGCCGTGAGCGGTCGAGCACCGCGCCGGCCAGACGGACTTGTTTTTCGCTCATGTGTGCGGTCTTTCCCCCCCAAGAGGTCTGTGGATGACAAGTGCAAAGCCCGGGCCACTCCGGTTTCCTTTTCCGGCGCCAGGCGTGTCCAACCGGATGCTATGAATACGACAAGAGCAGCGACCGTGACAAGCTGGTGGGGGGGCGGAATGCGGGAACGACCCGACGGAGCGCAGGAGAGCCGCCTGGTGGCGGCGCTGGCGGCAGGGGACCGGGAGGCGGCCGAGCGGCTTGTTGAGAGCACGTACCGCACGGTCTTCGGCCTGCTGCGCCGTCTCTGCGGCGATCCGGACCTGGCCGCCGACCTGACGCAGGAGTCCTACCGCAAGGCGTGGGATGCCCTGCCCGGGTTCGACGGCCGGTCTCAGTTCTCCACCTGGGTCTGCCGCATCGCCTACAACACCTTCCTCAACCACCTGCGGCGGCCCCGGCGCCTCGTCCCCATGGACGAGGGGTTCGAGGCCACCGTCCCCGACCCCGCGCCGAGCGCCGACGAGATCGTCGGGCAGGCCGCGGAGGGCGACCGCCTGAGGCGTGCGGTGCTGGCCCTTCCCGAAGACCTGCGCTACACCGTGACCGCGCTCTTCTGGGGCGATCTTCCCGTCAAGGAAGTCGCCCGCCAGGAGGGGATCACCACCGTAGCCATCCGCAAGCGCCTGAAAAAGGCGCTTCAGATCCTGGCCAGAACCCTCGAGGAGGACGCCCGATGAGCCGTTTGAGTGAACGTGAGATCGCCCGCAGGCTCGCGGAGCCGCAGGATGCGGAGCCGCCCGAGGGCCTGCTCGACAGAATCAAGGCCGAGATCCCGCCCCTGATCGAGGTCGGTACCGAGGTCGGGACCAGGCCTCCAGGAGGCGAGCTGAAGCAGTTCCCCCTGCCCGCTTCCGCTCCTCCTCCGCGCCGCCAGAGCTGGCTGATCGCCGCCTCCCTGTTCGTGATGGTCCTCGGCGGGCTGCTCGCCTGGACTCTCCAGTACCGCGCCGTCCCCGATGAGGCGATAGAGCCGGAAGAGTCCATTGCGGCCCAGACCTACTCCGACAACGCCGTGCCGGAAGGGGACGCTGCGTATCCTCCTCCTCCGCCCGCGGTCTCGCCGCCGTCGGCGAACCAACCCGAGGCCAGGTCCGAGGCGGCGCAGCTCCAGAAGAAGATGGAAGCGCTGGGCAACTTGGGACGCGATGACGAGGGCATACAGCCTTCGGCCCCCACCGCGCCGATGGAGGTAACGGAAGCGCTTGAAGACCAGATCACGATTACCGCCGAGTCGCCGTTGATGGACGAGCGGCGAATCAGCACGGGCGCGACGGCCAGCCAGACGGAGCTGGAGAAGATCCCGGCAGCGAGAGATCCCTGGGTCGTGATGCAGCAGACCCCCGGGGTGTTGGCGGATCGTGTCAACGTGGGTGGAAACGAGAGCGGCCAGCAGAGTGAATACAAGGGCGGAGTCGTGGGGGAGGTGGCCCGGGGAGCTGTGGGCGCTCCGCCGCCGCCAGCCCCTGCGCCAGCGCCGCCGCCGCCGGCGCAGAGGCCGAAAGCCGGCACGACCGGGGGCACTACGGGGGGGGATGCCGAGCCCAACGACGAGGCCTACGGCGATACCTTCTACAAATCGGCCGGGGTCAACCCCTTCGTGGATACGGACGAGGACCGCCTCTCGACCTTCGGGCTGGATGTGGACACGGCCTCCTACACCGTGACCCGGCGCTACCTGGAGGACGGCAACCTGCCCGTTCCCGAGTCGGTGAGAGTCGAGGAGTTCGTCAACTTCTTCCACTACGGCGACGCGCCGCCCGCAAAGGACGACTTCGCCATCCGCGCCGAGGGGGCGCCCACGCCGTTCGCTCCCGCGGGCTACCGGCTGCTGCGCTTCAACATCCGCGGTCGGGAGATCCGTCCCGAGGACCGCAAGCCCGCGGTGCTCACCTTCGTGGTGGACATCTCCGGCTCCATGGCCGCGGAGAACCGCCTCGGGCTGGTCAAGAGCTCCCTCGGTCTGCTCCTGGGGAGGCTCAAGCCCACGGACAAGGTCGGCCTCGTGGTTTACGGCAGCGACGCGCGGGTGATGGTGGAGCCGACTCACGATCTGGGCCGGGTGCGGGCCGCGGTCGATGCCCTCCACACCGACGGCTCCACCAACGCCGAAGCCGGGCTGCTCCTCGGCTACGACATGGCCAACCGCTACTTCCGGCCCGAGGGGAACAACCGCATCCTCCTCTGCTCGGATGGAGTGGCCAACGTCGGCAATACCGGCCCGGGCAGCATCCTGGAGCGGATCGGCAAGGAGGCCCGCAAGGGCATCGAGCTGACCACCCTGGGCTTCGGCATGGGCAACTACAACGACCACCTGATGGAGCAGCTCGCGAACAAGGGCGACGGCCGCTATGCCTATCTGGACACCCTGGAGGAAGCGCGCCGCGTCCTGGTCGAGGAGCTGGAGGGCACGCTGGAGACCATCGCCAAGGATGCCAAGGTGCAGGTGGCATTCAGTCCCGAGGTGGTGGACCGCTGGCGGCTGCTCGGCTACGAGAACCGCGATATCGCCGACGAGAAGTTCCGCGACGATACCGTCGATGCCGGCGAGATCGGGGCCGGGCACAGCGTGACCGCGCTCTACGAGGTGAAGCTCAAGCCGGGAGTGAGGGGAGACAAGCCGCTGGCCGAGATCCGCCTGCGCTGGCGCTCGGAGCAGAGCGGAAAGGTGCGGGAGGATTCGAAGCTGCTCCGGCTCTCTCAGCTCTCCTCTTCGTGGGAGCGGGCGACCCCGGCGCTGCGGCTGGCCTCGGTGGCGGCGGAGTTCGCCGAGATCCTGCGGGGCTCCTACTGGGCCCGCGGGTCCAGCCTCGACGAGCTCTTCCGGCGCGGCCAGCTCATCTCGGTCGAGCAGAGCGAGTCGCGCCGGCCGCAGGACGTCGCCGAGCTGATCAGCCTGATCGGCAAGGCGGCACGGCTGAAGGGCAAGGAGAAGTAAGGAAAGAGAAAGGCATGGGGGGAGGCGTCATACAATCCCCCCATGCCGCCCTCCGCTCCATCACCCCGGTACCGCATCGTTCTCGCCAAGGAAGACTTCAAGTTCTCGGCAGCCCACTTCACGCTCTTCCCGGGAGGCCGGGCGGAGCTCCTTCACGGCCACAACTACCGCGTCCGGGTGGAGCTTTCGGGGAGCGAGCTCGACGAGGAGGGGCTCCTGGTCGACTTGGATTCGTTCAAGAAGAAGCTGCGCGGGATCTGCGCCGGCCTGGACAGCCGGACCCTTCTCCCGGGGGAGAGCACCCGCCTGGACTGGAGCCGCGACGGCGGGGCGATCGAGGTCCGGTGCGGGGAGAAGAGCTACCGCTTCCCCTCCGACGACACCCTGGTGCTCCCCCTCGCCAACACCTCCATGGAGCTTTTCGCGCGGATGATCTGGCGCGAACTCGCCCGCAGCCTCGAAGGCTCCCGGGTGGACCTCATGGCCGTATCCGTCGAGGAGTCCTCCGGCCAGCGTTGCTGGTTCGAAGACCGGGTCTAGACCTTCATCTCCCGGCCCTTCCAACTCGCCAGCCGTCCGCGGCGCCGGTCGGCCGTTCCCAAGGATAGAAGGATGGCCAGCAGCGCGGCGTCCAGGGGATAGAGCAGCCCGTAGGCAGAGCCGGAGCGCAAGACGACCGAGGCCGCGGCGCCCGCGCTCCAGAGCAGGGTGGCTTCCAGCCACCGGCCGGTCGCCATGAATCCCGCCAGGGCCAGCACGGGCACGAGCAGGACCATCAGGATCGCGGCGAGGGTTCCCGGCGAGGAGCCGAAGATGCCGCCGAGGTTGCGCCGCCAGCCGCGCCAGGTTTCCCCGACGCCCCGGTACATCCGCACCCGCAGCCCGGGCTCGCGGAAGAAGGCCGTCCGCGAGCCTCGCTGCCGCAGCCGGGTAACGATGGCCACGTCGTCGATGGCTTCGTTGCGCACCGTCTCGAACCCGCCGGCCGCCTCCCAGGCTTCCCTCCTGAGCAGGATGAACTGGCCGTTCGCCACGGCCGGCCCGGCGCCGGAAGCCGTTGCCTTCCAGTCACCGAGGAGGGCGTCGAGCAGCGCGAAGACCGCCGGGATGATCAGCCTCTCGCCCAAGCTCCGGCACTCCTGGCTGCCGGCCAGGGATATTGCGTCCAGGTCTCTCTCCTGCGCCCCGGCCAGGGCACGGGCGAGCAGCTCGGGGCCGTGGCGGGTGTCCGCATCGGTGAGGAGGACCCAGGGGGTATCCACCCCTTGCCATCCCACCCACAGCGCGTGGACCTTGCCGCGCCAGCCGCCGGGCAAGGGGCCGGCGTCGACCAGCTCCGTTCCGGGGTATGTCTCTGCAAGATCGCGGGTGCCGTCCGTCGAGCCGTCGTCGATGACCCGCACCCGGCCGGTCTGGGTGAGGAGAGTCTCCAGGCAGTCGAGGATGTTGGCCCGCTCGTCGCGGACCGGGAGCAGCACGGTGACGGTGCCCGGCGGAACCGGGGAGGGCGGGGGGAGCGGCGGCGCGCTCCGCCGCTGTTCCTCCGTCCTCAGCGCCAGCCCGAGGAGTCCGAAGCCCAGACCGAGGGCAAAGCCGAGGGAGAGGGACACGCGGCTAGGCTTCGGCTGGCCGGGCGCTCAGCTTCTCTTCGACCTCTCCCGGCATGGGGAAGCGGCCGGCCTTCTTCTTGGAAAAGAGCACCTCGTTGCCGACAGTGACCTCAAATACGCCTCCGCGGCTACGCACGAGCTCGGACTGAATGCCAAATTTCCTCTCGAGATCCGCCGCCAGACTGGCGGCACGGGGGTAGTAGTTTCACATCCCGCAATATTCGATGCGCACGTGGGTCATGGTTTTCCTCCTTTTGTTGGACGGGTCTGCGACAGGGCCGCCGGTTCCCCCCGGAGCCGTCGGAGCCCCCCTCTAAGGCGACCTCCTGCAGGTCCTGGACCATCCCTGGATTCGCGTGTTGAAGATAGGAATGAAGGTTCTCGGGGCCATGTTGAGTACTATAAGTGCGTGGGCCAGCGGAAACGGGACAAGGAACAAACATTTCCCTGGATTTTGCGTACGGCGAGTAGTACAATCGAGATTGTTCAACCATCGCTCTCCTGAGAAACCGGACAAGACAGGTGCGAGCGGTGAGGAGGGTGTCCCGGTCAGCTCTGGTGAAGGCACTTAGACATACAACAGTTTGTAACTGGCAACTGCTCAAGCTCCGAGGCTGGATCCGGTGCGGCGGCACTAACCATTATGAGGCTGTCATAACGTCATGACCCTTGGAGGCAAGAAAATGAAAGGCGAGGCGCCTACGATGTCGTCGAAAGAAATGGCTCAGATCCGGCAGAACCTCGAAGGGACTCCGGACATCGAGGAGGCTGCGGAGCTCATGAACCTCGCCGGGAACTCGACCCGGCTCAAGCTCCTCTACCTGCTCGACAACATGAAAGAGCTGTGCGTGTGCGATCTGGCGGAGATGCTCGGGGTGTCGGTTTCGGCCGTCTCCCAGCACCTGGCCAAGCTCAAGGCTTACGGCCTGGTGGCTCCGCGCCGCGACGCCCAGACCATCTACTACCGTCTGACGGACCACGGTTTCAACGCCAAGCTCCGCGACCACTTCTTCAAGCAGTTTCAGGTCTGAGGCTGACCCTCCAACTGATATCCACCACCACGAGCGGCCGGGCAACCCCGGCCGCTCGTTTCATTTTGGTAGTACCAGATGGCACTAGAAGGATGGCTTCACGGCCATCAGGATGACCAGGATCACGATCAGGGTGGCGTCGATGTGGGGGAGCATCCCGGCGAGCTTGCCCGGCGTCCCTCCGGTCCGCGCCCGGCGCAGGGCCGGTAGCTGGATGAAGAGGATGCTGACGAGCAGCACCAGGTAGAGCGCGAGCGATCCCTGGACCCAGCCCAGGTTGAAGCCGAACTTCCGTATCCCCAGCAGGGCGAAGCCGAGGATGCCGGCGAGGATCACGCCGGGCACGGAGAACACCGTGTGGAGGCGCGACAGCAGGGCATACCCGGAGGTATCGCCGCTCCGCTTCAGGTGAGCCCGCAGCACTACGCTGCCGAACACCCCCGCCGCCAGCCAGAGCGCCACGATCTCGTGCAGCGCCTTCATCCAGAAGTAGCCGTTGTCGCCCATGCAGTTTCCTCCCTTGGTCCCGAGGACTCTATCGTAGAATGCCGAGCGGGAGGGAGGATCAATGAGCCAGCATCCGCGCCCGACGTTCACCTACCTGGGCCATGCCACCGTCCGCTGTGACCTGCCCGGCGGCGAGGTCGTCCTGATCGATCCCTGGGTGACCCAGAACCCGGCCTGCCCCAAGGAGCACAAGAGCTTCGACCGGCTCGACGCCATGCTCATCACCCACGCCCATTTCGACCACATGGGCGACGCCGTGGAGCTGGCAAAGAAGCACAAGCCGGGCAAGATCGTCGCCAACTTCGAGATCTGCAACTGGCTGGGGACCAAGGGGGTCGCGAACGGCTCGGCCATGAACCTGGGCGGCTGCCAGGAGGTGCTCGGCCTGCAGATCACCATGGTCCGGGCCGACCATTCCTGCGGGATCTCGGACGGCGACCAGATCCTCTACGGCGGCACGGCCGCGGGTTACGTGGTGCGGCTGCCGGGCGGCTACACCTTCTACCACGCGGGCGACACGGCCCTGTTCTCGGACATGCAGCTCATCGGCGAGATGTACCGGCCCGAGCTGGCCTTCCTGCCGATCGGCGACCTGTTCACCATGGACCCGGTCCAGGCCGCCCGGGCCTGCCGCTTCCTCGGCGTGCGCCACATGATCCCGATCCACTGGGGGACCTTCCCGGCGCTGACCGGCACCCCCGAGAAGCTGATCAAGGCTCTGGACGACAACGGGACAAACTGCAAGGTGATCTCCCTGAAGCCAGGGGAGAAATACTAGAACCTCACCGAGCCGCCCACGCCCACGTACCAGTCGGGGTCCGCGTCGTTGAGGCCGGTCCCCACCCTGGCGTCCACGACCAGGTCGTCGTTGATCAGGAACGAGACGCCCCCGTCCACGTAGTGGGTGGTGGGGCCGTCCACGGTCTCCTCGGATAAGCCGTACCACTCCAGGTAGGTGCCGAGCCGGTCGGTGATCGAGAAGCCTCCGGTTACGCTCGCGAGGAGCTGGTGGAACTGCTCCTCCTCGTCCGTAACGTAGCTGTAGCCCACGTTCGCGCCCAGGCTGAACAGCTCGCCCAGATCCCAGTCCAGCGCCAGAATGGCAGCCGGCACCCATTCGTCCTCCGTCAGCTCCTCGTCTCCCACGGGGATGCTGGTCTCCAGGACCAGGGCCGCGGCCGGCTGCCCGGGGGCGAGATCGCCGGCCGGGTCGGTGAAGCGGAACTTCATCCCGAGCGAGGGGTCGTCGAAGCCGGAGATCTCCTGCTGCAGAGCATCGATCCGGTTGTAGGAGGGGACGCCGATCCGCCCCTCCCAGCGCTCGCCCATGCCGATCCGGACCAGCAGCTCGCCGAAGGTGGTGGTGTCCTCGTCCTCGACGCGGGTCAACGTGGTCCCCCCCTCCACCTGCACGTGCCCGCGCGGGATCAGGCCGGTGCCTTCGGTGAAGTCGGGCCGGTCGGCCACGATGGGCTCCTCGAGCCCCGACCAGCCCTCCTGAGCTGCCACCGCGGTGGCAAGCAGCAGCCCCGGCAGGGCCAGGATGAGTATCCGGCTTCGCATCTCTCTCTCCTTATCCCTACAGTTTATGGGCAAGCTGCGCGCGCCCGGTCGTCTCCAGCACCTCGGCTCCCTTCGGGGTCAGCCGCAGGCCGCCGCCCTCCCGCTCCACCATGCCCGTGCGAAGCAGCCCGGACAGGACCGTCCGCAGGCGCCGCCCGCTCCATCCGAACCGCCGCTCCAGCGTCGCCGTGGGCACCACTTCGCCCTCCTTGCGCAGGTGGAGGAGCAGGAGCTGGCCCGACAGCCGCCGGCCCATCTTGCGGAGCTGGACCATCCGCGCCAGCAGCCCGTGACTGGGCGAGAGCAGCAGCGCCGTCACGAACAGCAGACCTGCCACTGTCGCCATGGCCCCGGCGATGGAGACGTCCAGGGCCCGCGCCATGCCATAACCGAGCAGGGCCGAGGCGATTCCCGTGCCGACGGCCAGTCCCAGCATGATGCCGAGCCGGTCGGTGAGCAGATAGGCCGTGGCCGGCGGCACCACCAGCATCGCCACCACCAGGATCGCGCCGACCGATTCGAACGCCCCGACCACCGTCACCGAGACCGCGCTCATCAGCAGGTAGTGGAGGAGGACCGGCGAGAACCCCAGCGCGGCAGACAGGCCGGCGTCGAACGTCGAGAGCTTGAGCTCCTTGAAGAAGATCGCGACGAAGAGCAGATCCAGGAGCAGCACCGCGCCGTTGACCCAGAGCGCCTTGGCGCCGAGATTGACCCCGCCCATCAGGAGCGTGTCCCAGGGAGCATAGGCGATCTCGCCATAGAGCACGCAGTCGAGGTCCAGGTCCACCTGGGCGGCGTAGCGGCTGATCAGGATCACCCCGAGCGAGAACAGGGCCGGGAAGACCACGCCGATCGAGGCGTCCTCCTTCAATCTCCTGCTGCGGTTGAAGAGCTCCACCAGCATGACCGTGAGCACGCCGAGCGCCCCGGCTCCGATCACCATGGGCAGGGCCGAGCGCGAGCTGGTCACCAGGAAGGCGATGACGATGCCGGGCAGCACGGCGTGGCTGATCGCGTCGCCCAGCAGGGCCATCTTGCGCAGCACCAGGAAGGTGCCGATCAGGGCGCAGCTCGCCGCTACGCAGCTCCCTACGAGAAGGATGACCAGGGTCGGGTTCATGACACGACCCTCTTGGAGGGGATCGGACTGCCGTGGGGATCGACCGTCGGGAAGCCGAGAGCCTCCTCCAGCTCCGTCACCGCGGCTTCGGTCAAGGCGTGCTCCATGGCCTCCGCATCCCGATGGACATGATCGCTCGGCAGCTCCAGGCGCCTGCTCAGGTAGACCTCCCAGATGCGGTGCTTGCGCACGACCTGCTCGGCCTCCCCGCGGCCGGCGTCGGTCAGTCGCAAGGTGTCGCCGGCCCGCTCGGCCAATCCTTCGGCGACCAGTGGACGCGCGTTCCGGGCCAGCTCCCGGCCCGTCTGGCCGCGCACGCCCATCAGGTGCGGCCAGGTCAGGGCCGTCTGCCAGTCCGCCTTGCGCTCGCCCAGAAGATAGAGATCCTTGAGCAGGTTCTCGCGCCGGATGCGCTCGGCGACCTGGCGCTCGCGCAGCCGCGCCCAGAGGATGCCGCGCTGCGGGGCGAGGAGCAGCGACACGATCAGCACGCTGCTGGAGACCAGGACGATCACGGGACCGGTGGGCAGCTTCGCCATCGAAGCGCTGACCAGCGAGCCCGCCGCTCCGGCCGTCGCACCGATCGCGGCGGAGAGCAGCAGCATCGCGCCGAGCCGGTCGGTCCACTGGCGGGCCGCCGCCGCCGGGGTGATGAGGGTCGCGACGATGAGCACGACTCCCACGGTCTGGAGTCCGACCACCACGACCACCACGAGGAGCAGGGTGAGGAGCACCTCCATCCAGCGCATGGGCAGGCCCAGGCTGGAGCCGAACTCCCGGTCGAAGGAGAGCAGCTTGAACTCCTTGTAGAAGATCAGGACGAAGGCGATGACGATCGCCCCCAGCACCGCCATGACCTTGAGGTCGTCCTCGACCAGAGTGGCGGCCTGGCCGAAGAGGAACTTGTCGAGGCCGCTCTGGTTGCCCGCGGGCAGCTTCTGGATGTAGGTCAGGAGGACGATCCCGATGCCGAAGAAGACCGAGAGGACGATGCCGATGGCCGAGTCCTCCTTGATCCGGCTCCAGCGCACGGTCGCGAGGATCAGGAGCGAGCCGAGCAGGCCCGCCGCCAGGGCCCCGGCGAACAGGGGAAGGGGCGACTTGGTGCCGGTGATCAGATACGCGATGCAGACCCCCGGAAGCGCGGCATGGGCGAGCGCATCGCCGAGCAGGCTCTGGCGCCGGAGGAGGGCGAAGCTCCCCAGGGTTCCCCCGAGGGCGCCGAGCAGGGTCGCGCCGATCAGGACGTTGCGGGCGGTGAAGGTCAGCTCCATGGCCTACTCCTTGCCGCCCGACTCCAGGGATCGTTTCTGGAGCAGCGCCTCCGTGGCCTGGGTGAGCACGGTCAGCTTGCCGCCGTAAGTGCGCTGCAGGGTGTCGGCGTTGAAAGTCGTCGAGATCGGCCCCTGTGCCACCAGGCGCATGTTGAGCAGCACCACGTGGTCGAAGTACTCGGCGACCGTCTGCAGGTCGTGATGGACGGCGATCACCGTGCGGCCCGAGGCGCGCAAGTCCTTGAGCAGGGTGAGGATGGCCCGCTCGGTGGTGGCGTCGACGCCGGCGAACGGCTCGTCCATGAGATAGAGGCGGGCATCCTGGGCCAGGGCGCGGGCGAGGAAGACGCGCTGCTGCTGGCCGCCCGAAAGCTGGCTGATCTGCCGGTGGGCGAGGTCGTGCATGCCGACCTTCTCCAGGCAGGCGAGGGCGGTCTCCCGATGATGCTTGGAGGGCCGCCGGAACCAGCCGATCCGGCCGTAGAGGCCCATGGTCACCACGTCCAGTGCGCTGGTGGGGAAGTCCCAGTCCACGCTTTCGCGCTGCGGCACGTAGCCCACCCAGGAGCGGCGGCGCTCGTACGGCTCGCCGAAGATCTGCACCCATCCGGTGACGAGCGGGACCAGGCCCAGGATCGCCTTGAGCAGCGTGCTCTTGCCGGCGCCGTTCGGCCCCACGATGGCGATCAGCTTCCCCTCGGGGAGGGCGAGGTCCACGTCCCAGAGCACGGGCTGGGTGCGGTACGCGACGGTCAGGTCGTGCACCTCGATGGCCGGGATGCCAGGCGCGGTTTCCGCCGACTGCGGGATCTCGACGACCTTCGGCTTCGGATTCATCACATCACCTCACTTCAGGGCATTGACGATCGTCGTGACGTTGGCCCGGACCATGCCCGGGTAACTGCCCGCCGGGGAGTTGGCGGCGCCCAGGGAGTCGGAGAAGAGCTGGCCGCCGATGGCAGCTTCATGCCCGCGCGACCGCACCGCGGCCTGCACGGCTTCGATGGAGCGCCGCGGCACGCTGGATTCGATGAAGATGGCCGGGACCTTGCGGTCCACCACCAGGCTCACCACCCGGTCGACATCCTTGAGGCCCGCCTCGGAAAGCGTGCTGATCCCCTGGATGGCCACCACCTGCATGCCGTAGCGCCGGCCGAAGTAGCCGAAGGCGTCGTGCGCCGTGACCAGGATGCGCCGAGGTTCCGGGAGAGTCAGGATCTGCGCCTTGACCCAGGCGTCCAGCTCGTTCAGCTCCTTCTTCAGGGCCGCGGCGTTCGTTTCGAACTCCTTGGCGTGCTCGGGCCGGAGCGCGGACAGCTCGCGGGTGATCGGCCCCAGGGTCTCCGCCCACATGGAGACGTCGAACCAAACGTGCGGATCGTACTGGCCGAGGAACTCGGGCGGCTCGCGCAGCAGGTTCTGAGGGATCTCCTCGGTGACCGCGACCACGGGACGGGTGCGGGCCATCTTGGTCAGGATGTCGCCCATCTTCCCTTCGAGGTGGAGCCCGTTGTAGAGCACCAGCTCGGCCTCGGACAGCCGGCGCACGTCGCTCTCGCTGGCCTTATACAGGTGGGGATCGATGCCGGGGCCCATCAGCGCCTCGATCCGGGCGTGAGGTCCGGCGATGCGTTGCGCGATATCCGCGATGATCCCGGTGGTGGCGACCACGCGCAACGGGGTATTCGCTCCGGAGGCAGCTCCCGCCTGAGAAGAGTCGCTGCCGCCACAGCCCGCGAGGAGCAGAGAAGCTACGATAAGGTAAAGCGGCAGTTTTGACATGCCAAAATCTTGCTCCTGGTCCTCTGAAATGTCAAGTGGTAGTCTTATGTCCCATGCCGACGAGCACCGTCGAGGACTACCTGAAGTGCATCCTGCTGGAGCAGAAGGACCCGGAGAGCCTGGTATCGATGGGCCAGGTCTCGGCCGCTCTCAAAGTGGCGCCGGGGACTGTGACGGCCATGGTGAAGACCCTGGCGGATAGCGGTCTGGTGTCCTACGAGCCCTACAGCGGAGTGCGGCTGACGCCCTCGGGCCGGCAGCTCGCGGCGCACGTGTTGCGGCGGCATCGCCTGATCGAGCTCTTCCTGGTCAAGGTCATGGGGATGGACTGGAGCGAGGTCCACACCGAGGCCGAGGAGATGGAGCACGCGGTGTCGGACCGGCTGGTGGAGCGGATGGACGAGATGCTCGGCTATCCCTCGGTCGATCCGCACGGCGACCCGATCCCGGACGTTCATGGCGTCATCGAGCTGCCGGAACGGCCGAGCCTGCTCACCTGCGACCTGGGGGAGCGGGTGCGGGTGGCGCGGGTAGCCGACCAGAGCCGCGAGTTCCTCCAGCTCCTGGAGCGACGGCATCTGAAGCCGGGCAACACCCTCACCGTGGACCGCCGCGACGAAGCCGCCGACACCGTCGAGCTGCGCCGGGAGGGGGGCGGGGAGGTCAGCCTGGGCTTTCGAGCGGCATCGAAGATCTTCGTAGAGCCGGCCTGAGTGTCCCGGGTAAATCCCCGAGCGTCTCAGGTAAATCCCCGAGCGTCCCGGGTAAATCCCCGAGTGTCTCGGGTAAATCCCCGAGCGTCTCGGGTAGATCCCCGAGTGTCCCGGGTAAATCCCCGAGCGTCTCGGGTAAATCCCCGAGCGACTCGGGTATATATTTTTGCGACTCGGGTATATACCCGAACAGCTCGGGGAAACACCCCAAGGGCTCCTAGCTAACCCTGAACCATCGCGCTCTTGCCAGCAGTCCCAACCGCGACATCACGCCGAGCTGCGGCGGCGTTTGCAGCAGCCCGGCATCTCCATCCTCGATCTGGGTCAACAGCCGCAGCGAGGCGAGCAGGCAGAAAACCGCGGCCCTTCTATAGCCGGCGGGGAGATCGAGCAGCCCCCGGGGCGCGCGCAGGAGGCGAGGGCGGAGGCGGAGGCACTCCCGTTGCGCGGCTTCGAACAGCCGTTGCGGGTTCGGATCTCCGTTCCAGTCCTCCGGCATCTCGCTGACGGCAAGCGGGTTGCGCTTGCCTTGGATCTCGGAGCCGAGGCTCTGAAGGGAGCGCAGCCGGACCAGCGCGCCGGTGAAGGCGTTGACCTCGTCCGGGGGTGATTTCCCCAGGAGAGCGGTCGCCACGGCCCGGGCCAGGCGCTCGGCCTCGGCGTCGGCCTCCTCGGGAGTGGCGGACCGGGGACGGGTGGCGCGGCGGCGGGCGCAGGCGGCAATTTCATCCAGGGCTTCGACGGGCCAGGCGCGCCGGCGATGCTCCCGGGCCATGCGCACGAAGACCGGCTGCCCCACCCGTTCGCCCCCGAGGACCGATTCCAGGGTGAACTGCCAGCGGTTGATCTGGGCGAGGCGCTCGCCGTCGACGCCTCTCTGCCGGGCAAAATCGAACAGGGTGAAGGTATAGGCCAGCAGCGTCTGGACCCGCTGCCGCTCGTAGACCGGCAGGAGCACCAGGGCGGGCGAGAAGTCGCCCAGGAGATTGCGCGCGACCTCCGCGCACAGCTCCATAGCGCGGTCCTCGTCGAAATCCTCGTCCGGACGGCGGATTTCCTGGTCGAGGCGGCTGTGGGGGCTGCGCTCCTGTCTCTCGCGGAGGTTCGGGCGTTCTACATCCACTGTTCCATGCTATGCCAGCAACCGCAGGAGCTCGCGCTGGGGCTCGGCGCCGGTGATCTCCGCGCCTTCCTCGGTGAGAGCGACGTTGATTTCGAGCCGCACTCCGAAATCGTCCGTGAGATAGATGCCCGGCTCGATGGAGAAGCCCGTCATGGGCAGGAGCTGCCGCGTGTCGTGCGTCTCCAGGTTGTCCATGTTGGCGCCCTGGCCGTGGTCGGAGATGCCGATCGAATGGCCGGTGCGGTGGATGAACCGCTCCCCGTACCCGGCTTTCCGGATGACTTCGCGGGCGGCGTCGTCCACCTCGAACCCGCGCACCGGCTTGCCGGGAAAGCGGCTGCGCACCAGCTCCCAGGCCGCGTCGCGCGCCCCGGCCACGACCCCGAAGACCTCCTGCTGCTTGTCCGTGGGCGCCGCGGCGCAGACGCCGCACCAGGTGATGTCCGCGTAGACGCTCCCGGCAGCTTTCTCCTTGGCCCAGAGGTCGATGAGGAGGAAGTCCCCCTTCTGGATCGGCGAGCTGTGGTCCGGCCCCGGCTGGTAGTGGGGGTCGGCGCTGTGGGCGTTGATGCCGACGATGGGATCGGCCTCGGCCCACAGGCCGGCCTGCCCGAAGGAGTCCAGGATGAAGCGCTGCACCGCGTACTCGTCGATCTGGTCGCCCCGGCGCAGGGCGTCGCCCACGCGGTTGAACGCCTCCAGCACGATCCGGTGGAGGTGGACGTTCGCGCGGCGGTGCCCTTCGAGCTGCTCCTGCGACCAGGTGGCGGCGAAGCGCTGGGCCAGGTCGGCGGAGGTGGCGAGCTCGATCCCGGCGGCTTTGAGAAGGTCGGCGGTGCCGGCGTCGATGCGCGACACCGAGGGGAGCTCGTTGTTGGGGCTGTACTGGGCCGCCAGGCGGCGGAACCCGGAGACCAGCTCGCCGAACCGCTGGCGGTGCTCCTGCCAGGTCGTGTAGACCGTCTTCGAGCCGGGCAGGTGGTCGAGCGTGGCCGGTTCCAGCCCGTGGACGAGCTTGCGCGGCTCACCCTCGCGCGGGATCACGTAGTAACAGCGGCGGGTGACCAGCTTCCCCTCGCCCGAGAGGCCGAGAAGGTCGAGCCCGATCGGGTCGTTGAGCTGGAAGCAGTTGAAGAACCACCCTTCGAAGCCGGCTTCGGCCAGGGCGGACTGGATTTCGGGTATCCGTTGAGCCAGCATGCGGGATCTCCTCTTGAACGGCCGCATGCTATCAGGGGAAAAGGATTTGTAGGGGCACCCCTGCATGCTAGCCTCCCCGGCATGACCCCCTTGCTCGCCCTGTTCGCCTTTTTCCAGATGACGCCTCTTCCTCAAGGCCGCCTGGTCTGCGAGGTGCCGGTGCGCAAGATCCTGCTCTCCGAGCTGGGCCTCCCAGAAGGGAGCCGCCCGCGGGACATGGCCCTGACCCGGAGCACGGTCTGGATCCTCTTCGAGCCCGCGCTGCTCGTGGAGCTGCCGCGCCAGCCCAAGGAGCTGGATGAAGTGGAAATGGTCTACGGCGCCAAGGGGGACGTCTGGGAGACGCTCTCCGTGAGCCCGCGCGACGGCTCCCTCTGGATGGCCTCGTCCACGGCGCCGCGCCTCTGGCACAAGCCCCCGCTGGGCAGGGTCCGCCCGGTGCGCGTCGCGCAGGCCAAGGATGGGGGCTTCCGCGATGTCGTCGCCCGGTGGGACGGTATCTATATAGCCCCCTCCTCCTGCAACGGCAACTCGATCTGGCGGGTAGATCCCTCCGGCAAGCTCCTCGGGACAGCCCTGCCCCAGACGGCCTGCCCGCCCGTGGACCTGGAGTCCGACTGGAGCGGCCAGACCTGGGCCCTGCTTCCGCAGACCGGCGAGACCTTTACCCTGAGCTCGGGCGACCGCTGGGCTCCAGGAAAGGCATCCAGCCCTTGGCCGGAACGCGCCGGCCCCTTCCGCGGCTGGTTCTTCTGGGGTACCGAGCCCGTTGGAATGGGGGGAGAGGAGGAGACGGTTCTGGTTCGGGGAGCCGAGCCATTCCGGGAGGACTGCGGCGCGGGCAACCGCCTGCTCCGGGTGGCGGGCGATGGCCGCGGCTGGGCCGCCCTCACCCGCGAGTGGCTGCTCCTCGGAGAGCACGCGGTAGAATCCCCTGCTGATTGAAGCGCAGCTGATTACGCAACTACAGGAGCCACCTCATGAATCGAACCTGTCGCGCGCTGGCCATCGCGCTCTGTCTCGCCCTGGCCCTGGCCGCCACCGCCCATGCCGTGGGCGAGGGCCGGATCATCGGCACCGTCCTCAACCCGGAGGGCAAGCCGATCCCGGGCATCAAGATCAGCCTCACCCGTCCCGGCACCAGCTTCAAGATGGACAAGGTCACGGACAACAACGGCAAGTTCACCCTCCTGATCCTGGATGCCACGCAGGAGTACGTCCTGCGGATGGAGAAGGCGGGCTACGACGCCTACGAGGAGACGGTCAAGCCCAAGCCCGGCGACGTCCTCCGCCTCTCCTACACCCTGGCCGAGATCGCGCCTCAGCCCGCCACCGGGCCGAGCGAAGAGGAGGTCAAGAAGATCGAAGGGCAGAACGCGGCCGTCGCGGCCTTCAACGAGGGGGTCACCACGCTCCAGGCGAACAACCTGGCTGTCGCGGCGACCAAGTTCGAGGAGGCCACGAAGCTCGATCCCACCCTGGCGCCCGCGTTCGGCGCTCTCGCCGAGGTCCAGTACGAGCAGAAGAAGTACGCCGAGGCGCTCGCCGCGGCCGACCGCTACTTGGAGCTGGAGCCGGGCGCGGTCCGCGGTCTGAGGGTGCGCTTCGACGCCGCCCGGGCCATGAACGACAAGGAGAAGCTCGGCAAGGCGCTGGAGGCCCTGGTCGCCGGCGACAAGAGCCGCGAGACGGCCGTGCGCATCTACAACCTGGGCGCCGAGACCTCCCGCGCCGGCGACCGCGACGGCGCCATCGCCTACTTCAAGCGCGCCATCGAGATCGATCCGACCCTCGACCAGGCCTACGCCGCGATGGGCCAGGTCCTCCTGGTGAAGAAGAGCTACAAGGAGGCGGTCCAGGCCGTGGATCCCGTGCTGGCGCGGAACCCCAAGAACCTGGAGGCGCTGACCATCCGCTACGAAGCCCTGAAAGCCGCGGGCGACAAGGCGGGAGCGACAGCCGCCCAGGAGGCCATGAAGGCCGCGCAGGCGTCGATGAACCCGGACGACCTGTTCAAGCAGGGGGTGGCCCTCTACAACGCGAACAACATGGTGGACGCGGTCGAGGCCTTCTCGATGGCGCTCACCGTCAACCCCAAGCACGCCAAGTCGCACTACATGCTCGGTCTGGCCTACGCCGGCACCGACGCGGCCAAGGCCAAGGAGCACCTCACGAAGTTCCTGGAGCTGGCGCCCAACGATCCGGACGCCGCGCAGGCCAAGGAGATGCTGACGTATCTCAAGTAGGCTCCAGCGGCAGCCGGAGGAGGGCTTCGCAGCCCGGCCCCGGCTGCCGGTTCTCCAGCGTGAGCGTGCCGCCGTGCGCCTCGGCGATCTGGCGTGCGAGAGCGAGACCGATGCCGGTGCCCTCCGGCTTCGTGGTGTAGAACGGGACGAAGAGGTTGTCCGGGTTCGCGATGCCCGGCCCTTCGTCTTCGATGCGCACCTCGATCCATGGCCCATTCACCTTCCAGCCGATCCCCACGCCGCCCCGAGTCTCCAGGGCGGCATCGACCGCATTGCGCAGCAGGTTGATCAGGAGCTGCTCGAGCTGGTCCGCGTCCCCCTGCAGGGTGACGGCCGGGCCGCGCTCGACGTAGACCGGCAGCCGGGCCTCTATCCCTGCCACGCGGCGGATGAGCGCGGGGAGATCGACCGGCGCCAGGTTGGGGTCGGGAAGCCGTGCCAGGCGGGCATAGGCGGCCATGAAGCGGCTCAGTGCCTCGGCGCGGTTGCCGACGATCTCGAGGCCGCTCTGCATGTCCTCCTCCCAGTCGCCCGGCCGGGGCCGGCGCGTGAGCAGGCCCGCCAGGGTGGAAGCCATGGAGCGGATCGGCGCGAGCGAGTTGTTCAGCTCGTGGCCCAGCACGCGGAGCAGGCGCTTCCAGGCCTGCCGCTCCTCCTCGCGCAGGGTCTCGGTGAGGTCCGAGATGACCAGCAGCGCGTGGGGGAGGCCATGCTCGCGGAAGGCGCTGCGCCGGATCTCCCAGCGGCCGAAGCCGCCCGGGAAGGTCTTCGCCACGATGCGCCGCACCGGCGCGTCTTCGAGCACGTCGGCGAGCCCCAGGGTCGCGGCCTCCCGGCCCAGCAGGCGGTCCGCGGGCTCGGCGAGCAGCAGCTCCCCCGCCCGGTTCACGAGCTGCAGCCGCGCCGAGTCGTCGAAGGCGAAGACCGCCACGTCCACCTCCTCCATGACCCGGTTGAGCAGGGCCGTGGCTTCCAAGGCGCCCAGCCGCTGCTCGCGCAGCGTCTCCCCGATGGCGTTGATCTCCAGCATGACCTGACCCAGGGCGTCGAGGGCGTCGGCCTCCTCCAACTGCCGAGGGAGGCGGGCGCGCAGGGAGAAGTCCCCCTCGCGCACGGCATGAAGGAGGTTCGACATCGTCTGCAGGGGACGGATCACACTCCGCCAGAGGTTCTCGGCGAGCCACCACCACGCCACCGCGAGCACCACGGAGAGGATCCACTGGGCCCGCGGGGTGTACGGGCCGAGCCAGAGGAGCAGCAGGGCGGCCGCTGTGCCTGGAAGACCCACGGCGAA
Organism: Thermoanaerobaculia bacterium; assembly: GCA_035536935.1. Lineage (GTDB taxonomy): Bacteria > Acidobacteriota > Thermoanaerobaculia > Multivoradales > UBA5704 > DATMER01. The sequence continues at coordinate 49,523 of DATLNC010000248.1, forward strand.
CGCCAGCAGCAGGATGCGCGTCTCGAAGGAGAGCGGCCAAAGGTATCGGCGCACAAGAGAGGCGCGGCGGGACGCGTCAGAGTCCATGCTTCTCCAGGCGCCGGTAGAGCGCGCTCCGGGAGAGTCCCAGGGCATGGGCGGCCTGGCTGACGTTGCCGCCATAGCGGGCGAGCGCCTTCTGGATCAGCACGCGCTCGACATCTTCCAGGGGGAGGTCCTCCAGAACGTTCCCGCCTGGGGCGGATGAGGGCTGGAGCCCCAGGTCCCGCGCCCGCACCCGGTCGCCGGCGACCATGAGCACCCCGCGCTCGACCGCGTGGCTGAGCTCCCGGACGTTGCCCGGCCAGGGGTGGGCGAGGAGCGCCGCCAGCGCTCCCTCGTCGAAGCCGCGCAACGGCTTGCGATAGCGGCGGGCGTGCTCGGCGAGAAAGAGCTCGGCCAGCGGCACGACGTCGGCCCGGCGGGAGCGCAGCGGCGGCAGCGGGATCTCCACCGTATTGAGCCGGAAGAGGAGATCCCTCCGGAAACGACCGGCCCCCACCTCGTCGCCCAGGTTCGCGTTCGTGGCCGAGAGGATGCGCACGTTCGCCCGCCGGGTCTTGGACGAGCCCACGCGCTCGAACTCGCCGGTCTCGAGCACGCGCAGAAGCCTGGCCTGCTGGGGGAGCGTGATGTTGGCGATCTCGTCGAGGAAGAGCGTGCCGCCGTCGGCCAGCTCGAAGCGGCCGACGCGGTCGGCCTTGGCGTCCGTGAACGCGCCGCGCACGTGGCCGAAGAGCTCGCTCTCGAAGACGCCCTCGGCGAGGCCGCCGGTGTTGACGGTGACGAGCGGGCGGGTGGAGCGCAGTGAGACGGAATGCAGCGTCTGCGCGACGAGGCCCTTGCCGGTGCCGTTCTCGCCGGTGATGAGGACGTTGGCTTCCGAGGGGCCGACCCTCTCGATCAGCTCCAGCACGGGGCGCATCTCGGGCGAGCTGGCGATCAGCGTCAGCCGCCCCTCGCCGCGTCCGTCGGCGCGCAGCAGCTC
>DATLNC010000249.1:0-7554 GCA_035536935.1 Thermoanaerobaculia bacterium
CCAGGCGGGCACGGCCTGCCGATCAGCGTCCGGCATACGTGCCCGGCTCCGCCGCCTGGGTTGAAACCCCAGGCTAGACGGGTATCGCCCCCGCCGGGGGCGTAAAGCTTCGGGAAGTGTGAATCTTGACCGCCTTCATCGTCCCCACGCTTCTCTTCGCGCTGTTCGCCCTGTTCAGCGCGGCGGGGGCTTACTTCCTCACCGCCCAGACCCGCGGCCGGACCGCGGGGATCGTGGCGGCGCTCCTCACGATCTTCTTTTTTGCCCTTGTCTTCGCGGGTCTTCTCTACCTTCTGCCGCCGGAAAGTCTTTCCGGGAGCCCTCTCGGGTAGAAATGCGCGGCGCGGGTATTGCGTTCTCCCAGACAGAATGATCGATCCGGCAGAGCTCCAGCTCGAGAGCATGATCACGGTGGGGGCGTACGCCAACCCCTGGGAGGCCCAGCTTGCCCGCGCCTGCCTGGAGGCGGAAGGGATCGAATCCGTCGTGGCTGACGAGCACCTGGCCCGGATCTGGTGCGCCGCCACGGTCGGCGGCATCAAGCTCCGCGTCCGGGAAGACGATGCCTCCCATGCCTCCGAGCTGCTGCGCAACCTGCGGCCGATCCCCGAGATCTACCTGGTGACCGAGTCGGACCTGCCGTTGCCGCAGCGCTGCCCGTCCTGCAAGTCGGACAACGTGTCGCTGGAGCGCTGGTCGGTGCTCGGGCTCCTCGGCGCCTGGCTCCTGTTCGGCCTGGCGATTCCCGTCCCCCGCCGGCGCTGGAACTGCAGCGGCTGCGGCTCGGACTGGAAGGACGAGGAGATCGGCTTCGAGCCCGACGGCCCGGAAGGAGACGGGTCGGAAGGAGAGACTGCGGAGGAAGACTTCATGGCCGAACTCATCACTGTCGCCCGCTTCACCACCCCCTGGGAGGCCCACCTGGCGCGCACGCTCCTGGAGTCGGAAGGAATCGAGGCCTGCGTCATGGAAGAGCGCCTGCCTCCGGTCAACCTGCTCACCGGCGAGATGCGGGCCTTCAACCGCCTCGAAGTCAGGGAGGACGACGCGGCGCGCGCCCTCGACCTCCTCGCCCAGATCCAAGCTGACGCCTTGCCGCACCTGTAGGGGCGGCCCTTGTGGCCGCCCTCCGGAAGGGCACCCACAAGAGGTGCCCCTGCTACCGCCGCGGCGATTCGCGCCACGGAGTAGGCGCGGGAGGCAGCTCCTCGCCTGTCTTGATCCGCTCCAGCACCTTCTCCTTCGTCTTCGCTTCCAGCTTCTCGCTCTTGACCTCCTGGCGCAGCCGGGCGAACGAGCTCATGTAGAGGTTCGCGACGGCCACCACGGCGAAGGCCGAGAGGAGATAGCCCCGCCAGTCGTCCAGCAGCAGCTTGTAGCCGGTGAGATAGAGGAAGAAGAACGTCACATAGTGGCTGAAGCAGTACTCGCAGGTGAAGAGATAGAAGAACTTGCGGGCGAGCAGGCTCTTCGCGTCCTGCGAGCGCTTGACGCAGTACTCTCGCGGCTCGCGGAAGACCTCCTCGTGGGTGACGGTCCAGGCCACGCAGGCGACGGGAAGCGCGAGGGTGAACAGCCAGAAGAGCTGCAGCATCCAATCGGCGCCGGACGGGGCATTTACTACCATTGTTCTACCTCTTCGGGGTTCTCGAGCTGAAGGGGCGGGTCCCCGCCGGGATCGCGGCGCTCGGGCTCGCCGTGGCTCGGAGCATCATCGGGCTCGTCGATCGGCTGTTCCCGGTAAGGATCCTCCGGCTCGTCCTGACCGGGAGGCTGGATCGGCTCGCTCGGATCGCGGTCGATGCGGGGATCGTCGGGGATGGGCAGATCTTCCTGCATAGGAAGACTGCCTGCTCGCAAGAAGCTTGCCTGGGAGGGCCGGGGAGAGGGGGAATGGGATCAGTTCACGAGGCCGGCTTCGTGCCAGTTGGGCGGCTCGTTCTCGTCGTCCTCGAACTCGTCCCCGAACTCGAAGCGCCGGCCGCTGGCGAGGTTGAAGAGGGTCCAGCCGGCCGGGTCGCAGAGCGCCACGAGGAAGCTCTCCAGCTCCTCCTCCTCGTCGGGGAGCCAGGCATTCGCGCCGAGCATGGGGTGCATGCGGACCTTGAGGGTCAACGAGTGGACCGGCTCCTCGTCCGGCAGGCCGATCTCGACGGAAAAGACCTCGCCGCTCCACCACACTCCCAGCCCCTCCTCCTGCCAGCGGACCGAGGGAAGGGCCTGCTCGATCTGCCGGCGCACCTCCGTCCGCGTGCCGAGCGTCCGGGCTTCGCCGTCCTTCAGCTCGTTGAGGGAGGCCACTTCGTCGTGGATCTTCAGGACCAGGAAATCCGCGTTCATCGCTCTTCAGAGTAGAGTAGCGCCATGCTCCAGCGCAAGCGGACCGGATCCATCATCTGCCCCTCCTGCGGCAAGCTGACGGGCGCATCGGACGAGCAGTGCTTCTATTGCGGCCGGAAAAACCCCGGCATGTGGGGGCTCACCTCGACCCTGGGCAACCTCGGCCGGACCCTGCCCTTCGAGAACATCGTGGTCGGCGGCTGCGGTTTCCTCTTCATGGCCATGATCGCGGTCATGGCCATGAGCGGGGAGATGCCGACCCTGTTCGCCGGCTTCCAGATCCTGCCCCCGGGCCGCGACGTGCTGTTCCGCTTCGGAGCCTCGGGCGCCTTGCCCGTCTTCATCTTCGAACGCTGGTGGACGGTGCTCTCCGCCGGCTGGCTGCACGGCGACCTGATCCACATCGGGTTCAACCTCTACTGGGTGCGGATGCTCGCGCCGGCCACCGGCGATCTCTATGGCGGCAGCCGCATGATCATCATCTATACCTTCTCGACGATCGTCGGGTTCCTGGTGAGCAGCACGGTCGGCTGGTGGGTCTATATCGGGCACCACATGACCTGGCTGGCGGGGATCGGGCTCGGCGGCGCGCCGACGACCGTGGGGGCCTCGGCGTCGATCCTGGGCCTGCTCGGCGCGGCGGTCGCCTACGGCCACCGGACCGGGGCGTACTCGACCTCCCGCTTCGCCTGGCAGTACGCCATGTACATGATCGTGTTCGGCTTCATCATGCCCCGGGTGGACAACTGGGCCCACATCGGCGGCTTCGCCGGCGGCTATCTCGCCGCCCTGATGCTCCGCCCGGACCGCGGGGAGAGCCCCACCCATACCGCCCTGGCCATCGTCTGCCTGCTCGCAACGGTGGCTTCGGTGGTGGCTTCGCTGGTGGACGTGCGGTTCTTGCAGTATCTGTAGAGTCTCCTCCTTCGTCCTGGAATTGTAAGTGCCTGCGTCACCTTTACACCTTCCAGGGGCTCTGCTAGCTTGTCCCCCGAGGGTTATGGAGACGCTCACGTTACCCCTTCCGCCGGCCGAGGCGGCGCTGCGGCGCCCCCTTCTGCCCCTCGAGCTGATCGGCAACACGCCGATGCTCGACCTCTCCGGCCTGCTCGGCCGGCCTCGGGTCCGCCTGTTCGCCAAGGCAGAATTCGCCAATCCCGGCGGATCGGTCAAAGACCGGCCCGGCCTGGCCATGGTCCTCGATGCCCAGCGGCGGGGACTGTTCGAAGGCGGGCGGCGGCTGCTCGATGCCACCTCCGGCAACACGGGGATCGCCTACGCCATGGTCGGAGCCGCGATGGGCATCCCGGTGACGCTCTGCCTGCCGGACAGCGCGAGCCCGGAGCGCAAGCTCATCCTGCGGGCCTACGGCGCCGAGCTGCGGATGACCGATCCGCTGGCCGGGAGCGACGGCGCGATCCTCGAAGCGCGCCGCCTGGTCGCCGAAGAGCCGGAGCGCTGGGCCTACCTCGACCAGTACTCCAACCCCGAGAACTGGCGCTCGCACTACCGCACGACCGGCCCCGAGATCTGGGAGCAGACCGGCGGGAAAATCACCCACTTCGTCACGGGTCTGGGCACCAGCGGTACCTTCATGGGTGTGGGACGGTTTCTGCGCGAGAAGGCGCCAGGCGTACGGCTGATCTCGATGGAGCCCGACTCGCCGTTCCACGGATTGGAAGGAATGAAGCACATGGCATCCGCGATCGTGCCGCCCATCTACGATCCCGCGCTGGCCGACGAGGCGCTCGAAGTCCCGACCGAGAAGGCTTATGCGATGGTGAAGAGGCTCGCCCGCGAGGCGGGATTGCTGGTCGGCATCTCGTCGGGGGCGAACGTGGCGGCGGCGCTGGGCGTGGCCGGGAATCTGGAATCCGGCACGGTGGTCACGGTCCTCTGCGACAACGCGGACAAGTATCTTTCCGACAGGTTCTGGACGGAATGACGCGAGGAATCGAGCGCATGAGCCGTCTGGTCATCTCGACCCGCGACCTGCACGCGGCCGAGCAGCACGCGGCGGCGAGCTATCCGGACGAATGCTGCGGTGTCCTGATCGGCCGTATCCTCGACGATTCCACCGTCGTGGAGAGCGTGCTCGCGGCGGACAACGAGAGGGACGACAGCCGCCACAACCGATATCTGATCAATCCCGACACGGTCCTGGCCGCGCACAAGGCAGCGCGCGCGCTCGGGCTCGACGTCGTGGGCTACTACCACTCCCATCCGGACCACCCGGCGCGGCCGAGCGAGTTCGACCGCGAGCACGCCTGGCCGGGGGTGTCCTACCTGATCGTCTCCGTGGAAAAGGGGAGCGTGGCCGACGCCCGGAGCTGGCGCCTGGCCGACGATCGGGAAAAGTTCGACGAAGAAAAGATCGAGCAGTCCGGAGCCTAGAAGGAGGCCGTTTGATGAGCATCACGATTCAGATCCCGACGCCGCTGCGCCGCTTCACCTCCGAGCAGGGAGAGGTGCAGGTGCAAGGCGCGACCGTGGGCGAAGCCCTCACGGCTCTCACCGAGCAGTTTCCGAACCTGCGCCGCCATCTCTACACCGACGACGGCACCCTGCGCAGCTTCGTGAACGTCTTCCTCAACGACGAGGACGTGCGCCACATGCAGAGCTCCCAGACGCCGGTCGCCCAGGGGGATACGCTGGTCATCATCCCCTCAATCGCCGGCGGGGCCATCATGGAAGCTGAGACGGAGACGCTGCCGAGCCTGAATGCGGCGGAAATCCGCCACTACAGCCGGCACCTGATCATGCCGGAGGTCGGCACGGCCGGACAGCGCAAGCTCAAGGCGGCCAAGGTGCTGATGATCGGCACCGGCGGCCTGGGCTCGCCGCTCGGCCTCTATCTCGCCGCGGCCGGAGTGGGCACCCTGGGCCTCGTCGACTTCGACGTGGTGGACGAGTCCAACCTCCACCGGCAGGTGCTGTTCAGCGACAAGGACGTCGGCCGGCCGAAGACGGAAGCCGCGGCCGAGCGCCTGCGCGGGATCAACCCGCACATCGAGGTCGTCACGCACGAGACCCGCCTCGAATCGTCCAACGCCCTGGATCTTTTCAAGGATTACGACCTCGTCGTGGACGGGACCGACAACTTTCCGACGCGGTATCTCGTGAACGACGCCTGCGTGATGCTCGGCAAGCCGAACGTCTACGGCTCGATCTTTCGCTTCGAAGGCCAGGTCTCGATCTTCTGGGGAGCGAAAGGGCCATGCTACCGCTGCCTCTTCCCCGAGCCGCCGCCGCCCGGGCTGGTGCCCTCCTGCGCCGAGGGCGGAGTGCTCGGAGTGCTGCCGGGGATCATCGGCTCGCTGCAGGCCAACGAAGTGATCAAATTGATTGTGGGCGCCGGCGATCCGCTGATCGGCCGCCTGGTGCTCTTCGACGCGCTGAAGATGAAGTTCCGCGAGCTGAAGCTCCGCAAGGATCCGAAGTGCCCGGTCTGCTCGGAAAATCCGACGCAGCGGGAGCTGATCGATTATGAGCAATTCTGCGGCATCGCCCCGCAACCGGAGAGCGCGACCATGGGAGACGACTTCGAGATGTCCGTGCAGGAGCTGAAGCGGAAGCTGGACGCGGGGGAGCAGATCCTGGTCCTCGACGTCCGCAACCCGCCGGAGTACGACATCGCCCGCATCGAAGGCTCGAAGCTGATCCCGCTCCCCGAGCTGCAGGACCGTCTCGGCGAGCTCGACCCGGCAGCCACGATCGTGGCGCACTGCCACCACGGCATGCGTTCGGCAAAGGCCGTGCAGCTCCTCCGCCAGATGGGCTTCGCCCGCGCCATCAACCTGGCTGGCGGCATCGATGAGTGGAGCTTGAACGTAGACCGGTCAGTACCGCGGTATTAAGGTCAACGAGGACCTCGAGGACAGGCTTCCGCGTCCTTGGGGTCCTTGACACCTCCCCGCCCTAGCGCCTAGCGTACTCGGCATAAACACAGGAGGAGCAACAATGGCGACGCAGGTCTCTGCTCGTGATGTAGCTGTGCGCTTTCTCGGCCTGGTGGCAGTCCTGGTGGCCCTCGCGGCTCCCGCCGGCGCCCAACCCTGTCTGCAATTCATCTGCAGCAAGATTCTCCACTGCCCGGAAGGTGTATCGCGGTGCTCCTCCGGGGGCTGCATCTGCCAGCCGCTCTGCAACAGGGACTCCACTTGCGGTGACGGCCAGATTTGCGATGACGCGGGCTTTTGCGTCGCGGGCACGCGCCCGTCGCCCCGGCCCGAGCCTCCGCCAGAGTGCACCTCCAACCGCGACTGCGACGATGGCTACCCGTGCAATGGTGAGGAGATCTGTGACATGGCGGTCTGCCGTTCCGGCCCGCGGCCGTGCACGGCCGAGCCGCCCTCCACTTCGCTCTGCGTCGTCGATCGCCCCGGCAGCAATTGTTTCCATTGCGAAGTGACCGCCCGCATGATCCGCCCGATCGAGGGCGAGATCGTGGTTACCGAGGAGCCTGTCAACCTGCCGCCCGGCGTCGGCCCCGGGAGGGGAGAGACCGGTCCCGGCCAGCCTCCGCTTCCGGGAAAAGGGAGCGGATTCCGCGCCAGCGGCATCCTCCGCGCCCCGTTGGCCTCCAAGCCGCCGCTCGACCTGCCGAGCGCGCGCCTGCGCATCGTCCTCGCCGATCAGAAAGGCCGCGCCCTCTTCGACCAGACCGTCGAGCCTGGCGCCTGGACAGGAGACCTGGCGCGCGGCTATGCGTTCGGCGGCCCGGCCGGCCTGATCCGCAGCGTCCGTGTCACTCCGAAGGGCGGCAAGGGGGACTACCTGGTCGAGATCGAGGGCATCGCGGCCGATCCCGCCCTGGCCAATCGTTTCGCCCGGGATATCAAGCCTGTCCTAGCCCTGACCCTGGAGTGGGGAAAGGATGCCGCCTCGACCGTTGCCGTGGCAGAGCTCGGCGACTGCTCGCGGCAGAAGGCACGGGGCCGGACTCCGCAGGCGATGCGTTGCAAGGGGTCGAAGGGATAGATCCCCGGTCTGGGAAGCAGGAGCTGATCGGTAAGGTGGGCGGGGCAGGCCCCGGCCAGGCCCGCCCCGCTCTTCAGGTGGGAAAACAGGTGAATCGATTGTCAAAGTCGTCCACCGACGGCTTTCAGCCGCGACCCTGAGCCATGAAACGGGGGTAGAGTGGCTGAGGGCCGGGGCTGGCGTCGAGGTCGTTGTGTTAATGGCGCGGATAGCCCGTGTCAAAGTCTGACCCGG
>DATLNC010000250.1:0-3478 GCA_035536935.1 Thermoanaerobaculia bacterium
ACCACGAAGCGGGACAAGATCCGGCGGGTAGCCATGGCTACCCGCCGGATCTTGTCCCGCTTCGTGGTTCCCATGCACCCTTTCGTATAGAACCGCCATGTCCAGAAGCCTGCAAGCCCCAACCCTCTCCCCGGACAAAGAGCTGCGCCTCGCCCGCTCCGTGGCGGAGATCCAGCTCTCGGGCCTGCGCGAGGTCATGGATCTGGTCACGCGGCCCGGCATCCTCTCTCTGGCCGTGGGCCTGCCAGCCGCGGACCTGTTCCCCATGACCGCCCTGGCCGAGGCCTCCGCGCACCTGCTCGCCACCGACCCTGGGTCCCTCCAGTACGCGCCCCCCTTTAAGCCGCTCAAGGCGCAGGTCGCGGAGCTCATGGCAATGCGGGGAGTCCGAGTGCAGCCGGAGCAGATCTTCCTCACCACGGGCTCGCAACAGGCCATGGACCTGCTCTGCCGGCTGCTCGTCGACCCGGGCGCCCAGGTCATGCTGGAGGAGACGGTCTACGACGGTATCCAACTGGCGGTCAAGCGCCAGGATGTGGAGATCCTGACCGTCTCTACCGACCCGCAGACCGGCATCGACGTGGACCAGGTGGAATCGCTCCTGGCGCGCGGCGCGCGGCCCTGCCTCCTCTACGTGATCACGGAAGGGCACAACCCACTGGGCGTGAGCATGAGCGTGGAGAAGCGGCACCGCCTGGTAGAACTGGCCCGGACGTACGGCCTGCCTATCCTGGAGGACGACGCCTACGGCTTCCTCTATTACGGCGACAAGCCCGAGCCTCCGCTGCGGGCTCTGGACGAAAAGTGGGTTTTCTACCTGGGGTCGTTCTCCAAGGTCCTCGCCCCGGCGCTGCGCGCCGGCTGGGCGGTCGTCCCCGAGGAGCTGGTGCCGCGCTTGTCCATGCTCAAGCACGCGGCGGACCTCGACACGCCGTCGTTCAGCTTCCGGACCGTCTCGGCCTTCCTGGAGGCCGGCGGCATGCCGCAGCACCTGGAGCAGATCCGGGCCGAGTACCGCCGCCGGCGCGACGCCATGCTGAGCGCCCTGGAGGAGCACCTCCCGACGGAGGTGCGCTGGAACCGGCCGTCGAGCGGCATGTTCGTCTGGGTCGAGCTGCCACAGGAGATGGATGCCACCGTGCTGCTGCGCACCGCGGTAGAGACGGAGCAGGTGGCCTTCTCTCCGGGCAGCGTGTTCGCGAGCAAGGAGGGTGGCCACGCCAGGCACTGCCTGCGGCTGAGCTTCGCGAACAACCCGCCGCCGCGCATCGAAGAAGCCATCCGCCGCCTGGGGCGGGTGATCAAGGCGTCTGGGACGCACCGGAGACTGCGGCCGTGAACCGTTGGCTCTGAGCTCAGGGTCTACCGCAGTCCTTCCCAATTCGACGATAAGTGATTGAAGGGATCATAGAATGTGCGGCATTTCTGCCATCATCCATCGCAGTCACCTTCCTGGATCTGAAGCCAATTTGCGGCTCGTATCGGCAATGCTCGAGCCGATCGCCTACCGCGGCGACCACGAGAACCGCGGCGAGATCGCGGCCTACGACGAGTTCGCCATGGGCACCAACCGCCTGGCGATCGTGGGCCGCGACACCGGCCGGCAGCCGATCTCGGACGCCTCCGGCACCGTCTGGACCGTCTTCAACGGCGAGATCTACAACTTCAAGGACCTCCAGCGGGAGCTGACCGCCGCAGGGCGCGAGTTCCGGACCGGGACCGACACCGAGGTGATCATCCACGGTTACCAGGAGTGGGGCCGGGAGCGTCTGCTGGAGAAGCTGGACGGGATGTTCGCTTTCGTCATCTACGACCGGGCGAGCGGCTCGTTCTTCGCGGCGCGGGATCACATCGGGATCAAGCCGCTCTACTACGCCTCCGTGGATGGCACCTGGTATTTCGCCTCGGAGCAGAAGAGCCTCACTTCCTTCACGAGCCAGATCGAGACCCTCCAGCCCGGGCACTTCGTCGCCGAGGAGGGAGTCGGCTGCTACTTCCACCTCTCCGACGAGCCGCTCGACCTTTCCGAGGACGAGATCGTCGCCCGCTTCCGCGAGCTGTTCGAGGACGCCGTGCGCAAGCGCGTCCAGACCGACCTGCCGGTCGCCGTCACCTTCAGCGGCGGCCTCGACAGCACCGCGGTGCTCCACTACGCCCGCAAGCACCACCCGAACGTCACGGCGTTCACGATCGGCTTCGAGGGCGCCGCCGACATCGCGGTGGCGCGCCGCTACTGCGAGGAGCTCGGGGTCCCGCAGCACATCACCTATCTGCGCGAAGACGAGATGGTCGGGGTCATTCCGAAGGTGGTCTACGAGGCCGAGTTCTTCGAAGGCATCGACGTCATGGACTCCTGCCTCGGCTTCTATGTATACCGGGAGATCCACAGACGGGGCATGAAGGTGGCGCTCTGCGGCGAGGGAAGCGACGAGGTCCTCGCCGGCTACGACCTCTTCCGGGAGCACCCCGACAAAACGGCGCTCATGAAGTACCGGGTCGCCAACCTCCACCGCACGGACCTCCAGCGGGTCGACCGGTCGAGCATGATGAACTCGGTCGAGGCGCGGGTCCCCTTTCTGGACAAGGCCTTCCTCAGCTTCGCCTACCGCGTTCCCATGCACCTCAAGCTGCGGGACGGGGTCGAGAAGTGGATCCTGCGGGAGGCCCTGCGCCACGAGCTGCCGGACTACATCGCCGAGCGCCCCAAGGTCCGGATGCCGGACGGCACGGGGCTGCAGAACCGGCTCTTCAACCACGCGAGACAAGGGGCGGCGCTGCCGGAGCAGGTCGTCGAGGGACTGAGCATCCGCACGCCGCAGGAAGCCTTCTTCCTCAAGCAGTACCTCGACGCGGGGTTCCCGCTGCCCAGCGAGCGGTTCCGGCGCCCGGTCTTCGACTTTTCCGAGAACGGTTATTTCCGTTTCATTTCCTAAGTGGAACGCCTTCACGCATAAGGGGTTGAGTAATGAGCTATGACATTCACACTATCTCGAGTTCAGTCTGTGACGCGTGGGTCGCGGGTGTCCAGGACCCGGATGTTGAATACTGTTACGGCGGCACCAGGATGGTGCGGTGGTCGGCCTCCGACGCCGATGCCGAGGAGGACCTCGTGCGGTTGATGCTCGAGGAGAGCCATCTCAAGAATTGCATGATCAACCGCGCCCTGGAATCGGATCTGCTGGCGGAGCTGGAGCCGGAGCTTCCGAAGGGCTACCTGAAGAGCCGGGTGGGAGGCGGGCGCTGCATCATGCGGCCCAAGACGGAGGCGCTGTACACCATCCTGAGGGACCCGTCGCATCCGGAGTTCGCCGCCCTGATCTCGCAGGTGTTCCGGGAGATCGGGGGATTCCTGAACACCAAGGGGGGCCGGTTCAAGCTGACACCGGATTTCGGGCGCTATGCCGGCCTGGCGGACCACCTGGCCAACTTCACCCCGCATGTACTCGGGGTGCGCTGCGGCATCGGCGGCTGCGGCGGC
>DATLNC010000251.1:0-8761 GCA_035536935.1 Thermoanaerobaculia bacterium
TCGGGTATATATCTCAGTCACTCGGGTATATACCCGAGCCGCTCGGGGATCTCCCTGAGTCGTTCGATCACATCCCCGCGTCGCTCATGGAAAGACTTCCGCGCCTCGCGGAAGGGTCTCCACGTCTGGGCGTGTCCTTGCTCAGTGTGGGTGCTACAGGGAGGGACTCGGTTGGACGCTGCGCTTCGCTGCGGCCGCCCAGGCCCGGAGCGCATCGTCGCTCTCGGCGATATGGTTTGGGATGTGGGTCTTCAGCACTACGAGCTCGTTGATGGACATCTTGATAGCCCCGCAGATGTCGGTCCCGGCGGCGGTTATCTCCCAGACATCCGGGTCTTCGGTCACTTGGTCAACCCTATAGTAGTCAACGTCATAGGGCTGAAGCTCACTCTTGAGCACTTCCTCTTGATGCGCAGTCAAGTCCATGCCCCTATTCTACCTTTCATCCTTGCGGTGTCGAGGAGGGGCGTCAATCCCCTTACAGGGAGGGACCCTACCGCAGCCCTTCGTGCAGCATAACGTCCTGCTGGGATACGCTCTCTCCCTATGGCGGTACCCAGAAAAGGCTGGCGGAAGATCTCCGTCGAGGGACGCGTCTACCACTGGCGCGCCAACGGACAGGACTGGGGCGTCGAGGTGGTCGTCGTCACTGAGGACGCCTTCCGCCGAGGGGACAGAGCCCAACAACTGGCGTTCACCCTCGACTACGACCACCTCCGGACACCGCGCGAGGATGGAGGCGTGGGCCTGAGGCAGCGAGCGGCGGTCGCGCCGGAGGTAATCCGATTGACGATCGAGCGCGCGCTGTCCGCGGAGCCGCCTTTCACGGGGATTGCCGGAGCGGCAGATGTGACCCTCAGCCCGCAAGCCGTGGCCGAGGTTCAGGCCCGAGCCCGCATCGACTCCTAGCCGGTAATGTGCCACGGGAGTGTTCGGGGACTTCACACCAAGGGCTATCGTGACCTGATGGTCGTCATCCAGGAATCCGCCTGGGAGTCCACGCTCTTCCTCTACAAATTCGACGGTGAGTACTACCACCAGAGCCATTTGCTTCCTCCGTACCTATCGGTATGAAGGAAGCAACGGCGGCAGTAAGGGTTGGCGTCGGCGATCCGAGTTTTAGGGGAGTGCCCTATACTGGAGGTGAAAGCACGCGCCCGGTACCTGTGCCGGACGGGATGCGAACGTAAGGCGGTCGTCTTGACCGATCTCACAACGATAAACATCATTGGGCATGCCACCACACTTTGTCAACGTGGACTTGGAAATCGAGTCTGCATCGAAGCTTGATCTGCTTGCCACCGAGATGGGGAAGCGCGTGGTTGTGCTTCACTCCGGCCCGGCATCGAAGGCGCGACGATTTCTCCTCGTACTCGAGAGCTCGCGTTCCTATAAAAACCCGGACACGGCGATTCACGCCTTGTGCAGAGTTGTCGAGAGCTTATCGCCGGCCGGCCGTCGCCTTTGGACTGCCGCACGCAAGCAGTTTGATGTCGGTTACGAGTTGCGGCCGTCCGAAGGGTCCTCACGTTTCACTGTTCGGACTGACACGTTGGCACGGATTGCCAACCTCGGCGCCTCTCTGATGGTTACCTATTATAGAGGCGACACCCCAAGCGTAGGGAGGAGAGCTTGATCCAGTTCAGTGGTTCCCTTACCCCTTCTGTTGTAGAAGACATCCGCCGCCTCTACCTTCGAGGTAATGCGTTCTTGCGATTCTTCCTCCTTATCTTCGGCGTTTTCTTGGCAGGCTTGAGTATAGCGAGCCGCCCGTCTCCAGATGGTTTTCTTCTCGCGCTGGCGGGCATATGCCTGATCGCCGCTATGTTCCTTCACCGGATCTGGTGGCATTGGTGGCTCGCGACGGCCCGCCCTGCTCCGGACACAAAGGTGGAGGGTGCCATTACAGAGGAGGGACTCAACCTGCCAAATGGTGTTCTGCAATGGGCAAAGCTTACGGGTGTCAAAGTCGGTGCAGAAGCGATTCTGTTCTACACTTCGAAATCCGATTTCATTCCTGTCCACAGAACGATGGTCCCTTCCTTGGAGGCATGGCATGAGGCGCAGGAGATACCTGTCAGATACGTCGGCCGGCTTCGACGCTTCGTCGACAATAATTCAGTCAGAGCGCTCCTGATCGTAACCTTGCTGGTGGCGGCCTCGGCGGCTGGCCAGCAGGAGGCGCCCGCAGCCGAGCCGTCCGTGAGTCTGCCCCCGGAACTGGCGCGAGTGTTGACGGACTACGAAGCGGCGTGGTCGAAGAAGGATCCGGCGGCGCTGGCGGGGCTTTTCGCCGCAGACGGATTTGTGTTGCCAAATGGGAGTACACCGGTACGCGGCCGGGCGGCGATCCAGAAGTACTACACCGGTCACGGGGGGCCGCTGTCGCTGCGCGCCATCGCCTACGCGGCCGAGGGCGGGGTGGGTTACATCATCGGCGGGTACACCGATACGGCCGGGAAGCCCGACATCGGGAAGTTCACGCTGACCCTGCGCAAGGGCGCGGACGGGCGCTGGCTCATCATGTCGGATATGGACAACTCGAACCGGCGCCGCGAGTAACTCACTGAGAGAACTGTGCTCCGCTGGCGTCCCTGGCCATGCCTGCGCCCTTCCAGGGCTCTGGAGTTTTTTGGGGATACGCTTACGTGGGGTTGAAACCCATACCCTTACACGTGCATGTGTACGTCAGCGACGTGGATGCGACATACAGGAGCGCTCTTGAAGCGGGAGCGAATCGCTGCAGGAACCGGTGAAGAAGGAGGACGAAGACAAGCGGGGCGGCGTGAAGGATGCGGGAGGCACAACGTGGTGGATCTCCACCAGGCAGGAGTAGGAGGCGCATGCTCACAAACCGCTCGATGCCGTCGTCCGTAATCATCCCCGTGCTCGCCTAGCGATTAGAATGGGCCAATTGTGCAAGGCTTTCCATTGACCCCTGTCGATCCCCGCCGAGCGGGCTCACCCGCCTCGGGAACGCTGCGCGGCTTCCTCGATGCGCCGCGAACGGGGACTACCGTCGGCCGGCAAATCTTCCAGGTTCTCGGCTGGGCCACCGACGATCGAGGTTCAGTGCCTGTCGACATCGAGGTCGACGGAAAGCTCGTAGGCCGGGCACGCCTCGGCCTGCCGCGGCTCGACGTGGCCGGCGCCTTGGGCGATCCGAGCCTGGTTTTCGCGGGCTGGGAGTGCCTGCTTGATTTCCACGCCATCGCAGCCGGCCGGCGATCGCTACGCATCGAAGCCGTGGCTCATGCGAGGAGTGGGGCGCGGGTCTCCATCGGCAACGCGACCATTACCATTGACGATGGTGTCCCGCCGCGCGCGCCACGCGATCTCGCCGAGGACCACCGCCGTGGCGAGCTGCGCCGCCGTCTCGAGCTCTTGCTCGACCGGCAACCGGCGCCCCCTCGCCGCACGGACGGACGATTGAAAATCCTTGCCGTCATTCACAATCTCGATCGAGGCGGAAGCCAGTTGATCTTGCTCGAGCGCCTGCGCAAGCTCATCGCGGAGGGGACGGCCGAGGCAGTGGTCGTCAGCCCCAGCGATGGCGCGCTCTGTCATGATTTCGAGTCCATCGGCATCCCTTGTCATGTCACCGGCTCCTTGATCCAACCCAACGCCATCCTCTACGAGGGCAAGATCGCCGAGCTGGCGATGTGGTGCCGGCCGCAGGGCTTCGACGTGGTGCTGGCAAGTACGATCGCGGCGAGCCCGGGCATCGACCTGGCCGAAAGGTTGGGCCTGCCCAGCCTCTGGCTGATCTACGAGCAGCCGGCCTCCCCCCGTCACCTTTCGCCGTTCGTTGCGCTGAACTGGCCCGCCTACGCGATCGGGCAGACGAACGAGGCGCTGCGCCGTTGCCCGCTGATCGTCTTCGACTCGGATTCCTGCCGCCGTGAATACCTCGAGAGGGCACCACCCGAGCGCCTGTTGACCATCCCGGGAGCGATCGACATCGCGGCAATCGAGCGTTTCCGGGCCGCCTTCGATCGCGCGTCCGCGCGCCGGGCATGCGGCCTGCCCAAGGGTGCGAGGCTGGTGCTGGGATTGGGCCTGATCGTTGCGCTCAAAGGAACGCCGCTACTGGTGCAGGCGTTCGCCAATCTTGCCGCCGAGCAACCCGACCTTCACCTGGCTCTGGTCGGCTCGCGCCGCAACCCGGTCTCGGAAGCGGTCGAGCAGTTCGTTGCCGCGCGGGGTCTTCGGGATCGCGTGTTCATCGAGCCGATGGGCGCGGAGGCCTATCGCTGGCTGGGGATGGCGGATCTCCTGGTCTGCGCCAGCGACCGCGAGTCGATGCCGCGCACCGTCCTCGAAGGGATGGCTTTCGAAGTCCCGGTGCTGGCCACCACGGTTGGAGACATCCCGAGCGTCATTGCGGACGGTGTCAGCGGATGGCTCATTGCGCCGAGCGATCCCGTGACGCTCGAGGCGGCGATCCGTCGCGCGCTCGCCGCTTCACACGAGGAACGCAGCGCCATGACCGCCGCCGCCGCTCGGATCGTCCGAGAGCATCGAGACGCCCGTCTCGCGGGTGAGCGTTTCGCGGCTGCCCTTCACTCGGTGCTGATGCCGGTATCTTGACGGACCAGATACGTCTCCTGGCCGATCACCTCAGGATCGAGCGAGAACTTGTAGAGCTCCAAGCCGCCGAACAGCGCTTTGACGCGGGGATAGCCCGCCGACTGCATGTGGCGGGCTCCTTCGATCGCGATGGAGCCGTCTTCGTCGAAGAGCACCACGTCGCGATCCTGGGGCGGCGACCAGTCGGGGCCGGGGTAGGGGATGGCGCCGTAAAGAGTGAGCCGTCCAGGCTCGGGCCGGACGTCGACGATCAAAGGGGCCTCGCCCTCCTTGATGCGGCGGAAGAGCACGAAGGGGGAGACTTCCAGCAGGGGATCGAACTGGACGACCGGGGTCTCGTCGTCGAGGTAGCGGGTCGGCATGGGGGGATCGTACGTTACTTCAGGGCCAGCCGGAACGCGACCATCTCCTGGTCGTTGCGGACCAGCAGGACGTCGCCGGCCAGTACCGGGTGGTTCCAGGTCTTGCCCTCGATCGCCGGGATTCGCGCGAGCTCCGTGAACTCGTCGGGGGTCGCCTCGACCAGCGCCAGCTCACCCTGCTCGGACAGCACCAGCAGCAAGTCCTGGTCGGGCAAGAGGACGAGCTGGCCATGGCCGTAGCGTCCGCCCTTCCACGTGCGCTTGCCGGTCTCGAGGTCGATGCACGCGAGCATGACGCCGTCGAAGCCGAAGGCATGGCCCTTGTGAACGACGAAGTCGTTGAAGTAAGGCTTCAGCCCGATCGAGGTCCAGCGCTCCTGGACAGTCCATTTGCCGGGTCCGTGCGCGAGCGCGATGCGGCCGATTCCCTCGTTGGCGCCGATCAGGACATCGCCGTTCGCGGTCATGGCGGGCTGCACGATGCGGGTGCCTGCCTGCCACGGGTGCTGCCATAGCTGCTTGCCATCGGACAGCGCGACGCTGGTCGCGCCGGCTGTGCTCAGCAGCAGGACCTGCTCGACTCCATCGATCGTCACCAGATGCGGCGAGCTGTAGCCACCGCCGGCGGCCGGGCCGTACCAGCGCGGCTCGCCGGTGGCGAGGTCGTAGGCGGCGAGCTTGCCGCCGGTGGCGACGATGACGAGGTCGTCGACCACCAACGGCGAGCTCGCGAAGCCCCAGCCCGGGACTTCCGTGCCGGTGTCGGACGCCGGGTTGCGCGACCACACGACCGCGCCATCCTCGGCGTCGAGAGCGTTCAGGATTCCGGTCGCACCAAATGTGTAGACGTGACCGTTGCTGAGGGTAGGCGTCGCGCGCGGACCGGCGCCGCCATTCGACTCATAGAACCGGGCCGCGTCGCGGTGTCGCCATACCGGCTCGCCGGAGGTCACGTTGTAGCAGGTGACGACCTCGTCCTCACCGCGCTGCTCCTGGGTGTAGAAGAGGTTGCCGTGGACCGCGAAGGACGACCAGCCCGGTCCGATCGGCCGGCGCCACAGCTCGACCGGCGGCGACGCAGACCAGTCGGTCGCGATCCGCACGCCGCGGACGATGCCGTCGCGCTCGGGTCCGCGAAAGCCGGGCCAGTCGGCTCCCACCTTCGGTTCTGCCGGAGTCGCCGGAGGTACCGCGGCTTGGGCTGCGAGCGGTTTCTCGGGAGTTTCCACTGCTACCGGAGCCGGCTCGTCGGCAGCCTGGGCCACGAGCGGTGCCTCAGGGGGCTCCGCTACTGCCGGGGTTGCAGGAACCGCCGCCGGCTCGTCGCCGGCCTGAGCCAGAAGCCGCTCTTCGGGAGTCTTCGACCATCGCCAATGGAGATCCGAATCGGCTTCCCCGGTAATGCCACCGGTCCGTACGAGCGCCCACGCCCCGCAGGCAAGGAGGATGGTCGCGGCCATCGCCGCGCGCCGAGATCCGTCGGAGAGGCGGCGGCTGGCCACCACCGAGGCGACGAGAGCGACGCTCAGGAGCGGGATGGCGTACACGGGGAACATCAGCCCCATCATCCCCCCCGCGATCGACTCGTGGAGGATGCGCGACGTCGCGACCATCGCGACGATCATCAGGAGGATGGTGCCCAGGCGCTCGGACCGAGGCGCCCGGCTGAAGAACGCCCACCAGACGACGACAACCAGCCCGCAGGCGAGTCCCCCGATCACCGCATACATCACGGTTTCGGGTGCAACGGCAGGGAGGACAAACCTGACCAGCAGAAGCAGCACCGCGGCGAGCACGCCGGGCCAGAGCCGGAGCGGCTTCCGGGGAATCGATTCGCCAGCCTGTGCGATAGTCATAGCAGACTATACGGCTCAAGTCCCCGGATGTTACAGCCGGAGGTTAGAAGCTACTTGATCATCACGACCTCGATGTCGCCGTCCCGGCGCTCGAGGTGGAGGCTCACGTCGAGGGTGTGGCGCTCCAGGATCAGGTCGACGGAGGCCTCGCCCACGTTCAGGTTGCGGATGCGGAGGGTGCCGAAGAAGTCGGGCAGCTCGGGCCTCTGCAGGAGGATGCGGCCTCCGGGCGCGTCGATCTCCAGCCCCAGGCAGGCCTGGAGGAGAAGGAAGACCGAGGCCGCGGACCACGCCTGGGGAGCGCAGGCCACGGGATAGCGCGTCGGCCCCTCGTACGGCCGGCGGTGGAAGCCGCAGAAGAGCTCGGGCATCCGCTCCAGGTCGAAGTGGAGCACCGCGTCGTAGAGGGCGGACATCACCTGCACCGCCATCCCTTTGAAGCCGTAGCGCGACAGCCCCTGGGCGATGATGGCGTTGTCATGCGGCCAGATCGAGCCGCGGTGATAGGAGAGCGGGTTGTAGCGCACTTCCCGGGCGTCGAGGGTGCGGATGCCCCAGCGGGAGAACGACGTGTCGGCCATCAGGGTCTCGGCCACCTGCCGGGCATGCGCCGGCGACGCGATCCCGGTGAACAGGCAATGGCCGGCGTTGGAGCTGCGCACGGCGCAGGGCTTCTTCTCGCCGTCCAGGGCCAGGGCGTAGGTGCCGATCTCTTCGACCCAGAAGGCCTGCTCGAAGTCCTGCTGGAAGTCCCGCGCCTGCCGCTCCAGCTTTTCGGCCCGCTCGGAGAGCCCGAGCGCGGCGGCCAGCTTCGCGGCTGCCCGATAGGCGGCATAGACGTAGCCCTGGACCTCGCAGAGCGCGATCGGCCCCTCGGCCAAACTGCCGTCCGCGTGGCAGATCGAGCCGCCTGAGTCCTTCCATCCCTGGTGGACCAGCCCTGTCGGGGAGCGCCGCGCGTACTCCACGAAGCCGTCGCCGTCGAGATCGCCGTAGACGTCGATCCACTCCAGCGCCCGTTCCACGTGCGGCCAGAGCGACTCGATGAAGGCGCGGTCCGCGGTGCGCTGCAGGTAGGCGCCGGCGAGGACCACGAACAGGGGCGTGGCATCCACGCTGCCGTAGTACCGTCCGAAGGGGATCTCGCCGAGCGCCGCCATCTCGCCCAGGCGTGTCTCGTGGAGGATCTTGCCCGGCTCGGCGTCGTTCGCGGGGTCTACCCGATGGGCCTGGGTGGCGGCGAGGTACGACAGCACCCCGCGGGACGGCGCCGGGTCGAGCCAGAGCGTCTCCAGGGCGGTCCACAGCCCGTCGCGGCCGAAAGCCGTGCTGAACCAGGGGATGCCCGCGTAGGGATACGGCCCGCGGGTGGTCTCCGTGATCAGCATGTGGAGATCGGAGACCGAGCGTTCCGCCCAGTCGTCGAAGCGCTCGTTGGAGGAGTGGATCGAGGCCGAGCCCAGGCGGCGGGCCTCGAGCTGCGCGCCGGAGCGCTCCAGCGCTTCCTCGAAGCTGTAGACGAGGGGCTCGCGGTTGCCGGTCTGGAAGCCCACGGTCACGGTCCAGGTGGCCTCGCCCCGCGGGGGCAGGTCGGCCAGGAAGGAGGCCGCCGCGCCGGTCATCTCCTCGGGATCCGGCGAGAAGCTCAGCCGGGTACGGCGGACGGCGCCGTCCAGCCCGCGATAGCCGAGCGCGACGGAAGCGTGCTCCTTGAAGGGGTCGATCAGGGTGCCCCGCTCGGACCGGGGTGTGCCGCGCACCTCGAAGACGTCCGCATAATCGGCGCCGAACCGCAGCTCCAGCCGCAGCTCGACGGGGTCCGGGCCGAAGTTGTGGATGCGCCACCGCAGGTAGCAGACCTCTTCCCAGAGGAAGCAGGTGGCGAAGATGTGGATGGTGTCCCGGGGGAGGGCGTGCTCTCCCCCGGGTTTTTCCCCCCGAGCCATGAGATCC
>DATLNC010000252.1:0-2925 GCA_035536935.1 Thermoanaerobaculia bacterium
ATGGCTGAACCGAGCGCGACCCTTTCGAAGGCGGGGCTCCCCGCGGGCCGGTCGGGGAGGAACCGGGCGAGGCCGCTGTGCGTGGCGATCCACCAGGTGCCGTCGCGCCCTTCCAGCAGGGCATGGACGCGGGCATGCGGCAGCCCGTCCGCGCTGCCGTAGGTGGTGAACCGCCCGCCGTCGAAACGGCTCACGCCGTCGGTCGTGGCGATCCAGAGGTAGCCCCGGTCGTCCTGGACGATGTCGGTGATCGTGTCGCCGGCGAGGCCGTCCTCGATGCCATAGGCGCGGATCGGCAGCTGCTCGGCGGAGGAAATGCCGGCTGCGAGGAGGGCCAGAAGCCACGCCGCCAGCCAGGGCGGCCACTTCAACCTGCGGGGGTGCACACCCCGACTCTACACGTCACCAGCCCATCAGGTCGATGGCATACGGGAGCATCTTGAGCCACCACGGCCAGTCGTGGGCCACGTCATGGCCCCAGACGTCCAGGAAGTGCGGAATCGCCTTGCTGTTGAGGAGTTTCGCGAGGGACCTGGAGGCATCCGGCGCCTCGTACGCGCCCTGGCCGGTGAGGATGAGGATCTTGCACGCGGTCTGCAGCTTCTGGAGGCTGTCCCCTTCGAGCCCCGGCAGGTACCAGGCCGGATTGTTGAAGAATGCGTTGTCGTCGCTGTAACCATGCAGATAGTCCGGCCCCAGGTCGTAAAAGCCGCTCATGGCGATGACCCCGTCGAAGAGGTCGGGCCGGCGGAACAGCGCGTTAGCCGCGTGGAAGGCTCCGAAGCTGGCGCCGGCGGTGGCGACCCGGATGTCCGCGGTCTGGCAGGCGCCGCGGATGTAGGGCACGACCTCGTCCTCGATGTAGCGCGAGTAGAGAGCCTGCCGCCGCGCCTGCTCGTGCACGGGCAGCCCGCGGTCCATCCACGACTGATTGTTGATGCTGTCGATCGAAAAGATCCGGACCCGCCCGGCTTCGATCGCCGGCGTGGCGGCTCCGATCAATCCGAAACGTTCATTTTCCAGGAAGTCGGCCGCCGCCGTAGGGTACAGGAGCACCGGGCGCCCCCAGCTGCCGTACGAGACGATGGGCATGTCCTTCCCCAGGTTCGGGCTGTGCCAGCCCTCGATCTTGCGCTCCATCCGCTATCCCTCCAAAGGCGGCTACTTTATCGGAACTTCGCGCGGCTTCGTGTACAGCCCCTCGTGGTGTGCCCGCCCCTTGCGGACGATCTCGAGAAGGCCCTCGGCCGCCCAGCGGCGCAGCGTGACCGCGGCGCTGCGCGGATCGATCTCATGGCGGAGCTGCGGGCCCCACTGCCCGTAGATCTCGTGGATGAGCGACGTGGCGCTGAAGGCCTCGCCGGGAGCCT
Organism: Thermoanaerobaculia bacterium; assembly: GCA_035536935.1. Classification (GTDB taxonomy): domain Bacteria; phylum Acidobacteriota; class Thermoanaerobaculia; order Multivoradales; family UBA5704; genus DATMER01. The sequence goes on from DATLNC010000252.1 coordinate 1,371, forward strand.
TGGTCTCGATCACCAGCTCCATCAGCTTGGCGATCCAGTGCCAGCCGCCGCTCGCCACCTCTCTGGGCAGCGCGGCCGGCAGCGTCGGCCTGACGTCCACGACGAGCTCGCCCGCCGCCGCCGAAGCCGCCTTCAGCGCCTCGTAACGCTCCGCCGCCTTGCGGTGCTCCGCCTCGTGCAGCGCCCGCTGCTCCGCGTGGACAGCTTCCTGCCGCGCGTGCACCTCTCCCTGTTCCTTGTGATGCGCGATCTTCCTCTCCAGGCGCGCGAGCATCTCGCCGACCGGCAGGTTCGAACCCATCTCTGGCTCCTTCTGGATCTGCGCCGAAAATATCAGAAGGAACGGCCCGCGGTCCACGCGGAGGATTTTTTGGCAACACAGAGATTTCCTGTGTTGCCGAAAAACTTTGGCTGCGACACAGAAACTTTCTGCGTCGCCAAAAATCTCTCTACGTCGCCAAACCGGGCGCTCCGCAACACAGAGAGTTTTCAGGTTGCGAAACGGTCTTTTGTGCGGCACAGAGCTTCTTTACGTCGCAGGATAGCTCTCTGTGTTGCCGCTGGAAGCTGTGCGTCGCCAAAAATCTCTCTGCGTTGCGCGACAGGATTTTTGGCGACACAGAAAGACGTACGCCCGTCCTACTCCCCCATCTCCAGGAAGAACTCCATCAGCTCGGCCGACGAGCTCTCCATCTCGACCCGCAGCCGCTCGATCCGCTCCGTCAGGTAATTGAACATCCACGCCGCCGGGATGGCGACGAGGATGCCGAGGGCGGTCGTCACCAGGGCTTCCGCGATGCCGGACGAAACCGTCGAGAAGCCGCCGGCTCCGCCATTGCCGGCGATGGCCCGGAAGGCGTGGATGATCCCCACGACCGTGCCGAAGAGCCCGACGAACGGGGAGATCGTGGCAATCGTGGCCAGGGTTCCGATGCCGCGCTTGAAGCGGGCGAGCGTGACCATGCTGGAGCGCTCCACCGCCCGCGCCGACGCCTCGATGACCGCCTCGGCCGGCAGCGAGCCGCGGGCGCTCTTCTGCTGCCAGGTGAGGAGGCCGGCCGAGACCACCCGGGCGAGATGGCTGTGCGGGAAGCGGCCCGCGGCTTCGACCGCCTCGCGCAGCCAGTCCTCCTGCTCCCTCTCCGGTTTCTGGGCGAGGATGCGCGCGAACTCCAGCGACTGGCGCCGGGCCCGCCGGAAGGTGATCAGCCGCTCGGCCGACACCGAAAGGGACAGGATGGAGAGGAGGACCAGGGTGAAGACCACGGCCACCCCGATGGCGCTCATCTCCGCCAGGCCGAGCGACGAAAGGAACTTGGCTTCATGCATGGAGGTCTCCCTTTCACCGACAGGTGAATGAATCCTTCGCCTTGCGGCGAAGTTGGTGTCCGGGAGCGCTCCCTCGGTTGAATTAGAAGGGGAATGGGGGGATCTGGTTCCGGTGTGGCAGCCGACCAGCCCGCCTGGGGTTGAAACCCCAGGCTAGAAAAGTACACCCCCCATCCGGGGGCTGGCTGACGCAACAACCAGAAACTCGCCCCCGGAGGGGGCGATA
>DATLNC010000253.1:0-9389 GCA_035536935.1 Thermoanaerobaculia bacterium
TTCTCCCTCGCCCTTCTCTCTATTCGGTTGGCACCTAATCTCCTAATCTGGTGCGCCTCTTGTGTCGACGGGCCCTTTCCCCTTCTCTAGGGTTGCTGCCTGCTACCGATCAACCGCGCAGAATTACCAAGAGCCTGGATTAAGGTAGAATCGACGCCATCTACTATATCTACTTTGGCGCTCGATTACCGCCATGAAGCGGGAGGAGGTCGATCATGTCAGCCGACGAGCAGTTGCCCTCAACCGTCCCTTGGTTTGGCGCTCGCAAGTTGGCGCGGGCACTCCTCACCGAGACTCAAGAACTCCGCGCCCAACTCGACGAGGTGAATAAGCGAATAGAAACGCTGGGCATCCTTCCAGTTTTGGAACTCGAAGCGAGGCGAGCCAGCCTCGAACGCGAGATTGCCGGGCAGACTTCGCGGCTTGAACAGGAGCGCTCGGCAGTGGCGACAACTGTTCAAGCGCTTAGACTACAACTCGAAGAAGCGCGTAAGGCAATTGTCGATACCGAGGATCTAGCACTTCTCCAAGAAGCGGGCATATACCGGTATCGGCATCCGTTGACTGATACCGTAGCCTATGCGAGGGAGCTTGCGGGAATCGAAGACAGAATCAAGGCCATGACGCGCAAGGACGGCGGTGCCGTGCAGGCAACTACGAGTTGGACGGTGAATGGCTCGGTCACACAGGGCCGCGCGATGGTTCGTGATTTTTCAAAACTGATGCTGCGGGCATTCAATGCTGAGGCGGACAATCTCGTGCGAGGCCTCAAGCCCTACAAGCTAGCTGCGGCAGTCGAGCGCCTCAAAAAGGTCGCTGACACCATTGAGCGTCTTGGCAAGACGATGCAGATACGGATTTCCGCGCCATACCTCCAATTGCGCGTGCGAGAGCTCGAACTCACCGCGGATTTCTTGCAGAAGCAAGCGGAAGAGAAAGAGGCCGAGCGGATGGAACGGGAGCGCCTGCGAGAGGAGCGCAAGGTTGCGCAGGAGATCGAGCGGGAACGTGCGCGTCTCGAAAAGGAACGCCAGCACTACGTCAACGCGCTTGACGCGCTAGTCGCGAAGGGAGACGAGGCTGGCGCCGCGCGCCTGCGAGGCCAGCTAGATGACGTGCAGCGGGCAATCGAAGATGTGGACTATCGAGCCGCGAACATTCGCGCAGGATACGTATATGTGATCTCGAATATCGGCTCGTTTGGTGAGCGGATGGTGAAGGTCGGCATGACCCGCCGACTCGATCCTATGGATAGAATCCGTGAGTTGAGCGACGCTTCGGTCCCATTCAATTTCGATATTCATGCTCTGTTCTTCTCTAAGGACGCCGTGGGAATTGAAACGGCCATGCATGAGCGACTTGCTGAGCTGCGCGTCAATATCGTCAATCGCCGACGAGAGTTTTTCCGCGCAACCCCTTCGGAAGTGAAGGCGCATCTCGCTGAGTTGGCAGGGGAACTGCTGCAGTTTGAGGATGTTCCAGAAGCCCTCGAATACCGGCAGTGTCTCACACGAGCCCAAAACCGAACCATCTAACCCTCTTGAAAGGGCCAGCCGGCGCTCAGGAGCCCATCGAGTCGATAGCTTGCCGCACGGGGATGAACCGGCCTTCCGGCCAGAGCCAGTCGAGACGGAGGCGGAAGCCGGGGAGCGCGAGCGAGTCGATCAAGCCGTCGGGCCCGGGCGTCACGGGCTGGAGCCGCAAGCCTTGACGCTGGAGGATCTGCGTACCCTCCGGCCCGGCGGGGTCGACGAGCCAGACCTCGCGGACACCCGCGCGGTCATACGTGCGGAGCTTGGCGCCCCGGTCGTAGCTGGCGGTGGACCTGGACAGGATCTCGACTACCAGGTCGGGAGGCCCGAAAATCCCCTGCCGCTCGAAGAGGGAAAGCCGGTCCCGGGAGACAAAAAGGACGTCCGGCTGGTAGATCTGGTCCTCGGCAAGCTTGACCGCCGACCTGGAACCGCGGACCTCTCCGAGATCGAAACGCTCGGCGTACTCGCCGAGCAGGCGGAGGAGGAAGACGTAAAGGCGCTCGTGGATGTCGAGGGGCGATGGGAACAGGATCAGGACTCCGTCGATGAGCTCGGCTTTGCGAGCGTCCCGCGGCTTGTCCGACGCACGCAGAGCCTCGGCGAAGTACTCCTTCGCCGTCATCGGTCCTACGATCTCCATCTCGTCGTCCCGGTAGGCGTGCTGCATGGACCCCTCTGGGCGTTACGCCCTGCTCGCTTCGAGACGATCTTACCCGGGAAAGGGAGCCACCACAAGCCGGCGGGACGCCGGCGCTCCCAGGGTCCGGCTCTGGCCCGAAGCTGTCTTAGCCCTTTCCCTTCCGCAAAAGCGACGCGAACTGGCGGGCCAGCTCGGCCGTCAGCCGCTCTTCTTCGCAGGCCCGCTGGAAGAGGATCAGGACCGCCGTGGACTCGCGGTGGATCTCCCTCGATTCGAAGGCGGCTAGCAGGTCGAGCGCCAGCGCTTTGAGCTCCTGTGTCCTTCCCTGCTCCGACAGCAGGACCGCAAGATCGAGCGCTACCAGCGCGGCGTTGATGTCCATCTTCAAGTCCAGGAACTGTTGGTGGACCTCGCGGAAGGCGGCTTCCGCCTCGTCCGGGCGGCCTCGCTCGAAGGCGAGGCTTCCCTCTTCCCAGCGCAGGCGCACCAAGTCAAGCGGCTGAGCCGTCTTGCGGAGCAGGTACCGCACCTCGGGAAGCAGGCTCTCGGCCTCTTCGAAGCGGCCGGCATCGCTAAGGCAGCAGAGGAGGTTGTACCTTGCGGAGGCATAAAGCTGCGGCTCGCGCTCGGGGTCGATCCAGTCGAGGGGTCGCCGGAGCAGCTCGATCGCTCCTTCCTGATCGTTGCTCTCCTCCAGGATCTTGGCCTTCTGGAGGAAGACCTTGCCGACGCCATGGGCGTCTTCATTCTCCTTGTAGAGGTCGAGGGCGCGGTCGGCCTTCTGGCGCGCCTCTTCGAACCGGCGCTGGTCCCGGCGGAGCGAGCTTTCGAGGTCGAGGATCTCGGCTTCCACCCGGGAGCCTTCCATGGCGCTACGCGACAGGCAGGTCCATGCCTTGCGGAAGTCGGCGTCGGCGCCGCGCAGTTCGGCCAGCACCCGGCGGGCGTTGGCGCGGACAGCCAGCGCCCGGGCGCGGAGGCCGAGCACCCATTGCGGATCGTAGGTGGGCCCGAGGTGCGCGGTCAGCCGCACCGCCCGGTCCGCGAGATCGAACGCCTCCCCCGGATCGCGGCGGACGGCGGCGAGGCTCCGGTTCAGGAGGAGCTGGCAGAGCCCCCAGGTGTGCAGGGTCTCGTCGTCGTCGAGCAGGTCGTCCCGCCTCTCGTCCGGCGTGCCTTCCAGCCGCACGGCCAGCTCCGGCGCCTCGCGGCTCTCCAGGAGCGCCACTTCCTCGTCCCAGTGTCCGACCTCTTCCTTGAGCTTCTGGAGCTCCCCGTACGCCTCGCGGCAGCCGGGGCACTGCTCCAGGTGATGCGGTACGACCTCGCGCAACATGTCGTCCTGCTCCAGCCGTCCGGTCAGCCATCTGGCCATCGTTTCCAGCGAAAGATGCCGCTCTCCCATGTCCTCGCCTCCGCGTCGAAGAACGTCTCTAGATATAAGGTTGCCGCTGGAGGGTAATTCGGGACACTTTTCCGGAAAAAAGTCGGGACCGGCTTCCGAAGCCGGTCCCGGCAGGAGATCAGCCGTTCGGGTCGATAGACTTCCCGGTGTCGGCGGACGGGCCTTGCGGCAGGGACTGAGGCTTCCCGTCGGGGTCGATCGACATGCCGGTGTTCTCCGTCACCCGGGTCCAAGCGCCTCCGAGGAGTCGGCCGAGCTGGGCGAGCCAGCCTTCGGCGGAGCGGACGACGGCTGGAGCGTCCGACCCCGGGCCCCTGGGCAGGGCGTGGGAGACCGCGGGCAGGATGCCCAGCAGCAGGGCGAGCACGGCGATGCGTCGAAGCATGGAGGAGACCTCCTCGAAGGCCGGCCTCCGGAAGGGCGGCATTGCCCCCGAAGCCTGCCTTCAGAGAGAAGGGTGCCTCAGAAATGCGGGTCACGCGTCGAGAAGTACAGCAGATCAGCTCCGGGGCTCGGTTCGCGAGCTTTCCCGAGGCCGGGAAGACCTCTCAGCACGTCCCCAGCCCGCCGGATTTCCCGCCAACGAGCCAAATTGCCTTTTGGACCTCTGCCAAAATTTTTGACGTGCCAGATTGCCCGCGAGCGGGCTAAGAGGAAAAACGGCCGTGCCAAAACGCCTTGCAGACCTCTGTAGAAAAATTCGACGTGCCAAATTGCCTTGCAGACCCCTAAAACCCGTGGCAACGTGCCAGATTGCCTTTCAGACCTCTGGATTTAAATCCAGCGCGCCAGATCGGCGCCGCATAGGGCTAAATTTTTTTATAGAGCTTCGAATCCAAATCGGCGGTTGAGGCGGGAGAAAAAGAAGGGGGGCGCTCGGCAGCGCGCCCCCCTGTGCGAGAAGGCTACTTCGCAGAATCAGGAGACGGTACCGGATCGGCCACCTGCTCGGCCGGCGGCTTGACGGCGCCGGTACGACGGCTGGTCGGCGTCAGGCCGAAGGCGATCAGCTCCTGGCTGTCCACACCGTAGTGCTGCCGGACCCCCGTGCGCAGGAAGTGAACCAGCGTCTCCCCCAGGCGGAACAGGTTCCGCATCTCCCCGCTGAGCCGCAACTTGGCCGCCGAGGCGTCGAGATACTCCGTGCTCTTGTCCTTATACTGCTGGCTGATGCCCTCCAACTGGGCCCGGTGAGCGTTCAGATGCTCGAGCGCCGCGTCGCGCTCGGTGATCTGCGTCGTGGTCCGATCCCAACCCACGACCTTCTTCATGTAATCCGGAACTCCGGCCATACTGCCTCCTTTCCCCTCTCGGGGTGAAACCGTCCGGCGCCTCAATGGCGCCGGCGGATTGCTGCCTTGGGAACTCGTACTGCGACTACGTTGTGCAAAGACTAGATGAGTCGAACTGCCCGTGTCAAGCCCTTTGTCCTTGCCAACTGGAGATTCCTACGGTAGACTCCTGCAAAACGTTTGGGGGGAGCAATCATGCCGAAGACTCGGGAGGATCAGACGCGGCGCCGCAAGGAGATCCTGAACATCCTCAACGGCCACGACCGGATCGAGAGCCTGGACGATCTCCTGCTCCAGCTCGAGGCGCGGAGGATCGAGGCCAGCAAGTCGAGCGTCAGCCGCGACCTCAAGGACCTGGCCATCATCCGCGTCAACGGCCGGTACCAGATTCCGACCTGGGACCGGGACGACAGGGCGATGCAAAGGGTCGACGACTTCATCAAGAAGGTGATCCCGTCCGGACCCTACCTGACGGTGATCCTCTGCTATCCGGGGGCGGCCCGGGCTGTCGCCGCGGCCTTGAAAACCCAGGAGTGGGAGGAGATCACCGGCATGGTGGCCGACGACGACACGCTGTTCGTCTCGACGGCCCACACCTACGACCAGAAGCTGCTGCTCGGCAAGCTCAAGCGGATCCTCGACCCCGACAGCGTCCGCCGGAAGGTGTAGGGGCGAGCAGCGAGATCAGGCGGATCCTCGGCCCGAAGCAGTCAGGCGGTCAGGCGAGGACCCGGGTTCTCTGACATTCGATGGACCCCAAGACAGGGGGCACGGGCCCGTTTGGCGCGCGGGCCCGCCCCTGCCCCTTGGGGATAACTGATTGACGGACGAGGGGCGAACAATTAGACTTAGTCCGATCAGCTTAGTCCCCGGAGGTCGATATGGTCACCGTCAACATTCATGAAGCCAAGACCCAGCTTTCGAAGCTGGTCGATCAGGCTGTCAAAGGTGAAGCATTCGTCATTGCCAAGGCGGGCAAGCCGCTGGTAAAGGTGTCAGCGCTGGATGCCCCCCCGACGCCGCAACGGCTGGGCTTCCTCTCGGGCGAGATCGCCGTGCCCGAAGATTTCAACTGTATGGGCGAAGCCGAGATCACAGCCCTTTTCGGAAGCGGCGAGTGAAGCTCCTGCTGGACACCCAGCTCCTGCTTTGGGCGGCCGGCCAGCCCGAGCGCCTCTCCAAGTCGGCTCGCAAGCTCCTGAATGACCCGCAGAACGAGCTTGTCTTCAGCGCCGCAAGCCTGTGGGAGGTTGCCATCAAGAGCTCCCTGGGCCGGGAAGACTTCCGTGTCGAGCCTCGCCTGCTGCGCCGAGGGTTGCTCGACAATGGCTATCTAGAGCTTCCCATCACCAGCCAGCACGCGGTGAACATTGATGGTCTGCCCCCTTTGCACAAGGATCCTTTTGACCGCCTGCTGCTGTCCCAGGCCCTCAGCGAGGGCATTACCCTTCTCACCACCGACTCGGCACTGGCCGGGTACCCCGGACCCGTGCGCAAGGTATAGATCTGCGCTCGCCCTGCTACCGCAGCGCGAGCAGGTTCGCGAACAGCCGGTAAGCCCCCGGCACCCCGGCGGGGAGCTGCCGGAAGAAGGCGAGACCCGTTTGGCGCGCGGGCCCGCCCCTGCCCCTTGGGGATTGTGTGTGCGCCGGGGCCGCGTCACGCCGGAAAAGATGGGGCATCCCTCTGTTGGGGCACCTCTTGTGGGTGCCCTTCCGGAGGGCGGCCACAAGAGCCGCCCCTACATGAAACTCGCGGGCGAGATCGGCCCCTGCACAGACGGGACGGGCCTATAGCGCGAGCAGGTTCGCGAACAGCCGGTAAGCCCCCGGCACCCCGGCGGGGAGCTGCCGGAAGAAGGCGAGGCCCGTGTAGACGTAGTGGCCCTTGCCGAGCTTCGCCACCAGCAGGCCGCCTTTCGTCTCGGGCTGGTCCGGATCGGTGAAGGCGAGCAGCGGCACGAAGGCGGGGTCCCAGGTGTGGAGGAAGTAGAGGCCGCGCTCCTGGACCCAGCCTTCCCAGTCCTGGGGGCCGATCCGGTTCGGCGTGGTGAAGATCGGATGCGCCGGGTCGAGCAGGGTCGCCGCCGCGGTTTCGTCCGTCACCCGGTCGTGCGGACGGGCGATCTCCACCGTGAAGGGCGCGAACTTGCCTTCCACGTAGGGGTATTGCTGGTATTGGACGATCACCAGGCCGCCGTTGCGGGCGTAGTCGAGCAGGCGGTGGTTGGCGCGGGCGAGCGCCGGGTCGGTCTCGTAGGCCCGGCTCCCCACCACGATCGCGTCGTACCCGGAGAGATCCCCTTCGAGCAGCTCGTGCGGGCCGAGGAGCGCCAGCGGCACTCCCACCTGGAGCAGGAACTCGGGCACCCGGTCCGAGGCTCCGCGCACGTAGCCGACCTTCTTCAAGGGGGGCAGCTTCACGTCCGCCGCGTGGATCGCCACTTCGGCGGGCTCGGGGTTCGGCGTGGGCCGGATGTGCGGGTAGTCCACGACCGGCGCGGAGAGGCCGAAGCGTTCGCCGTCCTCGAGCACCGCGGCAAGCTGGACGCGGTATTTCCCCTGGGCGATACCCTGGTCGGGACGGGCCGCGGGCTTCAGGCTGACTTCGACCGTCTTCTCTTCCCCGGGCTCCAGGGTGAACGGCACCGGCGCGACCGGCGCCCAGCCTTGCCCCCCACCCGAGAGACCACCTTCCAGCCGGCCGCTGACCGCTTCCCTGGCGTGGGAGGTCAGCGCCACCTGGAGCTTGCGCGGCTCCTTGCGCGCGAGCGGCCAGACCAGCAGCTCGTCGGCGACGGCCACTTCCACCTTCGGCACCACGCGCAGCGGACGGCGGATCTCGCCGAATGCCTGATCGGGGTGCCGGTGGACCACCTCGCGCTCGATCTCGACGGGCACTCCTTCGATGGCGAAGGAGAAGCGGGCGAGGAACGGCGGCGTTTCGAAGGGCTCGCCTTTTTCTGCGGGCTGTGCTTCCGACCAGTCGTAGAGGCCGCCCTTGAGCGGCTTCCTCAGGAAGTAGGGCGTCGTGATTGAGGAAGGCGCGGTGGCCTGAAGCTCCCACTTCGCGAGCGCTCCGGCCGCAGGGTCCTGGGCCGCGGCGCCCTGGGATGCCTGGGGCAGCAGCTCGACCGTGGCTTTGGCCAGGTCCCGCGCGCCGCTGTTCCAGAGGACCGCCTGCACCGGGAAGGTCTCGCCGGGGATCAGCGTCTCGCGCTCGGTCGTGGCATCGAGGGCGATGCCGGCTGCCGCGGCCAGCCCGGTTTCGGCGATGTCGATCTTTTCCGCGATCAGGTCCGCGGCCGGACGCTCTTCGGGACGGTCGAGATAGCCCTGGGCGGCGCGCAGGTGCTCGAGGATTTCGAGGAAGCCGGGCACGGACTCGCCGAGCCGCGCCGGGTTGAGGGACGCGCGGGTGCGCTCGGCCACGACTTGCGCCGCATCCAAATGGTCCCCGGCATGTTTGCGGCGCTCGGCGTCCGGCACGGTCGCGGTATTGGCGATGGCCGACAGGCGGGTGTCGACCCCGGCGAAGAGCTCCTTCGCGTCGGTTGGCGAACCGGATTCGGGGATCACGCGGGTCTCCTGCGGTCCCAGCTCCTGCAGGCGTCCCATGTCCTGGGAGCGGTGCATGCTGCGGCTGGCCGAGGCGATCTGGTAGAGCGACTTCCCGGCCAGGGGATCGACCCCGGCGACGGAGACCGGGATCGCGCTGGCCGTCGTGTCGCGGAAGCCGGAGCGGTAGAGGACCTGCGGCGTCCAGGGGAGGAGCCCTTCTTCCCGGAGCTGGGGCAGGGCGTCGGGATCGCCGGCCAGGGGGAATGCCTCGTGCGCGGTCACTCCGGCGGCCTGGTGCTGGCCGTGGTTCGGATGCGGCTGGCCCGGGAAGATCGAGACCACCACCTGCGGCCGGAAGCGGCGGATGACCCGCACGGCGTCTTCCAGGAGGACCTCTTTCGGCCAGAGGCGGAGGGTCTCTTCGAGCGAGCGGGTGTAGCCGAAGTCGTAGGCCCGGGTGAAGAATTGCCGGCCGCCGTCCACGCCGCGGGCGGCGAGGAGCTCGCGGGTGCGGATCAGGCCGAGGCCGACTCCCAGCTCGGGGCCGATCAGGTTCTGCCCGCCTTCGCCGCGGCTGAGCGAGAGGTAGGCGGACTCGCCTCCCATCCCCCGCGCCACCAGCGTGAGCAGCGCCGTGTCCTCGTCGTCCGGATGGGCCGCGATCACCAGCAGGCGCTTGTGGGTGGAGAGCCGGGCGAGCGCCCGGTCCACGGCCGGCACGCCCCCGGTGGACGGCGGCTCCAGCGGCGACGGGCCGCCCGAGGGAACGCCGGCCTGCGGCAGCAGGCGGGACGGGGAGAGAGCGAGCAGGAGGAGAAGAAGGAGAGCGGTGCGCTTTTTGGCGGTCATGACGGCCGGTGAGTCTAGCATTCCGGAGCCCTCACCCCCCGGCCCCCTCTCCCGGTCCCCCGAGCACGCCCGCCCCGGGAGAGGGGGAGACTTGCCTCAAGAAACGTG
>DATLNC010000254.1:0-2414 GCA_035536935.1 Thermoanaerobaculia bacterium
CGGCGCCACCAGGTACCAGTGGCCCAGCAGCATGGTGATCAGCGACCAGCCGAGCAGCAGCGCGGAGGCGAGCAGGTTCGCCGCCAGCAGGCCGCCGCGGTGGGGCAGGGGAGTGAAGGCGGCGACGAGGTTCGGGCCGGCGAGGAGGAGGGCCGCGGCGCAGCCGGCGAGCGACAGCGTCAGGGGCCAGCGGCAGAGCTGCCACCGTTCCTGCCAGATCGCGGCGTAGTAGAGGAAAGCCCCCACGAGGGCCGCCGCGAGCGCCGCGATGCCCGGTCCGGGCTGGCCGCCGAAGGGTCGGAACGGATGCAGCGCCACCACCGACGCGGCGAGCGACAGCAGGCCCAGGATGACCAGGGCGTTCATCTGGAAGTACCCGCGGCCAAGGTCCTCCTCGGGAATCCAATAGAGGGTCGACAGGGACCCCAGGGTCGTGGCGAGCAGAAACAGGAAGAAGACGCCCATTCTGGTGCGCATCTTACCAGTCTTGCGTTCCGTGCCCCGCCACCAGCCGGGGATCTCCATTCATCTGGACAGGGCGCGAATCGGGTGTTAGCCTAGGCAACTGTCGACGGCAGACATACTTGTTATGGCAACTCTTGATCATCCTGAACTGCGGGAATCGCTCAACATACTGTTGAAGAACTCGCGTCCTCGCCTGGAGCGCGTTCTCAGAAATTTCGAGATCCCTCCGGAAGACGCGGAGGATATTCTCCAGGACGCGCAGCTCACCCTCCTCTACAAGTGGGACAAGATCCGCAGTCCCGAGAGCTGGCTGATCGGCACCGTCAAGAAGAAGTGCATCATGTACTGGCGCAAGCGCCGGGGCAGCCTCTGCGAGGCGGTCGACACGGCGATCCTGGACCTGCTGGCGGTCCCGCAGCCTCCGGACCAGGAGAAGGCCGAGCTGACCTTCGACCTCAACCGCGTCCTGGCTCGCCTCTCGACCCGCTGCCGGTCGCTCCTGAAGCTGCGGTACGGCCTTGGCTACGGTCCCACCGAGGTGGCGGAGCAGATGGGCTACCGGACCTCCAGCATCCGCAAGGTCACCAACCGTTGTCTCGCGGCTCTCACCCGTCAGCTCCTGGCCGTCGGCTTCGACACCCGGGAGCCCCAGGGCGAGCCCCAGGATGGATGATGGATAGATGATGGATAAACATCCGGATTCAACCCTCCTTTCGACCTTCGGACGTGGCCGGCTCTCCCGCAGCCGGAACCGTGAGATCGTCCGGCATCTCCTCGCCCGTTGCGAGAGCTGCTGCCGCACGGCCTCCCGGTACCTGCCGCCGGCCCGCCGGCGGGGAGCCGCGCCGTCGCGCGAGGCGCAGGGGTTCGACTACGGGACGGCTTTCTCCCTGGCCTGGCGGGAGACCGAGCGGCGTCATGCCTCCTTCGCCGCCGAGCGGGCCGCCGCGCCGGGGCTGCTGAGCGAGATCCTGGCCGAGCCGTTCGAGCGTCAATGGCTCCTGGCGACCACCGACTCCCGGTATCTCACCTGGGCCTTTTGCGAGCTGCTCCTGGACACGGCGCGCGAGAGCGGCTTCCAGGAGCCGGCCCGCGCCCTCGACCTCGCGAAGCTGGGCCTGGAGATCTCGCTGCGCATGCCCGCCGCGATCTATGGCGAGTCGCGGGTGAACGACCTCGGCGCGCGGGCCTGGGCGGGCCTCGGCAACGCGCAGCGGATCCGCGGCGACTTCCAGGAGGCCGAGGCGAGCTTCGCCAAGGCCGACCGTCTGCTCAAGAAGGGCACCGGGGACCCGCTGGAGAAGGCGCACGTCCTCCTTCTCAAGTCCTCGCTGCACGGCAATCAGCAGCGCTTCCGCGAGGCTTTCCGGCTTCTCGACCGCGTCCTCGTGATCGGCCGCAAGTGCGGCGACTCCCAGTTGTGCGGCAAGGCGTTGGTCATGCGGGGCTTCCTGCTGGGCGTCGCCAACGATCCGGATGCGGCCATCCGCCACCTGACGGAGGGAATCCGGGACGTCGATCCGGCCACGGACTCGCGCCTCCTCGTCGCGGCGCAGCACAACCTGATCCTCTTCCTGGCGGAGAGCGGGCGGTACGACGAAGCCCGGCGCCTCCTCGAGAGCGCGCGTCCTCTCTATCATCGGGTCGGAGACCGGATGAGCCTCCTGCGCCTGTGCTGGCTGGAGGGGAAGATCGGCATCGCCCTCGGACAGTTCGCGGAAGCCGAGGAGCTCCTGCGCGGCGTGCGGAAGGAACTGGTCGAGCACGAGCTCGGGTTCGACGCGGCCCTCCTTTGCCTCGACCTGGCCAACATCTACGCCCGCCAGGGCCGGAGCACCGAGATGCGGCGCCTGGCCGAGGAGATGCTCCCCATCTTCAGGTCCCGGGACATCCACCGGGAAGCGATCGCCGCGCTGCTCGTCTTCCAGAAGGCGGCGGAGATGGAGCGC
>DATLNC010000255.1:0-5324 GCA_035536935.1 Thermoanaerobaculia bacterium
GTGAAATCCTACGGTAGTATCTTCATCGTCGCCGGGAACAGCGATCCTGGAGCCCAGGTCGAGATCAACGGAGAGCAGGTCAAGGTCGCCGCGGACGGGTCCTTCATGAAGACGGTCCAACTCGAGAAGGAGGGTTGGAGCTTCATCGAGATCCGGGCGCGCGACAGTTGGGGGAACCAAACTTCCCGCAGGCATCGCGTGTTCGTCGAAAATCCGTAGAAAACCCGTAGAATGTCGTAGCCGTTCGCCGTAAAGAGCCGTAACTCTGCCGCCGGGCGTCTGCGCCGCCGGCCCGTCAAGTCAAAAGGATTCCAAGTCCAGATGCCCCTCGCCTCGCTGCTCAGGTACTTTTCGAAAGACCTCGCCATCGACCTCGGCACTGCCAACACCCTGGTGTACGCCACCGGCCAGGGCATCGTCGTCCGCGAGCCGTCCGTCGTCGTCATCAACAAGCTCACCAACCGCATCGAAGCGGTCGGGAGCGAAGCCAAGGAGATGCTCGGCCGCACGCCGGGCAACATCGAGTCGATCCGCCCGATGAAGGACGGCGTCATCGCCGACTTCGAGGTGACGGAACGGATGCTCGAGTACTTCATCAAAAAGGCCCACGGACGGAAGATGTACGTCCATCCGCGGATCGTCATCGGCGTGCCGTCGGAGATCACGCAGGTGGAGAAGCGCGCGGTGCGCGACTCGGCCATGCGCGCCGGCGCCTCCGAGGTCTTCCTGGTCGAGCAGGCCATGATGGCCGCCATCGGCGCCGGCCTGCCGATCACCGAGCCCTCGGGCAACATGATCGTGGACATCGGCGGCGGCACCACGGACGTGGCGGTGATCTCGCTGGCCGGCACGGTCTACAGCCGGTCGGTGCGCATCGCGGGCAACGAGATGGACGTCGCGATCATCCAGTACCTGAAGCGCAAGTACAACCTGCTCATCGGCGAGCGCACCGCCGAGCAGATCAAGATCGACCTGGGCTCCGCCTATCCTCTCAAGGAGGAGCTCAAGATGGAGATCAAGGGCCGCGACCTCGTGGAGGGCGTGCCCAAGACCCTGACCATCACGGACGAGGAGATCCGCGAATCCCTCGCCGAAACGGTGGCCACGATCGTCGAGGCGGTGCGCAGGGCGCTCGAGCGCACGCCGCCCGAGCTGTCCGCCGACATCATGGACAAGGGCATCGTGCTCTCCGGCGGCGGCGCCCTGCTGCGCAATCTGGACCAGAGGCTCCGCGACGAGACCGGCCTGCCGGTCGTCCTCGCCGAAGATCCGCTGGCCTCGGTCGTGCTCGGCACGGGCAAGGTGCTCTCCGACATCGACCTGCTGCGCAAGGTGTCGATCCGCTAGCGCCTTTCTGAGGCGGAGCAGGTCCGAGGCAGAACGTGGACGAGCGCCGCACCGGCTGGGTGCTGATCGTCGTGCTGGTCGCCCAGCTCGTCTACCTCGCGGTGAGGGGTGCCCAGGCCGGCGACACGTGGATGGAGTCGGTCGGCCTGCGCTTCCTCGGACCCGCCGCGCGCACGGTCACATCGGTCCCCTCCAATCTGGGCGAGTTCCGCGAGGGGCTGCGCCTGCGCGGCAGCCTCCAGGAAGAGAACGCCCGGCTGCGCCGCGACAACGAGGAGCTGCGCCTGCGGCTCCTCCAGCTCTCCGATCTCGAGAACGACATGCGCCGGCTCGGCGCCGCTGTCGAGTACACCACTCCTCCGGTCGGCGACATCCGCGTCGCGGACGTGGTCTACGTGGACCATGCCTCCTGGCTGCGCACCCTGGTGATCTACACCGGGGACAGGCCGGCGCGGCCGAACCAGCCGGTGCTCTCCTCCTCGGGGCTGGTGGGCCGGGTGGTCACGGTGGCGGGCCCCTATTCCAAGGTCCAGCTCATCACCGACCGCGCCGCGAGCGTGGGAGCCATGCTCCTCCGCACCCGCCGGCAGGGAGTGGTGCGCGGCAGCGGCCTGGGCCAGGGCGGCCTCGAGCTCGATTACGTGCCGCGCCAGGCCGACGTAAAGCCCGGCGACCGGGTGCTGACCGCGGGCATCGACGGCGTCTACCCGCGCGGTATCCCGATCGGGACCGTGGTCAAGGTCGAGAGCGGCGGCCAGCTCTTCCACCGCATCCATGTCGCCACCGCGGTGGACCTGGGAGCTCTGGACCAGGTCTACCTGCTCGACCATTTGCCGATACCGCCCGAGATCAAGGAGGCCGTGCCCGGTGCCCGCCCTTAAGTTTCTCGCCGGCCTCGCCGCCGCCGTGCTGTTCCACCTCGGCCTGATGCAGCTCTGGCCGGAGCTGGCGCGGCCCCTCGACGTGTTCCTCGTCGTGGTCGTGCTCTATGGGCTGGGAGGAAACTCCCTGGCCAGCCTTTTCGCCGGGATGCTGGTCGGCCTGGTGCACGACACGCTGACCAACAACCCCTTCGGACTCTTTGGTTTCGCTGATACCATCGTAGGCTACAGCGCGGCCCGGCTGGCCCAGCGCCTGGTCATTCAGCGGGTCACCGGGGTGCTGGCGGTGGTGAGCTTCGCGGCCGCGCTGCAGGAGGCGATCGTGGTCGGCCTGATGGTCATGCTGCTGCCCGACCCGCAGCTCCCCACGCCCCTCGGAGTGGCGCTCAAGGCGGCGCTGTGCGGGGTGCTCGGCATGATCCTCTACATCGCCGGCGGCCAGTGGCGGCAGGGCGCCGAGTCCCGTCGCCGCAACCGGATGAGCCGGTTGCGTTTCTTAGGTTAGGACCGGACGTATGCAGGTTGTCCGCGAGCATCGCGAGGATCTGGTCTTCCGCCTCAAGCTCTTGAGCCGGCTGGTGACGGGCATGCTCGTGCTCATCGCCGTCGGCTTCTGGTTCGTCCAGCTCGTCCAGGGGGATTACTACCGCGAGCTGGCCGAGAACAACCGCCTGCGCAAGCTGCCGATCCAGGCGCCCCGCGGCCTGATCTATGACCGCAAGGGCCGGCTGCTGGTCGAGAACATCCCGAGCTACAACCTGATGGTGGACCGGAGCCGGGCCCAGGACCTGCCCGGCGCGCTGGCGTTCGCGGCCGGAGTGCTGGGCCGGCCGCTCCCCGAGCTGCAGACTCTCATGGCGGGCTACGCCGCCATCCCCGACTTCAAGCCGGTGCTCCTGGCCGAGAACCTGACGCTCTCCCAGGTGGCGCGCCTCGGCGTGGCAGGGCTCGAGTACCCCGAGTTCGAGGTCGAGGTCCAGCACCTTCGCCTTTACCGCCATCGCGAGCAGACCGCGCACGTCCTCGGCTACCTGGGCGAGGCAACCGAGAAGGAGATCGAGTCGGCGCAAGGGCTCTACGAGCCGGGCGACCTGGTGGGCAAGAAGGGCATCGAGCAGACCTACGACCGCATTCTGCGCGGCACGGACGGCGAGCGGGCCGTGGTCGTGGACAGCCGCGGCCGTCTCCTCGACGAGTATGGGCGGCGGGAGGCGGTTCCGGGCACGAACCTGGTCTTGACCATCGACCTGGATCTCCAGCAGGAGGCGGCGCGCTGGTTGACCGGCCCGGAGAAGGTCGGCTCGATCGTGGCCATGGACCCCAGGAGCGGCGAGATCCTGGCCCTGGTCTCCTCGCCGTCGTTCAACCCGAACCTGTTCGCGCGCCGGCTGCAGAAGAAGGATTGGCAGGCCCTGATCGAGGACCCCAACCATCCGCTCCAGAACCGGGCGATCCAGAACACCTACTCGCCGGGCTCGACGTTCAAGATCGTCATGGCCGCGGCCGGGCTGACCGAGGGGCTGGTCAACGAGCACACCAGTACTTCGTGCGGCGGCGGAGCCAGCTTCTACGGCCGCTACTTCCGCTGCTGGAAGAAGGGGGGGCACGGCACCCTCGCCGCTCGCGGCGCTCTCATGCACTCCTGCGACGTCTACTTCTACAGCCTCGGCCAGCGCATGGGCATCGAGCGCATCGCCCAGTTCTCACGGTTGCTCGGGCTCGGCTCTATCACCGGCGTCGACATCCAGGGGGAGAAGAAGGGGCTCGTGCCCGATCCGGAGTGGGCGCTCAAGGTCCGCGGCATGAAGTGGTACCCCGGCGAGACCATCTCGGTCTCGATCGGCCAGGGACCGGTGCTGATGACGCCGCTCCAGATGGCCGAGATGACCGCCATCGTGGCCAACGGCGGCCGCAAGGTGATCCCGCACCTGATCAAGGGTGCGGAGCTCCCCGAGCCCGAGCGCGTGGCTCTCGACGAGAACGCCATCCGCATCGTGCACGAGGGCCTCTGGGCCGTGGTCAACGAGCCCGGGGGCACGGCCTACAACTCCGCCCGCGTTCCGGGCGCCGAAATGGCGGGCAAGACCGGCACCGTGCAGGTCATCGCGCAGTCCGCCCGCACCGATGCCAAGGCCCTTCCGTTCAAGTACCGGGACCACGCCTGGTTCACCTCGTTCGCTCCCGCCCAGAACCCGGAGATCGTCGTATCGGTCTTCGCCGAGCACGGCGGCTCGGGATCCAGGTCGGCGGCTCCCATCGCGCAGGCTCTCCATGCAAAGTACTTCAAGGTCGATCTCCAGCATCCTGCCAATCGCTGAGGAGAAGCCGCGGCTGCGGCTGCTCTCCTCGGTGGACCTGGGCCTGACCCTGTCGGCCCTGCTCCTGGCCGCCATCGGTCTGCTCACCGTGCACAGCGCGAGCGCCGAGATGCCGGTCGACTACCTGCCGCGGCAGGCGCTCTGGGTGGGGATCGGGTTCGTCCTGCTGCTGATCGTGGTGAGCATCGATTACCACATCCTTCTCGATCTATCTCTGGTGCTCTATGTCGTGGGGCTCGCATCGCTGGTGCTGGTGCTCTTCATGGGCGTCGAGCGCGGCGGCGCCGCGAACTGGCTGCAGATCGGGCCGTTCCAGTTCCAGCCCTCGGAGTTCGCGAAGCTCGCGACAGGGTTGCTCGTGGCCCGCTACCTGGCGGGCCTGAACCGCCGCGTTCTCGACCTGCCGCAGATCTTCATGGCGGTGGCGATCGTGGCGGCCCCCATGGTCCTGGTGGCGATCGAGCCGGACATGGGCGGCGCGGCCATGTTCGCGCCGCTGATCGCCGGCATGCTCCTGGTGGCCGGCATCCGTTCGCGGCTGCTCATCACGGCCGCGGTCCTGGTCGTCGTGCTCGGCGCCGGCGTCTGGACCTTCGGCATGCAGGGCTACCAACGCCAGCGCGTCCTTACCTTCCTCCAGCCGGAGAGCGATCCGCTCGGCGCGGGCTACCAGGTGCGGCAGAGCAAGATCGCGGTCGGCTCGGGCGCCCTCGTGGGCAAGGGCTACCTGCAGGGCACGCAGAGCCAGCTCCATTACCTGCCCGCGCGCCACACCGAC
>DATLNC010000256.1:0-53768 GCA_035536935.1 Thermoanaerobaculia bacterium
GACGTCCTGGAGCCCGAGCCACCGTCTGAGCCGCTGGACGCCGACGCCGTGCGCACCCTGTTCGACCATCTGGCCGAGAGCGCCGTGGACCGGGTCACGGCCGGCGGCTTCGTCAGCAGCCTCACCGGCCTGCCGTTCTCCGAGGCCGAGGTGGACGAGTACCGGGACCGCGTGCTCGCCCTGGCCGGGCCGTGGCTGCGTCCCGGCGCCCGGGTGCTGGAGATCGGCAACGGCTCCGGCCTCCTCTTCTGGGAGATGGTGGCGCGGGGCTGCCGCTGCGTGGGTCTCGACCCTTCGCCGCTCACCCAGGAGCGCAACCGCGAGCACGCCCGCCGGCACGGCATGGACGTGGAGCTGCGCACTGGCTTCGCGCACGAGATCGACGAGCTGCAGGGGAGCTTCGATTTGATTCTTCTGGCCAGCACGATCCAGTTCTTCCCAGGCCGGCGGTATCTCGACCGGGTGCTGAGGGAGGCACTCGCGAAGCTCGCGCCTGGCGGCGCGGTGCTCGTGGCCGACGTGCCGGATGCCCGGCATCACGCCCGGGGCAAGGTGC
Organism: Thermoanaerobaculia bacterium; assembly: GCA_035536935.1. Taxonomy (GTDB): domain Bacteria; phylum Acidobacteriota; class Thermoanaerobaculia; order Multivoradales; family UBA5704; genus DATMER01. The sequence continues at coordinate 557 of DATLNC010000256.1, forward strand.
TGAGCCTGGACGAGGAGTGGTTCCGCGGGCTGCCTGCCGAGGTCTCGGTCTTCCACCGGGAGGAGGGGTTCGAGAACGAGCTGCGGTTCCGGTATGACGTGGTGCTGAGGGCGGGAGAGGGGCGCCCCCGCCGGCGCAAGCGCCTGTGGACCGGCTGGCACGTGGAGCGTTGCCGGGCCGAGCGCCTGCCGGTGGCGGCTTCGCCGGAGAGCGTGGCCTATGTCATCCATACCTCGGGATCGACCGGCCGGCCCAAGGGGATCGCGGTCCAGCACCGGCCGGTGGCGAACCTGATCCAGTGGCTCAACCCGGCGTTCGGGGTCGGGCCGCAGGACCGCGTCCTCTTCGTTACCTCGCTCGCCTTCGACCTGTCGGTGTGGGACCTCTTCGGCATGCTCGCCGCGGGCGGCTCGATCCACGTGGCTTCCGAAGACGAGCTGCGCGACCCCGGGGAGCTGGTGCGGCTGCTGCCCCGGGTGACGATCTGGGACTCGGCGCCCGCGGCCCTGGTGCAGCTCGCGCCGCTGTTCCCCTCTGTTCCCGAGGAGGAGAGCCGGCTGCGCCTGGTGATGCTGTCGGGCGACTGGATCCCGGTGACCTTGCCGGACCGGGTGCGGACGGCCTTTCCCGCCGCGCGGGTGATCAGCCTGGGCGGCGCGACCGAGGCCACGGTCTGGTCCAACTGGTATCCGATCGCGGAGGTGGACCCGCGCTGGCCGAGCATTCCGTACGGCCGGCCCATTGCGAACGCCCGCTACCATGTCCTGGACACTGCCTTGGAGCCTTGTCCCATCGGTGTGCCGGGCGACCTCTACATCGGCGGCGACTGCCTCTGCGTAGGCTACGCGGGCCAGCCGGACCTGACCGCGGCATCCTTCCTCCCCGACCCTGGAGCGTGCGCGCGCCTTTATCGCACCGGCGATCGCGCCCGGTATCTCCCGGATGGCAACCTGGAGTTCCTCGGCCGTGTCGACCATCAGGTGAAGATCCGGGGCTTCCGCATCGAGCTGGGAGAGATCGAGGCGACTCTCGCCCGCCATCCCGACGTCCGGGAGGCTGCGGTGGTTGTGCGTGAAGACCGCCTCGTGGCCTACGTGGTCTCCCGCAACCCCTTCGATCTCTCCACTTATCTCCGCCGGACCCTGCCCGACTACATGATTCCTTCCGCCTTCGTCACCCTCGACGAGCTGCCGGTTACCGCCAACGGCAAGCTCGACCGCCGTGCCCTGCCGGCTCCGCGCAGGGAGGGCTCCGAGGACGCCGCCAATGTCGCCACGAGACCAGCCGAAGAGCGCCTCCTGGCGATCTGGCGGGAGGTCCTGGGCATCGAGCGCATCGGGATCCATGACAGCTTCTTCGACCTGGGAGGCCACTCCCTCCTGGCCACCCAGCTCATTGCGCGGCTGCGCGAGTCGTTCGGGATCGAAGTGCACCTCCGCACGCTCTTCCAGGCTCCTACCGTGGCCGGCCTGGCAGCAGCCCTGGACGCCGAGGCCCCGGTATCCGCCGAGCCGCCGCTGGTCCCGATCCCCCGCGAGGGCGACCTGCCGCTATCCGCCTCGCAGCTCCGGCAGTGGTTCCTGATGCAGCTCGATCCGGGAGATCCGGCGTACACTCTGCCGCTGTCCCTGGACCTGGAAGGCCGCCTCGATCCCGCGGCTCTCGAAGGTGCGCTGGCGGAGATCGTCCGCCGTCACGAAGTGCTGCGCACCACCTTCCCGTCCAAGAGAGGCCGGCCGGTCGCCATCGTGGGCCCCGCCTCTCTCTCCCTGCCGGGCGTGGATCTCTCCGCTCTCCCCGAAGCTCTCCGCGCACAGGAGGCTCTCCGGCTGGAGGCGGAGGATCGGCCCTTCGATCTCGCCCGGGGACCCCTGCTGCGGCTCACCCTGCTGCGGCTGGGAGAGGAGAAGCATCGGCTTCTGCTCGCCGTCCATCACATCGTGTTCGACGGCTGGTCCCTGGGAGTCTTCACCCGCGAGCTGGCCGCGCTCCATGGCGGCTCGATCCTGCCGGAGCTGCCGGTCCAGTACGCCGACTACGCCGCCTGGCAGCGCGAGTGGCTGGCCGGGCCGGCCGCCGAGGCTCAGGTGGAATTCTGGAGATCGCGGCTCGACGGAGTGTCCCGCACCCTGGCGCTGCCTACCGACCGGCCGCGGCCTGCGGTGCAGTCCTCGCGCGGCGCTCTGGTCCCCCTGGAGCTTCTTCCGGACCTCCGTGCGTTCGCCGCCCGCGAGGGCGTCACCCTCTTCATGGCCGGGCTCGCGGCCTGGTCTGCGCTGCTCGCCCGCCATGCGGGGCAGGACGATTTCAACGTCGGCACCTTTGTGGCCAACCGCCGCCGCGAGGCCCTGGAGCACCTGCTGGGCCTCTTCGTGAACACCCTGGCGCTGCCCGTGGACCTCGCGGGAGACCCGGACGTCCGCGGCCTGCTGGCGCGCGTCCGGGAGAGCACCCTGGAAGCGTTCGAGCACCAGGAGCTGCCCTTCGAGCGCCTGCTGGAAGCGCTGGAGCTGGAGCGCGACCTTTCGCGCACGCCGCTCTTCCAGGTGCTCTTCGGCGTCCAGAACTTCGCGCTTCCGGCCTGCGCGGCGCGGGGGCTGACCATCCGGTCTCTCGCCGCGGCCGAGACCGACCGCATCCCCGGCGACCTGGCCCTCTGGATCTGGGAGGAGGGAGGTTCGATCTCCGGCTGGATCAAGTACGCCACGGACCTCTTCGATCGCACGACTGCGGTCCGCCTCTCCCGCCAGCTCGCCACGCTGCTCGCCGCCGCCGTCGCCGATCCCGGAGCGCGTCTCTCCGGCCTGCCGTTGCTCGAAGATGGAGAGCGCCACCAGCTTCTGCGGGAGTGGGGCACGGGGGCTCCGGCCCAGGCGGCGGAAGACTTGCTGACCGTGCCCGAGCGGATCTCGATCCAGGCGGCGCGCACGCCGGATGCAGCGGCCCTGGAGATGGGGGACGAGTGGCTCACCTACGCGGAGCTGGTCCAGCGGGCGGACGGCCTGGCCGCGGAACTGCGCCGGCGGGGCGCGGGTCCGGAAACGGTAGTAGGGCTCGCGATGGAGCGCTCCCCCGGACAGATCGTGGCGCTTCTGGGCATCCTGAGGGCCGGCGCCGCCTACCTGCCCCTCGATCCCGCGCTGCCGCCCGTCCGCCTCGCCCGCCTCGTCGAGGAGTCGGGAGCCTGGCTCGCGGTGGCCAGCCCGTCCGGGGCCGCGCGCCTGCCTGAGCTGCCGATTGACGTGTTGGTGCTGGACAATGAGCTCCTCAGCAAGTCGGGGGGTAAGGGCCCGGACCTCCACAACATGGCCTACGTCCTCTACACCTCGGGCTCCACCGGCACGCCCAAGGGCGTGGTGGTCGAGCACGCCTCCCTGAGCCGCTTCGTCACCACCTGTCTCGATCTCTACGGCTTCGCGCCGGGAGACCGGGTGCTGCAGTTCGCGCCCCTGAGCTTCGACATCAGCGTCGAGGAGATCTTCACCTGCCTGACCTCGGGGGCGACCCTGGTGCTGCGGGACGACGAGATGATCGCCTCGCCGTCGCACTTCCTCGCCCGCTGCCGGGAGCTGGGCATCACGGTGCTCGATCTGCCCACCGCCTACGGTCATGAGCTGGCCCCGGCTCTCGCCGCGGGCGTGCCCCTGCCGCCGGCGCTGCGGCTGCTCATCATCGCGGGAGAAAGGGCGCTGCCCGGCCCGATGGGAGACTGGCTGGCTGCCGGAGGAAACCGCCTGACCGTGCTGGACACCTACGGCCCCACCGAGAACACCGTCGTGGCGAGCGCCTGCGCGCTGCGCGATTCGGCCGAGCTGACCATCGGCCGCCCGATCCGCGGGGTGCGGATCTGGATCCTCGACGGCAAGATGCATCCGATGCCTCCGGGCGTGACCGGCGAGGTCTACCTGGGAGGAGCGGGAGTGGCGCGGGGCTATCTGAACCGTCCGGACCTGACCGCCGAGCGCTTCGTGCCCGCGCCCCATGGAGAGCGGCTCTATCGGACGGGCGACCTCGGCCGCTGGCTTGCGGACGGCCGCCTCGAATTCGCCGGCCGGGTGGACGATCAGGTGAAGATCCGAGGCTTCCGCATCGAGCCCGGGGAGATCGCGGCGGTCCTCTCCAGTCATCCCGAAGTCCGCGAGGCGGCCGTGGTGGCGCGCTCCACTCCCTCCGGAGCGCGTCTGGCCGCCTACATGACGGGCTCCATCGAACCAGTCAGCCTGCGTGCCTGGCTCAAGGACAGGCTGCCCGCCTACATGGTGCCGCCGGACATCGTGCCGCTCGAGGCCCTGCCGTTGACTCCCAGCGGCAAGGTGGACCGCCGCGCCCTCCCCGAGCCCGAGGGACCTTCCCGCGAGCGCGCCTTCGCGCCGCCCATGTCGCCGATGTCATCCACCGGAGAGTTGCTGGCCGGCATCTGGAGTCAGCTCCTCGGCATCGGGCAGGTGGGCCTCTACGACGATTTCTTCGACCTGGGAGGCCACTCCCTCCTCGCGCCGCAGTTGCTCGCCCGCATCCAGGAGGCTTTCCAGGTGGACCTCCCCCTGCGCGTCCTCTTCGAGGCCCCCACGGTCGCGCAAATGTCGGCGATCCTCGAGGATGCCCTGCTGGCGCAGATCGAGGAGATGAGCGAGGAGGAGGCGGCGAGCCTGCTGGGGGCCTGAAAAAAAGGCGGCCAACGTTCTTACTGCGTGTTTTGAGTTGTCTTCAGAGAACAACGGAGGGACCGCCTTACGGCACGGCCCCTCCGCTTTGCTGGCTCCCGATCCGGATGGGGATCATCCCGCTCCAGATGGGGGCCCTCCGATCCAGATGGGGAAGGCTCCGAGCTGGATGGGGAAGTCTCCGATCCCGGTGGGAGAGCTGCCCATCGAGATGACGGACATCCCCTTCCAGATGGGACCCTTCCGATCTTGATGGGGATTTCTCCGATCCCGATGGGGAAGGTCCCCACCCCGATGGGAGAGCTCGCCGTCTGACGGGGACCCCTCCGATCCCGATGGGCAAGACCCGCATCTGGATGGGGAAGGCTCCCATCCCGGTGCCGGTCGTCCCCATCTCCTCCGAAATCAGCCCCTGACGTTTCGCGGAGTTCGCCGAGAAAAAGGGCGAGAGCCGTGTCCGCGTCCGGCTCTCCTGGCAGTTGGGGGAGAGAGGGCGCCTCGGCATCGCCGGCGCGCGGACCCCTCTTGAGCTCCTGGCTTTCGCCTATCCAGGAGCATGGATCCAAGTTTTCAAAGAACGCCCCCGGGCCGTGCTGCCGCCCGGCAGGAACTGTCTTATCCCTGAGGAGAGTGGCATGAATCCGTGACATCTCTCGCCGTTCTGTGTTTCTCACTGGCATTGAACAAGTCAAAACGGTGGGAAGTGTACGCATACCGCTTGACAAACGTCAAGGCCCCTGCCAAACTCCTCCCTGCCTCCGTGTGCAGGCTCCCGGGGGTGGCGATGCGTCGGATGCTTCGGCAACGGGTCTTCTACGGCAAAAGTTGGCTCAGCTAAGGCTACGACGGGGCATCGTAAGGTTACGGTGTGCCGTCGTAAGTTGACGACGGGTCACCGTAACCTTAGCTGAGACGTTTTTCCTGGAGGCGGCTCAACTCTGGCGACGACGGGCCGCCGCCGCCGGAGATGAGCCAACTTCTCTCCAAGTTGAGGCAACTTGAGTTGACGGCGAGCCGTCGCTGCCGGAGATGAGCCAACTTCTCCTTGGCTGAGGCAACTTAAGTTGACGATGAGGTGCCGTCAACTTGTTTTGGCGGGTGTTCATTGACAATCGATGGACTTCTTTTCAAGGCCGGGGACGGGCCCGTGCCGGGGGTCCGTCCCTCCCGCCATTCGTGTATATAGTCGAGCAACCGCCATGAGGGTTCCCTCTACAGCCCTGTTCCTGCTTGCCGGATCGCTCCTGGTCTTTTCCGCACCGGGCCGGCCGGAAGAACCGGAAGAGCTGCTCCGGCCGGGCCAGCCGCGCGAGCGTGCGATCGCGGAGGGGGAGACCCACGTCTACCACTTGGACGCCGGAGAGGGCCCTGTCGTCGTCACCGTCGAGCAGCAGGGTATCGATCTCATTGCCGAGGGGGACGCCATTGCTGTCGACTCTCCCAACAGCCGTTGGGGTCCGGAAGTTCTGGTCGTGCCTGCTGCTGCCATGGGGCAGCGAATCGAGGTGCGATCCGGGCAGTCCGCTGCGCCGGGGCGCTACACGATCCGGGCCGAGGCGCTGGACGCTAGGCGCGGACCCGCCTTCCAGGCGATGAGCCGTGCCGGCCAGCTGGTGGCCGGCTCGCCTGAGGCGCGGCACGAGGCCCTGTCCGCATACCGCGAAGCCCTGGCGGTATGGCGCGCGCTCGGCGAGCGCCGCTGGGAGGCCGAGGCCGTGCTCGACATTGCCGCGCTGGAACAGCAGATGGGTGACCTGGGAGCCGCGGTGGCGGACCTTCGGCAAGCCTTGGCGCTCTGGCGGGCTCTCTCCGAGCCCCGCCGTGTGGCCGACGTCTTGAACCTGCTCGGGCGGGCCCAGCGGAGCTCCGGCAATGTCGAGACGGTGCGCGCTGCTCTCGAAGAGGCCCTTGCCCTCTGGAGAAGCCTGGGAGAGAAGGCCGAGGAAAAGGAGAGCCGCAACGAGCTCTGCCTGCTGGAGCAGACGAGCGGCTCTCCGCCGGCGGCGCGCGCCTGTTTCGAAGAGCTGCTGGCGCTTCACCGCGAACAAGGCAACCTGAAGGGCGAGGCCACGGTCCGCAACAACATCGGCGGGGTCTTCGATCTGTTGGGCGAGCCTGACGCCGCCTTGGACCAGTATGGAAAAGCGCTGGCTTTGTGGCAGGAGCTCGGCGACCGTACCGAGCAGGCCAGGACGCTCAACAATATCGCCGTGGTCCACCGCGCCCTGGGTGAGTGGCAGGAGGCGTTGCGCGTCTACGGGCGAGTGCGCGAGCTCCTGCCTACGATCAGCGACCATACCCAGAAGGCTTCGCTGCTCAACAATGTCGGCTTTGCCTACAACAGCCTGGGGGAGCCGCAGCGGGCCTTGACGCTCTTCGAGGAAGCCCTGAAGCTGCGCCGCGAGACCGGTGACCGCCGGGGCGAGGTCATCACCCTGAACAACCTCGGCGCCGCCTGGCGCGATCTGGGCGATTCGGAGAAGGCGCTCGACCATCACCGTCAGGCTCTCGAACGGGCCGTCGCTCTGGGTGATCTCCGGCAGCAGGCGCACTCGCGGCTGGGGCTCTCCCAGGCCCACCTCGAGGCCGGAGATCCCGCGGCGGCTCTGCGCGAGATCGATCCCGCCCTCGCCTATTTCCGGGAGATCGGCCTCCGCGGCAGAGAGGCGCAGGCTCTCCAGGTGCAGGGGCGTGCGCTCGCCCTCGCCGGCCGGCCAAGGGAGGCGCTGCCCAAGCTGCGGGAGGTTCTGGAGCGGCACCGGACCCTTCGCGATCGCGCCGGGGAGGCCGAGGCGCTCCACGCGCTGGCCACGGTGGAGCGGTCCCTTGGGCTCCTCGACGAGGCGCGCAGTCATGCCGAGCAGGCAGTCGCGCAGGTGGAGGAGCTGCGCACCGGTTTCGTCAGCCCCGACCTGCGCGCCGCCTTTCTCGCCACCCGCCGGCGCGCCTACGAGCTGCGGATCGACCTGCTCATGGACCGGCACGCCGCCTACCCGCAAGGAGGCCACGACCGCGCGGCGTTCGAGATCAGCGAGCAGGCCCGCGCGCGCACCCTGCTCGACTCCCTGCTCGGGGGAGCCGGCCGCACCGGGAGCGCGGCGCCTGCCGCGCTGCTCGAGCGGCGGCAGCTCCTCCGCCGCCGCTTGAGCGTCAAGGCCGGAGGCGGCAAGAGCGCCGAGGGCGAGACCGAAACGCTCCTCGCCGAGCTCGACGGTGTCGAAGCCGAGATCCGCCGGAACGATCCGCGCTATGCAGCCTTCAGCGAGCCGCCGTCGATCGGCCCTGGCGAGTTGGCGAGGTTGCTCGATCCGGGCACCCTGCTCCTCGAGTACGCGCTGGGCGAGGAGCGGAGCTTCCTCTGGGCGGTGGATGCGAAGGGGCTGCGCAGCTTCGTCCTCCCCCGGCGGAAAGAGATCGAGAGGCTCGTGCGCGAGGTCTACGAGGAACTGAGCACGGTCGGCACCGAAGCCGCTCGCCAGGCAGAAGCGAAGGAGCTCCTGAGCCGGATCCTGCTGGGGCCCGTCTGGGGAGAGACGGGGCAGATCCAGCGCCTGATCGTGGTTCCCGACGGGGCTCTTCACGTCCTCTCCTTCGCCGCGTTGCCGGTGCCCGGAGCCCAGCAGCCTCTTCTGGAAAGACAGGAGGTCGTCTACATCCCGTCGGCGACCACCCTGGCCCTGGAGCGGCAGCGGCTGGAGGGGCGGCCTCCGGCGCCCATGCTGGCTGCCGTCCTCGCCGATCCGGTTTTCGGGCAGGAGTCTGGCTTCGAGCGCCTGCCCTCCTCCCGGCGCGAGGCCGATGCGATCTCGGCCCTGGCCCCCGCCGGTCAGGTGTGGAGCGCGCTCGACTATGCGGCCAGCCGGGAGGGCGCGCTCTCCGGCAAGCTGCGGTCCTATCGCATCGTCCACTTCGCCACGCACGGCGTTGCCGACACCCGCAACCCGGAGATGTCCGGCCTGGTGCTCTCTCTCGTCGATGCTGCCGGCCGGCCGCGGGAGGGCTACCTCGGCCTGACCGACATCTACGAGCTGGACCTCGCCGCCGATCTGGTGGTCCTGTCGGGCTGCCGGACCGCGCTCGGCAAGGAGGTCCGCGGCGAGGGCCTGATGGGCCTGACGCGCGGGTTCCTCTATGCTGGCGTACCGCGTGTGGTGGGAAGCCTCTGGCCGGTCCAGGACCGCACCACGGCGGAGCTGATGTCCCGCTTCTACAAAGCCATGTGGCAGGGCGGCCTGCCCCCCGCGGCGGCCTTGCGTGCAGCCCAGCGCTCGCTCCGCGCCGAGCCGCGATACCGTGATCCCTACTCCTGGGCCGGGTTCGTGCTCCAGGGCGACTGGCGGTGAGATAGCCGGCTGCCTCGCGACAGTCAGGAGAGAGGACGGTGAACGGAGTCCGGCACAGCCGGGGAAAGGAGACCGACATGGGCTACGGAGCATCGCCGACGAAATGGACGGTGAAGACAATCACCTCGAAGGGAAACCCGCGGTTCGATCTGAAGGAGGGCGACGTTCTGGAATTCACCGGGAACGGCGACGGCACGAGCGTGACGAGAAGACACAGAGTCGGATCACCGTCGATCGACTGGGGCAGCGTGTGCGCCTACGATCCCAAGAATTCGGCGGTCAAAGGCGTCCATAATGCGAGCGCAGGCGCGGATGAATTCTTGATCATCATCACGCCCGCAACCTCCGGCACCAAGGCGACTCACACCGGCCACATCGACCCCAAGGGTCCAGGTACCGGCGGCAACGGTACCTGGACGGCGGAGGAGGGCGGCTGAAGGTGATTTCCATCAGGCCCCAGGCCCCGCTGTATGATGGTGCTCCTCCCCATGAGCACCCCTGCAGCGGCACCCAGGCCGGACGACGACGAGGCCGAGAACGCAACCGGCCTCGTCCGGCGGATTGCGTCCGGCGACGCCTCCGCCGAGGGCGAGCTCGTCCAGCGCTACAGCCGGGGCATCCTCTACCTGCTGCGGCGGCTGGCGCCGGAGCTGGCTGACGACCTGCACCAGGAGACGTTCCGCGTGGTGCTGGAGCGGCTGCGCCGCCGGGAGCTGGACGAGCCGGAGGGGCTAGCGGGCTTCCTCCGCGGCATCGCGCGCAACCTGGTCATCGCCGAGCGGCGCAAGAGCGCCCGCCGGCGCACCGAGGTGGACGACGAGGAGCTGGCGCAGGCGGTCCACCCGGCGCCGGGCCAGCTCTCCGCAGTCCTGCTCGACGAGGAGGCCGAGACCGTGCGGCAACTGATCCGCGAGTTGCCGACCGAGCGCGACCGCGAGCTCCTCCTGCGTTTCTACGTCACGGAGGAGGACAAGGAGAGCCTCTGCGCCGACCTCGGCCTCGACAGTCTCCATTTCAACCGTGTCCTCTTCCGGGCCCGGCAGCGTTTCAAGGAGCTGTTCCTGCAGCGCAGAGAAAAGGCGGTAGCTTCGCCATGAACCATACCGAGATCGAAGAGCGGCAGATCGCCGACCTTTATCTGAGGGGAAAGCTCCCTCCCGAGGAGGCAGCGACGTTCGAGGAGCACTACCTCTCCTGCCAGGAGTGCCTCGACCGGCTCGAGCTGGCCGAGTCCATGGAGCGGGGGTTCAAGCGCGCGGCGGGACAGGACGCGGCGCGGGCCGCCGCCACCCGCCAGATCGCGGTCCTGGCCTGGCTTTCGCGCCTTGGCCGCTCGCGCCAGATGGCGTTTCTCGCCATGGCCATCCTCGTCGTCGCCGTCCTGCCCGGGCTGCTCGGATTGCGCGAGGTCCGGGAGCGCGAGCGGGAGCTGGCCGCGACGCGCTCGGCCTTGGAGCAGGAGCGAGAGCAGGAGCGCCAGAAGTCGACCGCGGGCTCGCAGACCGAAGCGGAAACCCGGAGGCTGCGGGCCGAGCTGGAGGCGAGCCGGAGCGATCTCGAACGCGAGCGGCAGGCGCGCGCGAGCGCCGCCGAGCAGCTCGCGGATGCCCGCCGGCCGCAGGAGAACGTCCCCATCCTCTTCCTCAATCCGGAGCGCGGCGGGGGAGAGCCCACCCATCGCCTGCGTCTGCCGAAGACCCCCGGCTGGATCGTCCTTGCCCTGGAGGTCGATCCGCCGCACCGGCCGTCCTACCGCGCCGTCCTGCGGGATGCGAAGGGTCAGGAGCTCTGGCGCGGCGACGGTCTGCAGCTCAACGAGATGGAGGCCCTGAGCCTCAGCCTGCCCTCCACTCTCCTCGCGCCGGGCGACTACACCGTCGAGGTGGACGGCCGCCTTTTCACTTTCCGCGTACTCAAGTGAGATAGCCGGGCCTCCGGTGACAGCTTGACTGTGTGAGCGAGAGAACACGAGGTTCCTGGCCACACCCAACCAAGCTTCACGGAGGAACGGAAAAATGAAGATCCAGACTCAGGTCAAGGCCGGCGGCATCACGCTCAACCACAACCAGACGCTGGTAAACGCGAACCCCGGCAAGCGGGTCAATAGGGACCAGACCCTGGTCCGCATGTCGAGCTGAGGTCGCCATGGCGATCATCGCCCGGGAGCTGCGTTCATGACTCACGAGTTCGACGAAGTGGGAGTGCCCGAGCTCCCGGGCGATTCGGAGGTTGCCGAGACCTGCCGGCTGCAGGAAGAGGCCTTCCTCTGCCTGGACCAGGGCAGGTATGGCGAGGCCGAGCGGCTCCTGCTGCGCGCCCTGGCGATCGCGGAAGAGCGCCTCGGCCCGGACCACCTCGACATCGCCTCGATCCTCAACGGGCTGGGAGTGCTCCACAAGTATCAGGGCCGGTACGACGAGGCCGAACCGCTCTACCGCCGCGCCCTGGACATCGTGGACGCGGTCCTGGGCCACGATCATCTGGAGGCCGCGGGCCTCTACCACAATCTCGGCGGGCTCGAGCACGCGCGCGGCCGGGCCGCGGATGGCGAGGCTCCCGCGCGCTGGGGCCTGAAGATCCGCGAGCGCGAGTTGGAGCCCGATCATCCGGACGTGGCCGCCGACAAGGCCGCCCTGGCGGCGATCCTCGACGCGCAGGGCCGCTTTGCGGAGGCCGAGGATCTCTACCGGCAGGCGCTCGCCGTGTTCGAGCGCGTCTACGGGCCGGAGCACTACGAGATCGCCGTCAACCTCAACAACCTGGCTGCGATCCACCAGGCCCGCGGCGAGGCGGCGGAGGCCGAGCGGCTCTACCTGCGCACGCTGGAGATCAAGGAGAAGGTTCTGGGTCCGGACCATCCCGACCTGGCCATGACCCTCCACAACCTCGCCACGCTGCTCGCCGGCCTGGGCAGATCCGGCGAGGCGAAGGCCAGCTACCGCCGCGCCCTGGATATCTTCGAAAGGACCCTCGGCGCCGAGCACCCCCACTCCCTGATCTGCCGGGAGTGCTTTGAGGAGGCGGTCGAAAGAACCTAAAAGATCCTTTTGGTCCTTTCTCCGTCCGTGTAGGCTACGCGCCATGAATCTCCGCCACCTTGCTCCGAGCCTTGTCCTGGTTCTTGCGTCCGCCGCTGTATCCACCGCCGTTGGGGCTCCCATCCCGCCTGAGAGCTTCTCGGCCCTGCACTGGCGCTCCATCGGACCGTTGCGAGCCGGCTGGGTCACGGCCACCGATGGCATTCCCGGCACCGACACGTTCTACATGGGCACCGCCGACGGCGGCGTCTGGCGGACCGACGATGCCGGCCGCAGTTGGACGCCGCTGTTCGACCGCGAAGGCGTGGCAGCCGTGGGCGCGTTGGAGGTGATCCCCGGCAATCCATCCATCCTCTATGTCGGCACCGGTCAGGTCACCACCCGCTGGGACATCACCCAGGGCGATGGCATCTACCGCTCGCGCGACGGCGGCAAGACCTGGGAGCATCGCGGGCTCGGCGACAGCCGCCACATCGGGCGTCTGCTGGTCGATCCGCGCAACCCCGACGTGGTGCTCGCGGCGGCCCTGGGCCACTACTTCGGTCCGGGCGGGGAGCGCGGGGTCTATCGCACCACCGACGGCGGCGCCCACTGGGAGCGGGTGCTGTTCGTGGACGACCGGACCGGCGCCGTGGACCTCGCCTCGGACCCCGGCGCCCCGGACGTGGTCTTCGCCTCCTTCTGGCAGGTGAGAGGTTATCCGTGGCAGTCTTACTTCACGCCCAACGTCGGGCCGGGGAGCGGGATCTGGAAGTCCGTGGATGGTGGCAAAACCTGGGCGCGGCTCACGAAGGGCCTTCCCAGCGAGCCTCTCGGCCGCATCGGCCTGGCCGTCGCTCCCGGCAGCCGGGGCTCGCGGGTCTACGCCACCGTCGATGCCGGCCCGGCACCCGGGCTCTACCGCTCCGACGACGCGGGCGCGAGCTGGCAGCGGGTCAATCCCAACGGCAACCTCGCCGCGGCCTACTTCGGCAGAGTCATGGCCGATCCCAGGGACCAGGACACTGTCTACATCATGGGGCAGTCCTTGCGGCGCTCCCGGGACGGCGGCAAGACCGTCGAGTTCTTCCGCGGAGCGCCGGGCGGCGACGACTACCACTTCCTCTGGATCGATCCCGAGCACCCGGAGCGGATGATCACCGGCGCCGACCAGGGCGGGGTGGTCACGGTCAACGGAGGCCGGAGCTGGAGCAGTTGGTACAACCAGCCGACGGGGCAGTTCTACCATCTGGCGATCGACGACCGCTTCCCCTATTCGGTCTACAGCGGCCAGCAGGACAGCGGCTCGGTGATCGTGGCGAGCCGCAGCGACTACGGCCAGCTCACCTTCCGCGACTGGCACCCGGCGGGCGCGGACGAGCGCGACTACGTCATCCCCTTCCCGGGCAACCCGGACGTGGTCTACGGCAGCGGCCTCGGCGGCCGGATCTCGCGCTGGGACGCGAAGACCGGGCAGGTCCAGAACGTCTCGCCGTGGCCCGTGTCGAGCTACGGCCGGCGGCCCACGACCGTGCGCTACCGCACCACCTGGATCCAGCCCCTGGCGATCTCGCAGGTGCCGCCCCATGCGATCTACGCCTCTGCCCAGGTGCTCTTCCGCTCGCTCGACGGCGGCGGGACGTGGGCAGTGATCAGCCCCGACCTCACCGGCGCCCTGCCGGGGAAGGGGACGGGGACGGAGGGCTGCGACGCCGACGTGCCGGTCGAGCGCGCCCGGGCCTGCGGCTACGGCGTCATCTCGACCATCGCGCCGTCCCCGCTCGAAAGGGACCTGGTCTGGGTGGGCGCCGACTCCGGCGTGATTCAGGTGACCCGGGACGGCGGCAAGACCTGGCAGGACGTGACCCCGAAGGGGCTGCCCGAGTGGAGCCGCGTCGCCCAGATCGATGCTTCGCCCGTCGACCCCGGCACGGCCTTGGCCGCCATCGACCGGCGGCGCATGGGCGACGACCGGCCGTACGTCTACATCACCCGGGACTTCGGCAGGACCTGGCAGATGTCCAATACCGGCCTGCCCGGCGGCTCGAACGTCAACGTCGTGCGCCAGGACACGGTGCGCCCGGATCTCCTCTTCGCCGGGACGCGCACGGGCGTCCATGTCTCGTTCGACGGCGGCGGAAGCTGGCAGCCGCTGCAGCTCGATTTTCCCACCACGGGGGTCAACGACCTCGCGGTCCACGGCAACGACCTCGTCGCCGCCACCCAGGGCCGGGCGCTCTGGGTGCTCGACGACGTCACGCCCTTGCGCCACCTGAAGCGGGAGGTGGGTACCGTGCTGATCCCGCCTGCGAAGGCGTACCGGGTGAGCGCCAACCAGAACCGCGACACGCCGCTGCCCCTCGACGAGCCGCGCTCGGCGAATCCCCTCACGGGTGCGGTGATCGACTACGTGCTGCCGGCGGGGACCCGGGGTCCGGTCGTCCTGGAAATTGTAGAAGGCGGCGGCAAGGTGGTGCGGAGCTTCCGCAGTGACGAGGCGCCGCAGCGGCCCCCTGCGAACCAGTATTTCGATGATGACTGGCTGCTGCCCCCGGCCCCGCTGCCGGCCCGCGCCGGCCACAACCGCTTCGTCTGGAACCTCCGGCTGGCAAGGCCGAAGGCTCCTGACTACGACTACTCGATCGCAGCCGTGCCCGGGGTGGATACGCCGATCCTGCCGCAGGGGGTGATGGCGGCGCCGGGGAGGTACGAGGTCCGCCTGACCGTGGACGGCCGCACCCTGCGCCAGCCACTGGAGCTGCTCATGGACCCGCGGGTGGACACGACGCCCGCCGACGTGGAGGCGCAGCACGCCTTCTACCGCGAGGTCGCGGAGGCCATGGAACGGGGGACGGCGGCGCTCGCCGCGGGGGAGAATGCCGACCTGGAAGCGGCCCTCGGTGCGCTCACCGCCCTGGCCACGGACGTGGAGGGGTCGGACCGCCGTCCCACCGCGGCACAGCGGGAGGTGCTGGACACCTACCGCAAGCGCCTGGACGAGATCCTGAAGCGCGTCACGCCGTCTGGGCGTTATTGAGGGCGGTCTCGAAGTTGACGGCGTAGCCCTTGATCGTGGCCGCCTTGTCCAGAGCGTTGATGATGCGCCGCGCGTTGGTGTAGTCGCACTTGGTGGCGTTGATGTAGTCGGACAGCTTCTTGCCCGTGAAGGACCCGCTGCGCATGCCAAACGACATGACCCGGTAGGCGATATCCGGGTGCAGCGCGGCGTCGGGATGGAGGATCAGGTCCTCGTCGCCGATGAGGGCCAGCTTCTCAGTCATCCCCTGGTAGTTGGCGCGTCCGGTGATCTGCACATAGCCGCGTCCGCGGTAGAGGTAGCCGTCCCCCTTGACCGTGTTGCCGAGGGTCTTGCCGATACTCGTCCCCAGCTCGTACTTGTCGAAGTAGGACTTGGCGCCGCGCTCCGTGATCGGCTGGAACGTGTCGGCGCATTCGTGCTTGATGGTCGCCAGCATGTAGGCGGCCCAGCGGATGTCGCTCACGTCCGCATCGAGCTCGATGTAGCCCAGCAGGTTGTCGAGGCCCGACACCTGCGTCTGGTTGAGCTTGCCATACAGCTCGCGGTAGCCGTTGAAAAACGTCGTGTGATTGAAGCGCATGGAATCTCCCCGAACGAATATGGACAGGATACCGCAGTCACCTCCTTTACGACGCCAGCGGCATCAGGCCGGGGGAGTCCTCCGACAGCACGTGGAGCGGGTCCCTCGTCTCGTACTGGGGATAGCTGCCGCGGTATCCCTTGAGGCGCGCGATGGGCGCCAGGATTCCGAACAGCACTTTCTGCGCGAGCCGCGGCGGACGGGTGAACCGGACCACGTCGTCGAACTCGCGCGCGATGAGCGCGAGCTGCAGCAGGTTGGGCACTCCTTTCTTGTCGGTCCTGCCGTCCTGGGCCAGGCCGAACAGGTTGCGGATCATGGTTTCGAAGCGGGCCGCGGGCGTGATCTCGACCAGGATGTGCGCCTCCTCGTCGCCCGCGTTCCACCAGTCGTGAGCCACGCCGCGGGGCACGTACAGCGTCTGGCCCGGCTCCGCGATGGTCTTGCACCCGTGGATGGCGATGCCGACGCGGCCCTTGAGGACCGTAAACGTCTCATCGCTGGATGGATGGATATGCTCACCGACCACGGCTCCGCCGGGCCGGACATAGACGTCGGCAATCAGGCGCTCGCCACCGGTCTCCTGGGTCCCCAGGCGGATGACGATGCGCTCGCCCGTCACCGGATTGTCGTAAACCTCGCCTCTCCTGAACATGAATCTCTCCTGGCCGATCCGCAGGGTCATTCCCCATGTCGCCCGAAGTCGCTCGGTCCCGGTCGGCCTCGTGCAGATTTACGGGAAGCGCGGCGAAAGCCCGCCAGCCGTGGAACCGATGTTGCAGCTTGGTATGCCCATGAGGAGCGGGGAGCAGCATTGGACGCGGTCGTCGTAGGGGCGGGGCCGAACGGACTGAGCGCGGCGATCACCCTGGCGCAGGCCGGGCGCTCGGTGTTGCTGATCGAGGCGGGCGAGACTGTGGGCGGCGCAGCGCGCTCCGCGGCGCTCACGCTGCCGGGGTTCACCCATGACACCTGCTCGGCCATCTATCCCCTGACCGTCGGCTCTCCCTACCTGGCGAAGCTTCCGTTGGAGAAGCATGGCCTGCAGTGGATCCAGCCGCCGGTGGCGATGGCCCATCCGCTCGACGACGGCAGCGCCGCGGTGCTGTCGCAGGTGCCGGACGAAACGGCCGAGAGCTTCGACGATGCGGAGGACGGCCGCGCCTGGCTCAAGCTCTTCCTCCCGCTGGCCGCATCCTGGGAGCGTCTCGCCGGCTCCTTCCTCGGGCCGCTGCGGCCGTTCCACGATCCCTTCCTGATGGCCCGCTTCGGGCTGGCGGGGCTGCGCTCGGCGGATGCGCTGGCGCGCGGGCGCTTCCGTGGCTTCCGTGCCCGCGCTCTCTTCGCCGGCATCGCCGGCCACTCCTTCCTGCCGCTCGACATGGTGCCCACGGCCGCGTTCGGGCTGGTGCTCGGCGCGACCGGCCACTCGGTGGGCTGGCCGCAGCCGGCCGGCGGAGCGCAGCGGGTCTCGGATGCGCTGGCCGGGTACCTGCGCGAGCTCGGCGGCGAGATCGTCACCGGCTGGATGGTGAAGTCACTGGACGAGCTGCCCCGCTCCGAGATGGTCCTGCTCGACCTGACGCCGGCCCAGCTCCTGCGCCTC
Source organism: Thermoanaerobaculia bacterium (assembly GCA_035536935.1). Taxonomy (GTDB): domain Bacteria; phylum Acidobacteriota; class Thermoanaerobaculia; order Multivoradales; family UBA5704; genus DATMER01. The sequence continues at coordinate 17,807 of DATLNC010000256.1, forward strand.
GGAGGCACGCGCTGGCCGGAGCGCTACCGTCTCCAGCTCGGCCGGTTCCGCTACGGACCGGGCGTCTTCAAGGTCGATTGGGCGCTGCGCGGGCCGATCCCCTGGCGGGCCGAGGCCTGCCGCCGGGCGGGGACGATCCACCTCGGCGGCACGCTGGAGGAGGTAGCCGCCTCCGAGCGAGCTTCCTGGGACGGCCGCGAGTCGGAGAGGCCCCTGGTGCTCCTCGGGCAGCCCAGCCTGTTCGATCCCACTCGGGCGCCGGCGGGCTCCCACACGGCATGGGCCTACTGCCACGTCCCCAATGGCTCGACCATGGACATGACGGAACGGATCGAGAATCAGGTCGAGCGCTTCGCGCCCGGCTTCCGCGACCTCGTGCTGGCCCGACACACCATGGACACGGCCTGGCTGGAGGCGCACAACCCGAACCTGGTGGGCGGCGACATCAACGGCGGCGCCGCCACGCTGACCCAGCTCTTCGCCCGGCCGGTGGCGCGGCTCGTCCCCTACGCCACGCCCGACCCGCGGGTCTTCCTCTGCTCGGCGAGCACCCCGCCCTCGGGCGGCGTGCACGGGATGTGCGGCCACTATTCGGCATTGGCCGCCCTCGCGGCGATAGGAGAAGCATCATGAAGATCCTGGTCACCGGAGGAACGGGCGTCGTCGGCGCTGCCGCCGTTCGGTCCCTGCTAGCCGCCGGCCATTCCGTGCGGTTGTTCTCGCGCCATGCCCGGCGGGATGCCGAGCGCTGGCAGGGCTCGGAGGTCACGGCGAAGGAGGGGAGCGTGGCCAACGCTTCCGAGGTGGCCGGTGCAGCCGAGGGGTGCGACGCCGTGCTCCACGTCGCCGGAATCGTCGAGGAAAGACTGCCGCAAGTCACTTTCGACGCGGTCAACGTGGGGGGCACGCGCAACCTGCTGGCCGAGGCCGAGGTGGCGGGGGTGAAGCGCTTCGTCCACGTCTCCTCCCTGGGTGCCGACCAGGGCGCCTCGGTCTACCACGCCTCCAAGCGGCAGGCCGAGGAACTGGTGCGCCGCTTCCCGGGCGACTGGCTGATCCTGCGGCCGGGCAACGTCTACGGCCCTGGCGACGAGGTCCTCTCCTATCTCCTCCAGGTCGTCCGCGCGGCGCCGGCCGTGCCGGTGATCGACGGCGGCGATCAGCCGTTCCAGCCGCTGCACGCCGAGGACCTGGGCGCGGCGCTCGCCGTTGCCGTGACCCGGACCGACCTGTCGCGGCAGGTGCATCTCCTGGCCGGACCCGAGGTGACGACGATGCAGGACGTGCTCGACCGGCTTGCCCGGCTGACGGGGCGGGATCCCGTCCGGCTGCCGGTGCCGGGCGCGCTCGCTGCCCTCGGCGCCCATGCCGCCTCGCTGCTAGGGGTGCGCGTGCCCCTGAACGACGACAAGATCACCATGCTGCGCGAGGGCAATGTCATCCCGCCAGGCGAGGTCAACGCCCTGACGGAGGTGCTCGGGGTGACGCCGACGCCTCTCGACGAAGGGCTGCGCCGTCTGGCAGGCACCCAGCCCGAACAGCTTCAGGGGAGCGGCACGCTGACGCGGCGCCGCTACTGGGCGTTCCTGGCAGGGGTTCAGAGGACGCCGCGGGACCTCTTCAGCGAATTCCGCCGCCGTTTCTTCGAGCTGGTGCCGGAGAGCACCGTCCGAAACGCGAACCATGAGGACACCACTGAGTTGGAGCCCGGCTCGGTGCTCACCCTGAACCTGCCGTTCCGAGGCGACGTCCAGATCCGCATCGTGGAGGTCACGGACACGGAGCTCACGCTGGTCACGGTGGCCGGCCATCCCTTGGCCGGGAGCAACACCTTCCGTTTCGTGGGCACGCCGGGGGTGGACCTCCGCTTTGAGATCGAGACCTGCGACCGCTCGGCCACTCTGCTCGACCAGCTGGCGATGGTCCCCTTCGGCGGGTTCCTGAAGCACTTCACCTGGACGACGGTGGTGCAGGAGACTGCCCGCATGGCGGGCGCCCTGCCCCCAATCGAGATCCAGACCGAGGAGCACCCGTTGACCGGCGAAGAGGAGAAAGCCGCGGTCGCCGACCTGGAGAAGCGGGTCGGCTCGCTCGCCCGGCAGGACGAGAGGGAGCTCCAGGAAGAGGCCCGCACACGCCTCGAAGAGGTTGCATCCAGACGGATTTAGGCTTTTGTCGATAAACTAATCTCTGGTTTCCGCATCCGAAATCTCCAAACTGCGTCCCGGATTGGGCGCTTCGCGCCACTTCCCTCCTAGACACCAAATTTCCGCCCCGGCGATGCCGTCCGGGGCGCTCGAATCCGGAGGGAAGGTTCATGCTGAAGGTCCGCCGCGTCCTGTCCGTTCTCTGTCTGTTCGTGTTCCTCGGTCTGCCGCTCGCCGCTCAAACGGAGCGGGAGACGGTCTCCCCGGTCGCCCGTTTCCTGGAAGCCGTCTGGGAGCGCCTGAGCGCCCCGCTGGCCCCGATCACCTCCATCTGGCAGGCGGACGAGGGTGGCGCGGAGATTCCGGATCCGGGGCCGCTGCCCGGCGCCGGCGGCGGCTGGGATCCGCTCGGTTAAGCTCGGAAGACAGGAGGGTCTCCCCCCGTTGTACACTAGAGGACCCAGAGGGAGACCACGATGGCGCCAGCATTCTTTCATCTGACCCGCACCGAGCTCGAGCGCTTTCGCGTCAACCGGTCCGGGCCTGTCGAGAAGCGGAAGGTGATTGCGCATCTGCTCGCGGGATGCGAGCCCTGCCGCGACAGCGCCCGGGAGATGTTCTTCCCGAGGGAGCTCGACTACACGCGGATGTTCGAGCGGCTGGAGAGCGTCTTCCGGGACACGGAGACCTCAATGCGGGCGGAGCGTCGGCGGGGAGAGGAGCTGTGGCATCTGCTGGAGCCGCTCGACGCCACGCAGCGCCTGCTCTGGGTGAAGAACGACCCGCGGCTCCACGTCTGGGGTCTCTACAACCTGCTGTTGAACGAGGCGCGGAAGGTCCTTCGCCAGGATCGCGGCGCGTCGGTCGGGCTCTATCACCTGGCCTGGATGATCGCCCAGAAGTTGAGCCCCGAGATCTACGGCGACACCCGGGTGCGCGACTTTCAGGGTTCCGCGGCTGCCCTGCTCGGCAATGCCAAGCGCCTCTACGGCGACCTGCGGGGAGCCGAGGAGGACCTCGACAAGGCCGAAGAGCTGCTCGATCTGGGCACGGGCGACCTCCTGGAGCGCGCCTACCTGCTGGCGGCCCGCGCCACGCTCAAGTCGGACCTGGGGTACTTCGAGGATTCCTCGGCACTGTTTCGCGAAGCGGTGTCCTGCGCGCACCAGATGGGCGACCTGCACCTCGAGGGCACCTATCTGATCGCCTGGTCGAGCTCGGTGGGTTGGGTGGACCCGGAACGCGGGCTGGATCTGGCCGAGCGCGGTGAGGCGAGGCTGCAACCGGGAGCCGACCCCCACCTGGAGGTCGGCTCCCGCCACTTGAAGGTCTACTGGATGAGCGAGTTGGGCAGGACCGCTGAGGCCCGCAACCTGCTGGAGGAGCACCGGCACTTGTACTCCGGCTTCCCCGATCCCGTTACCCAGGGCCGGTTGCTGCGGCTCGAAGGCCATCTCACCTGCAACGAGGGGAACCTCGAGGAGTCGGAGCGCAAGTTCCGCGACCTCGTGGCCCTGTACGAGCGCCACGACTTCGACTTCGACCTCGCCCTCGCCGGGGTCGAGCTGTCCCAGGTGCTGAGCCTGCGCGGCAAGGTGGCGGAGGCCGGAGCCATCCTGCGCGGCCTCTATCCCTTCCTGGAGAGCCGGAAGCTCCACAACGACATCCTGCGCTCCTGGCTGGGCCTCCAGGAAGCAGTGCAGCGCGACGGCGTTCAGGCGCAGATGTTCCGCGATCTCGCCATGACGCTGCGCCGCAAGTGGCTGCGGCGCTAAGAGCCCTGGCACTCATCCTGCAACCTCCCGAGCCTCGTTAGCTGGTATCGAGGTCTTGTTATGGAGTTTCTCCTCGGAGGTTGCAGCGAGATGAGAGTTCCACGGTGGTCATGGGTTTTTGCCGTCATCATATATACCCTGCTTGGCCCGTCCGTTTCTTCCGCACAGAGCTGTCAAACCTACACGGGCCTGATCTACTCGGCGGCCCCGGAGCTCAAGCTGGAGCTTCTCGTGCCTCAGGGCGCGGCGGCGCCGGTGCCCGTGGTGGTCTGGATCCACGGCGGCGGCTGGAAGAGCGGCAGCCGGCTGCCCATCCCCACCCGCGCCTCGGACCTCTGCTCACGCGGCTATGCCGTGGCGAGCGTCGACTACCGGCTGGTCCCCACTGCTCTCTGGCCCGCCCAGATCCAGGACGTGCGCGGCGCCGTGCGCTGGCTGCGCGCCCATGCTGCCGAATACGGCCTCGATCCAAACCGCTTCGCCTCCTGGGGTGAATCGGCCGGCGGCCATCTGGCTGCGATGCTCGCCACCTCCGGCGGCGTTCCATCGATCACGATCGGCAGCACGTCCGTGGACCTGGAAGGCACCACCGGCGGCAACCTCGGCCAGTCGAGCCGTGTGCAGGCCGCCGTGGACTGGTACGGCGCTACCGACTTCCTGCAGATGCGGTTCTATCCCGCGACCGTGAACCATGACGGCGCGACCTCGGATGAGAGCAAGTTCATCGGCGGGCCGATCCAGGCGAACCCGGAGCGCGTCGCCACGGCCAATCCGATCACCTATGCCAGCGCCGACGATCCGCCGTTGCTCGCCATGCACGGCACGCTGGACAAGCTCATCCCGTTCAACCAGAGCCAACTCCTGGTGGATGCCTTGAAAGCCGCCGGAGCCTCCGCCACCCTCCGCCCCGTTCCGGGCGCCGGCCACGGCGGCTCGCCGTTCACCCAGGTCTCGAATATCCAGCCGGTCTACGACTTCCTCGATGTGGCCCTCCTGGATCCGGAAATTCCGGCTCCGGCCCCGCCGACGCCCGGCATCGACCCGTCCGTCCTCGTCCAGGCTTCGGATCGCAACGCCTCCGAGGCTGGACCCGACTCAGGCCGCTTCACGGTCACGCGGAACAGCCCGGGCGGGGACCTCACGGTAACCTATACCGTGTCAGGCACCGCCACGGCCGGTGACGATTACGTCGCGCTGCCCGGATCGGTGACGATTCCCTCAGGGCAGGCGTCAGCCGAGGTGGTTGTGACCCCGATCGACGACGACGCTCTGGAGACGGCCGAGACGGTCATCCTCACCCTCCAGGGGGGCTCCACCGCGAGCGTCGTGCTGGCGGACGTGGAGCCCGAGCGGCCGATCGTCTCCGTGACTTTGTCCGACATGGACGCCGCGGAGCCGGGAGATTCGGGCGAGTTCATCGTCTGGCGCACCGGGAGCATTGCCGAACCGCTGACGGTGGACCTCCTCGTGGGCGGCACGGCGGGGCATGGCATCGACTATGGACTCCCGCTGACCGTGACGCTCGCCTCCAACTGGGACCGGGCGCTCGTCAAGGCGGCGCCGATCGACGATTTCACCACCGAGGACCCGGAGACGGTTACCCTGGCGGTGGCCCCGGGACCATCGATCCATGCCGGACCTTACGCGGGCAGCACGGTCACGATCCGCGACGACGACGTTGCGGGCACGCCCGAGCTGAGCGGGCTCTCGCTCGCTCCCACGAGCGTCACCGGCTCGAAGACCTCGACGGGCACGGTGGTGCTCGACCGTGTTGCGCCGGCGGGCGGTACCCCGGTGAGCCTCGCCAGCTCCGATCCTGCGGTGGCGGCGGTCCCGGCCAGCGTCACGGTCGCCCAGGGAGCGTCCTCCGCTACCTTCACGGTGACCACGAACCCCGTTTCCTCCGCGAAGACGGTTACGGTTTCCGCCTCCCGGCGCGGGTTGACGAGGACCGCGAACCTGGCGGTGCTCGAGCCGGCGGTATCGGCCCTGCTTCTCACCCCGGGATCGTTCGCGGGCGGCTGCAAGAGCTCGACCGGCAAGGTCACCCTGACGGCCAAAGCGCCGGTCGGGGGGGTGGTGGTGGCGCTGACGAACACAAACCCGGTGGCCGCGGTTCCGGCGACCGTCACGGTGCCGTCGGGATCGACCAGCGCGACCTTCCTCATCACGGCCCCTGCGGTGACGGCCAATCAGGCAGGGACGGTGACCGCGAGCTTCGGCGGCGGGTCTGCCAGCGCGGGCCTCACGGTGCGGCCGATCGGCGTGGTCTCCTTGACGCTGTCGCCAAACCCGGTGGTCGGGCCGGCCCCGGTTCAGGGGACGGTCGCCCTGGAGTGCCCGGCTGCTCCGGGCGACATCGCGGTGGCCCTTTCCTCCACGAGCACCTCGGTGGCCCGGCCGGACGTGGCCAGCCTGATCATTCCTGCCGGCGAGAGCCAGGGGACCTTCACCGTCACGACCTCGGACGTCACGGTCCAGAGCTTCCCGACGATCAAGGCCACGGCCAACGGCCTGGCCAAGAGCGTCAAGCTGACGGTCGACCCCTAACCTGCTGCTCACAGTCTGCGCACAAATGCCAAGCCGGCGATCGATCCGCAAGTCGCCGGCGCTTGCCTCTCCTGAACCCCTTCGCTAAAGTTTCCGGGAGCCGTAACGGTCCTGATGATCGGGCGATACGTTTCCGCCCCTTTGTGATGTCGGGCGGTAGTTTCGTCCTGGTTTGACCTAAGTTGGAGTCTCTCTTTGCCGCGCACAGGGAAACGCGTCCTCTGCCATGAGTGAGCCCGCCGGAGCTGCGGGGGAGCCTCGCGCGCGGAGCTTCGGGTCCATCCTGGACCGTCTGCGGGAGAAGAAGCGGGAGGTGCTCCCCGGCCGCGATGGAGTCGTGCCAGTCGCGCGCCCCCCCTCGGGCTCGCCGCTCTCTTTTGCCCAGCAGCGACTCTGGTTCCTCGCTCAGCTCCGGCCGGACGACGCCGCCTACAACATGGCCGCGGCTGTGGAGTTGCGCGGCCGGCTGGAAGCCGGGGCGCTCGGCGTGGCTTTCCGCCAAGTCGTCCAGCGTCATGAGGCGCTGCGGACCACCTTCACCTCCATCGCCGGGGAGCCGGTCCAGGTCATCCATCCGGAGCCGGCGGAGCCGCCAATGGCGGTGGTCGACCTCTCCGGCTTGTGCGAAGGCGAAGTCGAGAGGCTGGCGCGGGTGGAGGCCTCCCGCCCGTTCGACCTGGAGCGGGGTCCTCTGCTGCGGGCCATGCTCGTCCGGCTCGGCCCCGAGCGGCACCTGCTCCTGTTGACGATGCACCACCTGGTGAGCGATGCGTGGTCCCTGGGAGTGCTGATCCGCGAGGTTTCCGCCCTCTACCGGTGCGCGGAGGACCTGCCTCCGCTGCCGGTCCAGTACGCGGACTTCGCGGTCTGGCAGCGGGCGTGGCTCCAGGGAGAAGCGCTGGAACGGCCGCTCGCTTGGTGGAGGGAGCGGCTCGCCGGAGCGCCGCCTGCCCTGGAGCTGCCCGCGGAGGGACAGGCCAGAGGTTCGCGGCAAACGCTCTCGCTGCCTGCCACTGCCGGGCTGGAGGCGCTGGCCCGTGCCGAGGGCACGACCCTGTTCGTGGCGCTCCTCGCCGCTTTCCAGACGCTTCTCCAACGCTGGACCGGCCAGGAGGACATGGTGATCGGGACACCGTTCGCCAACCGGCGGCGCGCCGAGGTCCAGGGGCTGATCGGCTTTTTCGTGAACACGCTGCCGATCCGGGCCGATCTGACCGGCCGTCCGTCCTTCCGCGAGCTGCTGCGTCGAGCCCGGGAGCAGGTCCTGGGGGTGCACGAGCACCAGGACCTCCCGTTCGAGCGCATCGTCGAGGAGCTGCGTCCCGAGCGCGCCCTGGGACGCAACCCGCTCTTCCAGGCGGTGCTCGCCTTTCAGAACGTGCCGGTGCCTGCGCTGGACCTCCCCGGCCTCACGGCAGCACCGCGGCGAGTGGACGCCGGCACGGCCATGTTCGACCTGACGTTCGATCTGCGGCAGGGGAGGGATGGTATCGGCGGCTGGATCGAGCAGGGGCTCTTCGGACCGGTGACCGCCGCCCGGCTGGCCGCGCACTTCCGGAGCCTTCTCGCCGCCGCGCTGGACGATCCGGACGCTCCAGCCGCGGACCTCCCCCTGCTGAGCGCGGAGGAGCGGCACCAGCTCGTCGTGGAGTGGAACGACCGCGCCGCGGCCGTGCCGCGGGTCGCCATCCACCGGCTCTTCGAGGAGCAGGCCGACCTCCGGCCGGACGCGGTGGCGGTCGAGGACGGCCGGCGGAGCCTGAGCTACGCCGAGCTCGACGCCCATGCGAACCGGCTCGCCGGGCACCTGCGGGAGCTCGGAGTGGGTCCCGAGGTGCCGGTCGCCTTCTGCCTGGAGCGGTCGATCGAGGCGGTGGAAACGGTCCTCGCCATCCTCAAGGCCGGCGGCGCTTATGTTCCCCTCAGCCCCTCGTTCCCCGCGGAGAGGCTGGCTTGGATCATGGCCGACTCCGGCGCCCGGGTCCTGGTGACCGCGCCAGGGACGCCGGTCCCGCCCATCCCGCCCGGCATTCCGGCCGTCGACCTTGGGAGGGACGCCGCGGCCATCGCCGGCCGCAGCGATGAGAGGGATGCGAGGGATGAGCGCCTCGCGGAAGACCCGGACCCCGACGGTCTGGCCTACGTCCTGTACACCTCCGGCTCGACGGGCCGGTCCAAGGGGGTGGCGGTCACCCACCGCAACGTGGTCCGGCTGGTGCGCGGCAACGACTTCACGGAGATGGGGCCGGACGAGTCCTGGCTCCTGCTCGCACCGCTCTCCTTCGACGCTTCGACGCTGGAGCTGTGGGGACCGCTCCTCAATGGCGGCCGGCTCGTGGTGTTCCCGTCGCGGGTGCCCTCCCTGGAAGAGATCGCGCGGACGGTGGAGGAGCGGGGGGTCACGTCGCTCTGGCTCACGGCCGGCCTCTTCCACCAGATGCTGGACACCCACCCCGCGGCGCTCCGCCGGCTGCGGCGCCTGCTCGCGGGCGGGGACGTGCTCTCGCCGCCGCACGTGCGCCGCGCGCTGGAGGAGGGGGTCGCGCTCGGTACCGGGCTCGTCAATGGCTACGGTCCGACCGAGGGCACGACCTTCACCTGCTGCGAGCCGCTGCGGGAGGCCCGGGAGACGGGAGAGGCGACCGTGCCGATCGGCCGGCCGATCGCCAACGCGCGTGTCCACGTGCTGGGCGCGGGAGAGGAGCCGGTCCCTATCGGCGTGGCCGGCGAGCTGCTGGCCGGCGGCGAGGGGCTGGCCCGCGGCTATCTCGGGCGGCCCGACCTGACCGCGGAGCGCTTCGTGCCCGACCCATTCTCCAAGGAGCCGGGGGCCCGGCTCTACCGCACTGGAGATCGGGTGCGCCACCTGGCGGACGGCCGGATCGAGTTCCTCGGCCGGATGGACCTCCAGGTCAAGATCCGCGGCTTCCGCATCGAGCCCGGAGAGGTGGAGGCGGCGTTGACACGGCATCCGTCAGTGGCGGACGCCGTGGTCGTCGCCAGGGAAACACGCCCCGACGACCGCCGGCTGGTGGCCTACCTGGTGCCGCGGGCGGGGGAGCCCGGTCCGGCGGCGAGCGAGCTGCGCCTCTTCCTGGAGCCGACGCTGCCGGCACCGCTGATCCCCTCGACCTTCGTGATCCTGCCCGCGTTTCCCCTGACTGCCAACGGCAAGGTGGACCGCGCGGCACTCCCCGTGCCCCTGGCCACGGAGCCGGTGCCGGGGCGCGCGCAACCTCGCGGGCCGGTCGAGGAGCTGCTCGCCCGCCTCTGGGAAGAGGTGCTGGGAGGCGGCCGCGTAGGCGCGGAGGACAGCTTCTTCGACCTCGGCGGCCACTCGCTCCTGGCGGCGCGGCTGGTTTCCCGGGTGCGCGAGGTGTTCGAGGTCGAGCTGCCGCTGGCCGATCTCTTCCAGTCGCCGACCGTGAGGTCCCTGGCGCTGCGGATCAAGGCGCTGCGCCGGGGGGAGGAGCGGCCCGCGCCACCGGTGGTGCCGCTTTCCCGCGAGGAGCGGCGGGGCGACGCTGGTAGGGACGCTGGTCGGGGAATACCGCTCTCCTTCGCCCAGGAGCGGCTCTGGCTGTTCGAGCGCATGGACCCGGGGGGCACGGTGTTCAACATGCCGCTCGCGGCGCGCTTCCGCGGCGCGTTGGACGTCCCGGCCCTGGAGCGGAGCCTGTCGGAGGTGGTCCGCCGCCATGAGGTGCTGCGCACCACCTTCCCCGAGATGGCCGGCCGTCCGGTGCAGCGGATCGCGCCCTACGGAGCCACCTGGGGGTTGCCGCTGGTGGACCTCACTGGACTTGGCGAAGAGGCTCGGGAGGCGGCGCGCCGACTGGCGCAAGAGCAGGGGCTGCGGCCCTTCGACCTGCAGCGGGAGCCGCCGCTGCGGATCCTTCTGCTGCGCACCGTCTCCGAGCCTGATACCGACGAGCACGAGCTGCTGGTCACGCTGCACCACATCGCAGCGGATGGCTGGTCACTGGAAGTGCTGGTGCGGGAGCTGGGGGTGCTTTACCGGGCATTCGCGCGCAGGGAGCCCTCGCCTCTGTCCGACCTTCCCGTGCAGTACGCAGACTGGGCGGTGTGGCAGCGGCGCTGGCTCGAGGGAGAGGCGCTGGAGTCGCTCCGCTCGGCCTGGCGGCGCCTCCTGGAGGGGGTGCCGACCGTGCTGGAGCTGCCCACGGACCGGCCCCACTCTGCCGTCCAGGGACGACATCGCGGTACCGTGCGGTCGATCACTCTGGACGGAGATCTGACCCACGCCCTGGAGGCTCTCGGGAGGCCGGCGGGGTGCACCCTCTACATGACTTTGCTGGCTGCCTTCCAAGTCCTGATCGGGTCGCTCTCGCGCCAGGACGACTTCCTGATCGGCACTCCGGTCGCGGGCCGGAGCCGGGGCGAGACCGAGGGGATGATCGGGTTCTTCGTCAACATGCTCGCCTTACGGGCGAGGCTGGGGGACCGCCCGACGTTCCGGCAGCTGCTGGCGCGGGTGCGGGAGACCACGCTCGCGGCCTGGGCGCACCAGGAGATGCCGTTCGACGAGCTGGTGCGGGATCTCCGGCCGGAGCGCGACCCCGGCCGGGCGCCGCTGCTTCAGGTCGTGCTCGCCGAGCAGGAGAGCCCGGCCTGGGACCTCGACCTGCCGCATGTCTCGGCCGAGCTGCTGCCGCCGGCCGAGGTGGTTGCGCGCTACGACCTGAGCCTCACCGCGGTGCACCGGCCTGGAGGGCTCGAGCTCCATCTCACCTGTGACGCCGACCTCTTCGACGAGGCTACGGCCGAGCGTCTGCTCCATCGCTGGGTGGACCTCCTCCGCGCCGCGTGCGAGCGGCCGGATGCCCGGATCGACGATCTGGTCGAGGCGGACCGGCCTCCGGATCTCTGCGTGCACGAACTGATTGAAGCCCAGGCGAGGCGCACTCCGGATGCCGAGGCGGTCCGCTTCGCTGACCGTGTCCTCTCCTATGCCGACCTCTCCCTCCGAGCGCGGGTCCTGGCCCACCGGCTGCGGAAGCTCGGGGTAGGGCCCGACGTCCGGGTCGGCCTCAGCGCCGAGCCCGGTCCCGCCGCTCTGGTCGGCATCCTGGGCATCTGGATGGCCGGGGGAGCCTATGTACCCGTGGATCCGGGCGTCCCCGCGGCTCGCCGGGGCTTCTTCCTGGCCGACTCGGGTGCGCTGCTGCTCGTCGCCGATTCCTTCCTCCTGGAGCCGGGTCCGGATCCCCATCCGGAACCCGATACCATCGAGAGCGGCGCCCGGCCGGAGAACCTGGCCTACGTCCTCTACACCTCGGGCTCCACCGGGGTGCCGAAGGGAGTGGCCGTCGAGCACCGCCAGCTCGCCCGGTACCTCTCTTTCGTGAACCGCGCGCTCTTCGGAGACCGGGTGCGGAGCTGCCCCTGGATCACCCCGCTGACCTTCGACGCCTGCCTGAAGCAGGCCCTCGCACCGCTCCTGCGCGGAGAGACGGTCTGGGGAGCCGAGCCGCCGGTCCTCGTCGCGGAGCTGTCCCGTCGCGACCGGGTCGGCGTCAACGTCACCCCTTCCCTCTGGCGGGCGCTCCTGGATGACATCGAGTGCTCTGGTGCCGGGTTTCCTGGCGTCGCCCGGGTTTTCCTGGGCGGCGAGCGGTTGCCCCCCGAGCTGTTCGAGCGCACGGCAGCGGCGCTGCCGGGGGCCGAGATCTGGAACCTCTACGGCCCCACGGAGGCCACGGCCAATGCCGCGGTTGCCCGCCTGGCGCCCGGCGGCCTCGTGGTGCTGGGCTTCCCGATCGAGGGCACCCGGCTCCACCTGCTCGACTCGGAGATGGGACCGGTCCTCCCGGGGGAGGCGGGCGAGATCCACATCGGCGGCTCCGGCGTCGCCCGCGGCTACCTGGGCCGGCCGGAGCTGACCGCGGAGTGCTTCGTCCCCGATCCGTTCGGGGCCGACCCCGGGGCGCGCCTCTACCGCACCGGCGACCTCGGGCGCTGGACCCGCGACGGGATCGAGTTCCTGGGGCGCATCGATCACCAAGTCAAGCTTCGCGGGATCCGGATCGAGCTGGGCGAGGTCGAGGCGCGGCTGGAGCTTCACCCCGAGGTGCGGGAGGCCGCCGTGGTCCTGGCCGGGGACCGCCTCGTCGCCTTCGTGGTGGGGGGGGAGGCCGAGGGTCTGCGTGCCGCGCTCGCCGCGGCGCTGCCGGAGCCCATGGTGCCGGCCTCCTTCGTCCTCCTCGACCGGCTGCCGCGCCTGCCGAGCGGCAAGGTCGACCGCGCCGCGCTGCAGGGAAGGTTCGAGAAGGCCCCCTCCCCGCGACCCGTCTTGGCGCCGCGGACAGCGACCGAGAGGCGGCTGGAGGAGATCTGGGCCGAGGTTCTGGCTCGGAAGGCCGTGAGCGTCGAGGACAACTTCTTCGAGCTGGGCGGCCACTCGATCCAGAGCATTCAGATCAGCCACCGGGCGGCGGCAGCCGGGATCGAGATCACGCCGCGCGATCTGCTGCACCACCCCACGATCGCCGGCCTGGCCGCGTTCGTGGACGCGCAGCGGAAGCCGCAGGCGCAAGGACAGTCGGCACTCGTACCCGACTTGGACCGCCGTTGCGAGCCGTTCCCGCTCTCCGACATCCAGCAGGCCTACCTGGTGGGGCGCGCCGAGCTGTTCGAGTTGGGCGGTGTCGGTCCGACGAGCTACCTGGAGGCCGATTGGCCGGAACTGGATGTTCCGCGGTTGGAGACGGCGTGGAGGCGGCTCGTGGAGCGGCACGACATGCTGCGCGCCGTGGTCCTGCCGGACGGGCGCTGGCAGATCCTTCGCGAGGTTCCGGCCTACGAGATCAGGGTCGAGGACAGAGATCCAGGCATTCTGCGGGACGCTTTACGAGAGCAGATGTCGAGACGCCTGTTCGACCCGGCACGCTGGCCGCTGTTCGAGCTGCGGGTTACGGATGGACGGCGTCTGCATGTGGCGCGCGACCTCCTGATCGGCGACTCGCAGAGCGGCGACGTGCTGTTCCAGGAACTGATGCTCCTGTATCGCCAACCGGAGGCGCTCCTGCCGCCGCTGGCGGTCTCGGTCCGCGACTACGCCCTGGCCGTGGACGCCCTGCGCGCCGGGGAGGTCGGAAACAAGGCCTGGGAGTACTGGCGGGAGCGCCTGGCCGGCTTGCCGCCGTCTCCGGACCTGCCGCTGGCGCCGAAGCCGGGCCGCCCCGCCTTCGTCCGGCGGCACGGCGAGATCGCAACGGAGGCCCGGACGCGGCTGGACGGGCGGGCGGCGCGCGCCGGGATCACGCCGTCCGTCCTCCTCTGCGCGGCCTTCTCGGAGGTGCTCGCGGCATGGAGCGGCGGCGACCGGTTCTCGGTCAACGTCCTCTACTCGCGCCGCCTGCCGCTCCACCCCCACGTCGACCATCTGGTGGGGAACTTCGCCTCGACCGTGCTGCTGGAGGTGGATGGCCTGGAGCCCACGTTCGAGCGCCGGGCGGCGCGGCTCCAGGAGCGGCTCTGGGGGGACCTCCGGCACGGTCTCGTGAGCGGGGTCGAGGTGCTGCGCGAAGCGAACCGCTTGCACAAGGGCTCCACGAGGGCCGCGATGCCCGTGGTCTTTTCCAGCGTTCTCCCCCTGGCCCGTGAAAGGGATGAGTTCCCGGAAGGACCGGAGCTGGTCTACAGCAGCGTCCAGACCCCGCAGGTCGCCCTGGAGGTGCTGGTGACCGAGGTGGCGGGGAGGATCCGCTACACCTGGAACTCGGTGGACGACGCCTTTCCACCCGGTTTCGTCACCGCCATGTTCGAGTCCTACCAGGGCCTGCTGGACCAACTCGCTGAAGGAGACGACGCATGGCGGAGGGAGGGGCGCGCCCCGGTGCCGCCCGTGCAGCTCGCCCGCCGGCGGAAGATCAACGCCACGGCCGCGCCCGAGCCCGGCTGGCTCCTCCACGAGCCGATCGCCGCGGATTCGGATGATGTCGCGGTAGTGGCCGCGGACCGCAGGCTCACCTACCGGGAGCTGTCGCGGGAGGCCGATCTCTTGTCCAAGGACCTGCCACCCGGCGGGCTCATCGCGGTGGTCATGGCGAAAGGCTGGGAGCAGGCGGTCGCGGCGCTGGCGATCCTCCGCGCCGGCGCCGCCTACCTCCCGATCGACCCCGCGCTGCCCCTGGAGCGCCGCTGGCATCTCCTGGAGCAGGGGGATGTCGAAGTGGCCCTCACCCAACCCCGCTTCGCCGAGGGGCTCGGCTGGCCGCAGGGCATCCAAGTCGTTGCCGTTGGGAGGGGGGCCCCCTCTCCCGCGCAGCGGGGGAGGGCTGGGGAGGGGGCTTCTTCCGACCTCGCCTACGTCCTCTTCACCTCCGGCTCCACCGGCCTGCCCAAGGGCGTCATCATCGACCACCGGGGCGCCGCCAACACCCTCGCCGACATCAACCGCCGCTTCCGCATCTCCGCGGCCGACCGGGTGCTCGCGCTCTCCTCGCTCAGCTTCGACCTCTCCGTCTGGGACCTCTTCGGCATCCTCGGAGCCGGCGGCCGGGTGGTGATGCCGGACCCCGAGGCGAGCCGCGATCCCGCCCATTGGCACGAGCGGATCGAGCGCGAAGGGGTGACCATCTGGAATTCGGTGCCGGCGCTGATGGAGCTTTACGCCGAGTACCTGGAGAGCCACGGCCTGACGGTGCCCGCCTCCCTGCGGCTGGTGATGCTCTCCGGCGACTGGATCCCGGTGTCGCTCCCGGACCGCCTCCGCAGGCTGGACTCCCGGGCGGAGCTGATCTCCCTCGGCGGCGCCACCGAGGCGTCCATCTGGTCGGTCCTCTTCCCCGTCCGCGAGGTGGACCCGGCGTGGAGGAGCATCCCGTACGGCCGGCCCATGGCGAACCAGACCCTGCACGTGCTCGACACGCGCCTCGATCCCTCCCCGGACTGGGTGCCCGGGCAGCTCTACCTCGGCGGTATTGGATTAGCCCTGGGGTACTGGAAGGACGAGGCCAAGACGCGGGCGAGCTTCGTCGTCCATCCCCGGACCGGCGAGCGGCTGTACCGCACGGGCGACCTGGGCCGCTGGCTGCCGGACGGCAACGTCGAGCTCCTCGGGCGCGAGGACCTTCAAGTCAAGATCCAGGGCTACCGCGTGGAGCCGGGGGAGATTGAGACCGCGCTGGCCCGGCATCCGGCGGTGCGCGAGGCGGTCGTGACGGCCGTGGGGGAGGCCCGCGGGCACAAGCGCCTGGTGGCCTACGTCGTGCTCCGGCGCACTCCCGAACCGCTTGAGCTGCGCGCCTGGCTGGCTGCGCGGCTGCCGGACTACATGGTGCCGCACCTCTACGTGCCGATCGAGGCGCTGCCGCTCACCGCCAACGGCAAGGTGGACCGCAAGGCGCTGCCGGCCCCCGAGCCGGCGCGGCGCCCGAGCCGCACGCCTGCGCAACCGCGCACCACGACCGAAACGCGCATGGCCCGCCTCTGGGAGGAGGTGCTGGGCGTCTCGCCCGTGGGCCTCGACGAGGAGCTGTTCGCTCTGGGCGGGGACTCGCTGCTGGCGCTGCGCCTGCTCGACGCGATCGAGAGGGAGCTCGGCCGCCGCCTCCCTCTGGCCGCCCTCTTCCAGGAGGCCACGGTGGAGAAGCTGGCGGCCCTCGTCGAATCTACCGCACCGTGAACGCGCCGCCGAAGGCGCTGATCTCGACGCTGGTCTGGAACACCGTCAGCGAGCGGTCGACCCCGGGGAGGTCCGATTCGAGCTCCGTGCGCGCCACGCCGAAGGTGAGCCGGACCCTGTCCTCGAGCTGCAGCCGGATCGAGGTGCCGTACGCCGTGAAATCATCCTCCCGCGGGAGCACCGCGGGTCCCGCCAGCTCGGATATCGCATAATCGTGCACGCCGGTCTCGGCGAACAGATTGACCGAGGAGGCGCGGCCGACCCGCGAGCTGATGGCCAGGCCGAGCCGGTCCTCGGTGAAGTGGGAGTAGCTCTCGTCCAGAGAATAGTCGAGCCCGCGGGTGCCGTAGAGGGTATAGCTCAGGCGCCAGCGGGGCGTCCAGGAGGCCCGGATCCGGCCCGTGGTCTCGTCGAACGGCACGAACTCCGAGCCCGGCTCGGGCTCCAGGGAGCGGAAGGCCAGCCCGCCGTCGAGCTGGATGCGGGGACCCGTGTAGGCCGCCTCCACGATCGGCGCGGTGCCCGAGTTCGAGCGGTCTCTACCAGACTCTTCAAGGCTGAACTCGGCCTCCGAGCGCTCGACGCCGGCGCCCAGCCGCAGCCGGTCGCCGGAGCGGTACTCCAGACCGCCGCGCAGCACCCGCTCCTGCCGGTCGAGCTGCTGGAACGGCGGCAGCCGCGGGTCGCCGCCGAGGTCCTCCGTCAGCGTGTCGAGCTCGAAGGCCTCGGCCGCGGCGAAGACGAAGATGGCGGGGGTGATCTCCAGCTCCAGCGTGCCCGCGACCCGGTCCTGGCGCGAGTGGATGCGTTGCTCGAACTCGGGCGTGAGCACCCCCTGCTCCTCGGCGCGGCGGACCGTGGCCTCGGCGTTCAGCCGGTTGAAGAATGCGAACAGCCCGGCCCCGTAATAACCGTTCAGGCGCCGCCGCTCCTCCTGCTCCTGCCACCAGACATACTGCGGCAGGATGTCGAAGGTGACGAAGGTCTTGGACCCGAAGGGGACGTAGCCCTGGAGGCCGGCGCCCAGGCTGATCGTGAAGTCGGGGTCCTCCTCGACCTGGCTTGTGGGGCCGCCGCTCGATCCGGAAAAGGCGTCGCTCACGTACGCGGCGTCGCGGATGGCGAACCAGGGGGACAGCCGGAAGGGCCCCCAATGCCAGCGGGCGTTCTCCAGGGCCTGCTCCATCTGCTCCTTCTTCGAGGTGGAGCGCTGCAGCAGAGTGCCCGGGGCCGTATATTGAGATAACTGGGCGGCCGCGGGAGAGGCGGCGAGCAGGGCCAAGGCCATGATCGGTCTCGTCAGCGATCGGGTACGCATTCCGCCTCCAGCGATGCAGGCATTAAGATGGCCGTGTGAACGACGGCGGGATCATACGTCATTTCGGGACCGGGATCGCGGTCCTCCTGGCCCTTCTGCTGCTCTGGGCGCCCCTGCCGTTCGCGAGCGTCACGCGCTGGGGCTCGGCGGTCGTGCAGACGGCGGCGTTCGCCGCGCTGGCCTTCGCGGCGCTGACCGCCCGATCGCGCGATCTCCGGGCCGTGGCGGCGCCGGCCGCGGCCTTGACGGCGATCGCCGTGCTCGGCGCGCTCCAGTCCCTCTCCTGGCCGCGGCCGCTCGCCTCCGTGCTCTCCCCCCGCCATGCCGGTCTGATGGCTGCCGTCGCTGCCGGACGATCGCCACTATCGCCACTATCGCTGGCTCCGGACGCCTCGGGCCGCGCCGCGCTGACCTGGGCCGCGGTGGCGGCCGTGCTGGTCGCCTCCGCGGTGGCCAGCCGGCGCCGGGACCGCCGCCGCTGGCTGGGCGCGGCGATCCTCGCGGCGGCCCTGTTCCAGGTGCTCTACGGCGCCGGACGCTGGATCGTGCGCGCCACGGAGATCTGGGGGGTGAGCGTGCCCGGCGACCCGACCCGGCTGCGCGGCTCGTTCGTCAACCCGGACCATCTGGCCCTGTATCTGGAGATCTCGCTGGCGATCGCCTTCGCCTGGGGCTGGTGGGCGCTGCGCAGGGCGCGGCTGGAGCTGTCCGCGGAACGCCGGCTGTTGCTCGCGGCGCCGCCGGTCGTGGTGTGGCTGATCCTGTTCCTCGGCCTCGCCTTCACCGGCTCCCGCGGCGGGCTGGCGGCGGCCGTGTTCGCGGCTGGGGCGCAGGGTCTGCTGCTCGCCGGGGCGGCCCGCCGCAAGGGGCTCGCCCCGGTCGGAGCGCTGGCGGTTCTGGCCGGCGTGGGAATCGTGGCCGCGGTCAATCTGCAGGCGGGCTTCGGCCGTCTCGCGGCCACCTCGGCCTACGAGGTCACCTGGAATGCGCGGCGGGAGGTCTACGCCGCCACCTGGGAGCTGTGGCAGGGCTTCCCCTGGCTCGGCACCGGTCTCGGCGCCTTCCGCGACTCGCTCGCGCTGACCCAGCCCGCGGAGCTGCCGGGTACCTGGTGGCACGCGCACAGCGACTGGCTGGAGCTGCTGGCCACCGTCGGGTTGCTGGGCGCCATCGCATTCCTCCTCGGGCTCGTCCCTCTGGCGGTCCGGCTGTTCAAAGGCTGGACCGCGGACCGGCGCTCGGAAGACCGCGCGGCCATCCTCGCGGCCCTGGGCGCCCTGGTCTCCCTCGCGATCCACGAGTCGATCGACTTCGGCCTGACCATGCCGGCCTGCGCGGTCACGCTGGCCGCGCTGTTGGGCGCCGCCGCCATGGCCTGTGGGACGGAGGGGGGCCCGGACCTCAACGCGACAGCAGCCCGACTGCCCCTGGGACCAGCCGTCCCCCCGAAACCGCCTCGATCTCCAAGAGGTGGGCGCCGGCGTCGAAAGGGTGGCGGACGGTGAGGACGTCCCCTTGCCTCGCGCCCGAGATCGCCACCACCTCGCCGTCCAGGCGGACCTCGGCGCCGGCTCCGGCATCGGGCGCGCCGATGATCTCGATCGCGAGCCCCGCGGCCCCGTCCGTCGAGAGCTCCAGCCTCGCCCACCTCTCCAGCAGCTTCCAGTCCCGGTAAGACCATTCGCTTCGCCGCTCTACCGGATCCCGCGCGGGTTCCACCTCGCCCCTCGCGCCGGCGAAAGCTGCCAGCCGGCTCAGCACCGGTTGCGTCATCGGGCAGCGCCGCAACCGGCAGAGGTCGAGGGACCAGTCGAGCCAGGACTGGAATGCCGGGGCGAGGCTGGGGCTCGCGGGTCCGGGCGGGGCCTGCGCCAGGGCGGACTCGACCTGCGGGATGAACCGGCGCCGCGGCGGCGCCTGGAGCAGGCTGAGGAACATGAGCTGGGCGCGGCCGGTGTCGCCCCCTGCGAGACGGGCCTCGGCTTCGGCCAGATCGCGCCGCATCTGCGCCTGAAGGGCCGCGTACCACCTGTGCCGGGCCGCGCTGTAGCCGGGCCAGTCCGCATCCGCGGCCGCGAGCTGCTGCAGCCGTTCCCAGGCCCACGGAGCGGGTGGCATGGCGGAGAACGCGGCCTCGTAGCTGCCCGCGGTCCCTACCCAGGGCTCGATCAGGGCCTCGAAGGTGGCGCGGTCGCTCAGGGCTCCGGCCAGGAGCTGGCGGGCGGACTCCTTCTTGCCCCGGCCCAGCGCCGGCCACAGCTCCAGGTAGGCGGCGGCGAGGAAGCGGGCGGGCTCGGGCCGTCCGGGGGCGAGCTCCAGCGAATGGAGGAGCGGGCCCTCCCACTCCTCGGGGTGGGAGAAGAGCCTGCGGTCGCGCCGGAGGGACCACTCCAGGTAGGTGGAGGCGCCCTGCGTCATGGCCGCCTCCCAGGATGCGGGGCGCTTCAGAGAGACGCCGGCAGCCAGGCCGCGCGCCACTTCCAGGCGGCGGAGGATGACGGCAGGCTCGGGCCGGGGTTCCGACGTAGCGGAGGCGAGCAGGGTGCGCGCCAGCCGCAGCCGCGCCCGCCAGGGGTCCGGCTCGCGGGAGATGGCGTCGAGGAGGCCTGGGTCCTGCGCGAGCACGCCCGTCTCCCGCGCCAGCTCCTCGAGGTTCCGCTGCCCGGCCCGGTAGGAGACCAGCTGAGCGACGGATACGGCCGCGAGCCCGATCCCGGCCAAGGCCAGGGTTGCGCGCCAGGCGCTCTTCATCGCGGGAGGCTCCGGAATGTCGGCAAGGTGCGATCTATTCTATCGAAGCCGTATCGAGTGGGTAGAAGGGTCCAACCAGCGGGTAGAGGGGTCTACCCACCGGGTAGCTCTGCCGAACCAGTGGGTAGGAGGGTCTGCCCCCTGGGTAGCGGCGTCCCGGCGAGCGGGTAGAGGGGTCCACCCACCGGCTAGGGATCTCCAACGAGCGGGTAGGCGGCTCCAAGGGGTGGGTAGAGGGGGCTACCCGCTGGACGGGACGCTCCATATACTCGCGGCGCCCATGCAATCCGCCGCGCCCCGCTCCGACCCTCCCTCCTTCGCCTCGACTCTGGGGGAGATCTTCGCTTGGGCGCTGATGATCGTCTCGCCGTTCCTGGTCGTGGCAGGCAAGGAGTCGTTCCGGCTGCCGAAGCTGATGGTGGGGGAGTGGCTGGGGCTCGCTTCGGTGCTCTGCCTCGCCTGGAACCTCCGGGCTGCCGGCCTGAGGGACGCCTGGCGGCTGCCGGCAGTGCGCGCCGTGCTCCCGGCGCTGCTGGTGGCCTCGGCGGGGATCTGGACCACGGCGCACCCGCTGCACGTGCGCGAGGCGCTGTTCGACCTCTGGATCGGCGCCGCCTGCCTGGTGGGCTGGAGCGCCGGTCTCGAGCGCGAGCGCCTGGAGCGCCTCCTGCGCGGCCTGATCTGGCCGGCGGCGGTCCTCGCGCTTGTCGGCATCCTCCAGTTCCATCGGATCTGGGAGCCGCTCCGGCTCACCGGCATCCAGTACGACCCGCGCCTGGGGGTCACGTCGTTCGCGGGCAACCCCGGGGACCTGAGCTCGTACCTGGTGCTGCCGGCGCTCATCGCTCTCTGGATGCTGCTCTCGCCCGGGCGGAGACGGTGGATGGCGGCGGCGGCCCTCGCCCTCTGCCTCTACGGCCTGGCCCTCACCCAGACGCTCGCGTCGCTGGCCGCCGTGGCCGCGGGAGCGGTCGTGCTCGCGCTGCTCAAGCTGCCGCGCCGCAAGGTGCTGGCCGGTCTGGCCGCCGCCGCGGTGGTGGCCATCGTCCTGGTGCTGGCGGTGGCGCCGCTGCGGGTCCGGGTCGCGGGCAAGCTCCGGGGCCTCGCGGAGGGCGACCTCAACGAGGTCCTCACCGGCCGGCTGGACGGCTGGCGCGCCGCGCTCTGGATGATGCGCGAGCATCCGCTCGCCGGCGTCGGGCATGGCGCCTACCTGCCCGAGTACGTGCCGGCCAAGCTCGCGCTGCTCGACCGCGGCGTGGAGTTCCTGCCCGGCCAGGTCACGCCGGTCTTCGACAATGCGCACAACGAGCTCCTGAACGCCGGCGCCGAGTGGGGCATCCCCGGCCTGCTGGCCCTGGCCTGGGGGCTGTGGATAGTCCTCCGCGCCGCGCGCAGCCGAAAAGACAGCCCGGCCCTGGCCTGGTCCGGGCTGACCGCCCTGGTGGTCCTCAGCCTGGCTTACTTTCCTTTCCACGTGGCTATCGTCGCCTTCCCGGCGTTGCTGTTTCTGGCCTGGGTCCTTCAGGAGGAGCGGCCGGCATGAAGCCGAAGCGGCCTGTCCGCCAGGAGACGCCTGCCCCCCCGCCTGCGAGGCGTTCGCCGCTGGCCTGGGTGGCGGTGCTCCTGCTGCTTCTGGCGCTCCTGGGCCAGACCGGCCGGCTGCGCGACCGGCTGACCGCCGGGCGCATGCTGCGCCAGGTGGAGCTGATGAGCATGGCCATGATCGCGCGATCCCAGATGCCCCCCAGGCTCCTGGCTGTCAACCTGGAGATGCTGCGCCGGGCCTCGGCCCTGGACCCGACGCAGGTCGGGATCCCCATCGCCCGGGGCACGCAGTACCTGCTCCTGGGCAACGGCAGCTCGGCGGTGGCGGCCTATGGCGATGCGCTCGAGCTGGAGCCGCGGCCGGAGGTCCATCTCAACCTGGGGCGGGCGCTGGTCATGGCGGGAGAGCCGGAAAAGGCCCGGGAGCAGTTCCGGCTGGCACTGCGGCTCGACCCGAACCTGGCGCAAGTGGTGCCGCCCGAGCTGCGCTAGAGCTGGTTGAGCAGCCGCAGCACCTCGCCACCCACATCCATCCGCCGCGGCACGCTCAGCCGCCGCACCGGCACGCGCCCGGCCAGCCCGGCTGCGAAGTCGAGCTGCGCCGCCAGCAGATCGCTGTCGAACAGCCTTCCGGCGATGGTGTGCCGCAAGAGCAGGGCCGCTGCGCTCACGGGGGGCAGAGCCTCGGTGCCGACCGCCTCGGCGGATGCGAGCTCGTAGAGCCCCAGCAGCGGATAGCGCGGCTCCAGGCCCGCGATGGCCGCCGTCGCCGCCGTGTCGAGCTTGAGCTGGGGGAAGTGGGGGAGGGCAAAGGCTCCTTCGACCGCCAGGAGGTCGTCGGCCGCGAGGGCCACTCCCTCGCCGACCTCGGTCAGCAGGCGGGCCAGCGTCGACTTGCCGGCGCCGCTCTCTCCAAGGAAGCCGATGACCCCTCCGGATAGAACCACGGCGCTGGCGTGGAGCAGGAAGACGCCCCTCCGGGCGAGGGCCAGGGCGAAGGCGGGTCCCAGGAGAGCCTCCTCCACCGCGCGTTCCGCTCCTGGTTCGGGATCGACCTCGATGCAGTCCTGTTGGCGGGGAATCGCGAAGGCTCCGGCGCCGGAGATCTCCAGGAAATCGCAGTCCGGCGTGGCGAGGCAGCGCACCCGGCACTCCCGCGCTCCCACCCGTGCGCTGCCGGCGAAGACGGTTTGCGCCTCCGGCGGGAGCGCCACCGGGCACCGGCGGACCGTGAGGGTGCGCCCGGCCACGGAATGGACGGGGCGGAGCCCCGGCGGGTTCATGCGTCGCGGTCGAAGGGCGGGATCGGCGCTTCGCCGAACACCAGGGGCTTGCGCGGGCGGCCGATGCCGGAGTCGCCGGCACCCGGGGAACCCCCGAGCGTAAGGCTGCGCAGATCCCCCAGCTCCACGAGGCGAGGGCTGACATAGGGACGCCTTGGCTGGGCGTTTATCGAGGTATATCGCTGCTCAGACAATATGAACGAAGTATAGCACGCATTCATTGCACAAGCGACCGCGCCCATAACTCCGCGGCGAGACAGTGCCAGAAGACCAGGGTCGGCACCCCCGACCCGCCGGTCCGGGCCGTGTCGAGAAAGCGCTCCAGCAGGGCGGGATCGACCCAGCGGCGCCAGAGCTGCGGCCCCTCGCCGAAGAGCAGGCGTCTCACGGTCTCGTGCTCGCGCTCGCCGATCCCGCGGGCGAACAGCGGCCCCAGGTCCGACATCTGCCGCCGCAGGCGCACGGCATCGGGCAGATAACCGTCGGCCGCGAGCCACACGAGGCGCTTGCGCCACCCCGGCCGCGCCAGGTGGTCGGCCGGCAGGCGGAGGGCGAGCTCGATCAGGCGACGGTCGCGGAAGGGGAAGCGCAGCTCGACGCCGTGATGCCGGGCGCGCCGCATCTCGACCGCGATGCCCATCATGGCGAACGGCGCGAGGAGCGTCTGCGCCTGCTCGGGATGGCGTGCCCGCACCGGACGGTATTCCAGAGATTTGCGGGCGGAGGGGATCAGCCAGGACGGGGTGCGCACCGACCGCAGCCGCTCCCAGGCAGACCCGAGCAGCAGGACGCCGAGCGCGCGCCGGAGCCCCGGGGTCCAGACTTCCGGCCGCGAACGCCAGCGCAGCTCGTCGCGCAGGCCGCGTCGGGCCGCCGCGGCTCGCCCGCGGGTCAGGCAATCGCGCAGCCACCAGGCATCGACCCCGTGGTACATCTCGTCCGAGAAGTGGCCGGTGAGCAGCGCCCGCGAGCCTCCCGCGGCCGCCGCCGAGAACGCCGCGGCGTGCAGCTCGCGGTACGGGTTCTCGAACGGCAGGCTGGGGTCGATCGCAGTCTTATCGAGGTCGCGCAAGGGCCAGCAACCGTCGCCGTCCACCCAGGCCGGCTCGAGGCCGGCCGCGGTCATCATCGCCTGCGCGAACCTGCTCTCGTCCGCCTCCGTCAGCTCGCGGAACCGCCAGGAGACCGCCCGGACCTTTCCCTGCCCCCCTGCGAGCACCGCGTGCGCTGCGACCGTGGTGGAATCGAGGCCCCCGCTCATCAGCACGGTGGCCGGGCCGGTCGAGCGGAGCTGCGCGCGGACCGCCGTGGAGAGCAGCTCGCGGAAGGCTTCGACCGAGTCGGCCTCGCTCCCGCGCAGCAGGGACAGGTCGGGGTTCCAGAAGGAATGCCGCCGCTCTCCAGCCGCGGAGAAGGTCACCCGCCAGCCGGGGGGCACCTGCTTGACGGCGCGGAAGAAGGTGGCGTCCGGCGCCGGCTCCCGCAAGGCGAAGAAGGCCGCCAGGGTCGCCTCGTCCAGATCGCCCGGATCTCTGAGCAGCACCGCAGGCTCGCTGGCGACCAGGAGCCTCTCCGCAGTGGCGTGCCAGCAGAGCATGCGCTCGCCGGTGGGGTCGCGCGCCAGGTGAACCTCGCGCTCCCGGAGATCGAGGAAGAGCAGCACCCAGGGTCCGATGAAGCGGTCCAGGGCCTCCCACTTTCCCCCGGCCAGAAAGCGGAGGACCGCCGCGGCATCGCTCTCCTCGCTGGAGACTCCGAGCTCCTCGCGGTTGTCCAGCCGGCCGTCGAAGAGCAAGGCGAAACGGCCGGAAGGATCGACCAGGGGCTGGCTCTCCCCGGCCTCTTCAGGAGTGGAGTGGAAGGCCCGGCAGCCCAGAGTCGCCCACTCCCACGAGCGGACCGAGTCGCCATCCCCCGGCGGCTCCGCCGAGGCGCCGAAGAATGCCGCCAGATCCCGGGGACCGGGGGCTCCGTCGAGGCGTAAGTTGGCGAAGAGAGCGCCCATGTGAAGCGCACGATAGCGGAACCGCGCCGGATCGTGTTAACATGAGCCACCTGTATCTTCATTAGTCTGAGTTTCTTCGGGCCAGGTGTAGTGCGTCGGATGTACCTTTGGAGGTAGCCAGATGTCCTATCGCTGTCATAGCCGTGTCTTGTCCTGGGTCCGCTGGGGTGCCGCGGCCATGATTCTGTTCGTGCAGCCGTCCTTCGGCGCAGGCACGCTCTCGGTCCGGCTCAACGCGCCGTACAACGTGATCGTCGACTCCAACGTGTGCTCGCCGTCGACCTACGCGCCCCAGGTCGCCACGATCGGCGCCGGCTTCTGCAACACCGGCGATGCCCCCCTGACGGACGTGGTGGGACACATCGGCAACTTCAGCGCCGGCACGCCGGGAAGCTATCCGGTGCGCGACAGCGCGGCGGCTGCCAACGACGTAGCGCTCTCCAGCGCCTGCCTGGCCAACACCGGCACCTACAGCCTGACCCACCTCGGCGACCTGGTCGATGCCACGCGCTACATCGGCACGCTCGACGTCGGCGAGTGCTCCTGGCAATACTGGAGCTTCACCTACCCGCGGCGCTCCAACCCGGACACCTGCGGCTCGCCGGTCTGGTGCAACTCCAATACTCCCAACGACGACCTCTGGCTGCCGTTCGACGCGTGGGCGACCAGTGCCCAGGGATCGGCCGCGAATACGACCTGGCGCGTCACCATGCGCAACGAGATCTCGGCCAGCGCCAACAAGATCTTCCCCAACGGCGGCTCCTGGTTCAACGAGCCGTCCACCTGCTTCCCCGGCCAGACGGTGGTCACCAACGGCATCAATTACCAGCTCGGCAACGTCGGCCAGGGGTTCGACAACGACGGCGACGGCGACGGCGACTTCAACGCGTTCCTGCAGCCGATCGGCGACACCGGCTGGAACCCGGCCTGCTTCCGGCTGGTCAAGACCTCCGGCCAGCTCACCATCTCGACCTCCGGCGGCGGCACGCAGCTCTACGACTTCGAGGACCAGCTCTACTTCACCGACCTGCCGTCCAACAACAACGGCGTCACCGGCATCGTCTACTACGAGTTCATGTGCCTGGACGGCGCCTGCGCCGTCCCCCTGACGCCCTATCAGGAGGCCGCGTCCGGCTCCGACAACGAGAAGTTTGCCGGCGACTACGGCACCGACGTCGGCGAGCTGCAGAGCGTGGAGCCCAGCGCCACTCTCGGCAAGACGGTCGCCGACACCTCGCCGCTGGACGGCCGGGCGTCAGCCGGCGAGACGCTCAACTACACGGTGACCCTGACCAACAACGAGACCGTGCCGATCGGCAGGCCCGACCTCGGCGTGCCGCTGGTGATCCGCGATTCGATCCCGGCCGGCACGAAGTACGCCGGGGGCACCGCCACGGCGTCGTTCGGTTGCTGCGGCGTCTCCATCCTCTACTCGGTCGACGGCGGCACCAGCTGGTCGAGCACCCAGCCGGGCAACCCTGCGCTGGTCACGACTCTGATGTGGCGGCTCCAGGCTCCGCTCCCCGTCGGCGCTGCGGGGACGGTCGGCTTCGGCGTGACCGTGAACAACCCCTACAGCGGCAACCCGGTGATCCTCAACACGGCGAAGGCGAGCTTCGGCGATTCTTCGCCGTTCCTCCAGGCCAGCGCCGCGATCCCCGTGCTCGGCACCGCGCGCATCGGCGACACCATCTTCCGCGACGACGGCGCGGGCACGCCCGCCAACGCGAACAACGGCGTCCTGAACGCCGGTGAGACGGTGCTCGCCAACGTCGGCCTGTCGCTCTACTGGGACGTCGACGGCGACGGCGTCCTGGACGCGGGCGAGCCGCTGGTCGCCACGACCAGCAGCGGCGCCGCCGGCAGCGGCTGCGGCGGGACGGGCAACTACTGCTTCACCGGCCTGGCCGCCGGCAACTTCCTGGCCGTGGTCGACAAGAACGACGCCGACCTGCCCGTGGGCTACAGGCTCACCACCCCGACCCCTGGACTTCCCAGGGACACGGTCGCCGTCACCGGCCTGCTGGCCGGGCAGACGGTCGCCACCGTCGACTTCGGCTTCGGCCCCTCCCTGCTGGTGGCCAAGACGCGCACGTCGGCCGCCATCTCGACCGAGGGTCAGGTTGTGACCTACACCCTGAGCGCCACGAATTCCCGCCCGGCCAGCCAGGCCTGCAGCTACAACGCCTGGGCCGAGGCGGCGCTCGGCACCTCGTCGTTCACCAATGCCGGCAACGCTGCCGGTGCGCAGGGGCCCGACGGGCTCTACGC
Source organism: Thermoanaerobaculia bacterium (assembly GCA_035536935.1). Taxonomy (GTDB): domain Bacteria; phylum Acidobacteriota; class Thermoanaerobaculia; order Multivoradales; family UBA5704; genus DATMER01. The sequence goes on from DATLNC010000256.1 coordinate 45,104, forward strand.
GAGCGGCGGTGAAGGGGGCAGCGGCAACAACCTCAACCTCAGCACGTTCGGCATCGGGACCCCCAGCGGGACCATCGCTTCGGCCACCTTGCAGATCCCGCTTTACATCGGCGGGAGCCTCGTCAACGACGACCTCGACTGGACGGTCACCGACGTGGTAGGCGGGCAGACGCTGTCCGGCACGATCTCGACGGCCACCCTGAACACCGCGGTCGGCGCCGCGAACGCCAAGACCGTCAGCGTCAACGTCTCGAGCATCCTCACGACCTTCGCGGAGGTGGCCGGGGCCACGGTGCAGTTCATCTTCAAGCATACCGGCGGCTCCGACGGCATCGTCCTGTTCGTCGACGCGACCGGCCTGCAGGTCACCACCAACGAGGTCTGCGGCGCGCCGAGCGACGACATGCGCACGGTGCCGATGACCGACGTTTACGACGCGGACGTGCTGCAGTTCCTCGACGCCACCCTGACGCCTTCGGGCTCGTCGGTGACGGGGACCGCGCCCAACCGCGTCGGCACGCTCACCTGGGACCTCGGCCCGCTGCGCTCGCAGCAGACGAAGACCGTGACCGTGCGCTTCCTCGCCGCCGAGCAGGACACCAACGGCAACGGCGAGGCCGACGTGGTGATCCACACCAACACCGAGGCGGTGACCGGCGCCCTCTTCTTCGACAACGGCGCGGTCAACAACGCCAGCGCCACCGCGACCCACCAGGTCGATCCGCGCGGCTCGGTCTCGGGCTTCGTCTGGGCCGACCTCGGCGTCACCCCGAACGGCGTCAAGAACGCCGGCGAGCCCGGCATTCCATTCGTCACCGTCGAGCTGCTCAACGGGACGTGCACGGCCGGCGTCAACTGCCCGACCACGGTCACGGACAGCACCGGCTTCTACAGCTTCACCGGCCTCGCCACGGGCAACTACCGCGTGCTGGTGCGCACCGCCACGCTGCCGGGAGCCGGCGCGGTGCAGACCGGCGATCCTGACCAGGTCGGCATCGTCTGCACGACCTGCGACAACCAGAACACCGTGGCCAAGGCCCTCGCCCTTTCCAACAACAACGCGGCCGACGACGACTTCGCCAACAACAACTTCGGTTACAGCATCGGCAACGTCGTGTTTGGCACCCTGTGGGAGGACTTCGACGGCGACGGCGTGCGCGACCCGGGCGAGCCGGCCCTCGCCGGCATCACGGTCGACCTGACCAACGGCGTCTGCGTGGTGGGCTCCACCTGCCCGCGGGTGACCACCGATGCCTCGGGCCGCTACCGCTTCGTCAACGTGGCGAACGGCAACTGGTCCGTGTCGGTGCTCAACAGCTCCTTCCCGGCGATCGCGGCGCCGCAGTTCTGGCAGCAGACCGGCGACCCCGACCAGCCGGGAGTCCCCTGCACGGCTTGCGACGCCACCAAGTCGGCGGTCTCGGTCACCGGCGGCAACATCTTCGGCGCCTATGACTTCGGCTACCGCCGCGCGGGCACCTCGTCGATCGGCGACACCCTGTACGCCGACTGGAACGGCAACGGCTCGCAGGGCGCCGGCGAGGAGGGCATCGCCAACGTCACCGTCACCCTGATCCGGGACGTCAACGGCGACGGCGTGCGCGACTGCGGCACCGACACGATCTGCGGCAACGCCGACGACGTCGACGTGGTGCGCGCGGTGACCACGACGAACGCGGGCGGCAACTACTCGTTCACGGCCCTGCCCGCCGGCACCTGGATCGTGGCGGTCGATCAGGGCGATCCGGACTTCCTCGCGGCCTACACCAGCCTGTCGCAGACCCAGGACCCCGACCAGGCCGGCGTCTGCACGGTCTGCGACGGCAAGGCGAGCGTCACCACGAACGGCACCGCGGCGGTGGCCACGGTCGACTTCGGCTACCGCCCGATCGGCTTCGGCTCGATCGGCGACTACGTCTGGAACGACGCCAACGGCAACGGTCTCCAGGACGGGAGCGAGCACGGCCTGCTCAACATCACCGTCACCCTCTACGAGGACAGCAACGGCAACGGCGTGATCGACGCCGCCGACGCGGTGGTCGGCACCGCCATCACCGATTCGGCCGGCAGCTATCACTTCTACAACCTGCCGGTGCGCAGCTACCTGGTCGACGTCGACCAGACCGACGCGCAGATCCCCACCGACGCCTATGGCAACCGCTACATCCTGTCGGGCGGCACCGATCCGCTGGCGGTCAGCCTCGCGGCCAACCAGCAGCTCACGACCGCCGACTTCGGCTTCGGCCCCGGCGCCACGATCGGCGACCGGGTCTACCGCGACGACAACGGCGACGGCACCCAGGCGGCGAACGAGCCCGGGATCAACAACGTCACGGTGCAGCTCTACCGCGACAACGACGGCAACAAGGTCTTCTCGGTGGGCGACACGCTGGTTGCCACCCAGGTGACGGCGACCGTCAACGGCAATGCCGGCACCTACCAGTTCACCGGCCTGACGCCCGGCAATTACGTGGTGCGCGTGGACAGCACCGACGTCGACCTGCCGGGCACCAACTGGACCGCCGACCCCGACGCCACGCTCGACGGCCAGCACGGCATCACCCTGTCGGCATCCCAGGACGTGGTCTTCGCCGACTTCGGTGTCAGGCCGCCCAACGTGCTCGGCGACCGCGTGTGGAACGACGAGGACGGCGACGGCGTCCAGGACGCCACCGAGCCGGGGATCGCGGGAGTCGTGGTCTCCCTGTTCAGCCGGCCGCTCGGCAGCACCGGCGCCTACGCGCTGGTGACCACGGTCACGACCGACACCGACGGCGCCTTCACCTTCGGCAACCTGGCCGCCGCGCAGTACCGGCTCGATCTTTCGACAGCGACCGCGCTCACCGGCTACAACGCGACCTATGAGAAGGACGCCGGGGTCTGCCCGCCCGGCACCTGCAACCGGGTGACCGACATCACCATCCCGCTGGCCGGCCTCACCGACCTCACGCTCGACTTCGGCTTCCGCCAGCCGGCCAGGCTGACGATCGACAAGGACACCACGACGCCGACCGTCAATCCGGGCGGCCAGGCGATCTACACGATCGAGGTGCGCAACGCCGGCGACACCACCGCCACGCTGGTGCAGATCGTGGACGCGCTGATGCCGGAAGGCGGGGTTTGCCCGGGCTCCTGCTTCACCCTCGCCAGCTTCTCGATCGCCGCGGATGCGGGCGTCGTGCGGACCACGACGACCAATCCGGCGGTCGGCGCCACCAACCTGACCTGGGGCCTGTGGACGCTGCCGGCGAACGCGGGCGTGACCATCACCTACACGGTCAACGTGCCGGCCGGGATGGCTGCGGGCACCTACGACAACACCGCGACCGCGCGCTTCGACTCCAACGGGAACGCCGCCCTCGATGCCGGCGACCCGTTCGTCGACGATGCCGGCGCCACGGCCCAGGACGCCGACACGCCGGTCGGGCAGGACCCGGAGAGCGACGAGGACGTGACCGTCAGCTCGGCGGCCCTGGGGATCGGCAAGACCTCGTTGTTCATCACCGACGGCGGCGCCGCCAACCAGGTCAATCCGGGCGACGTGCTCCAGTACACGATGGTGCTGACCAACAACGGCACCACGGGCCTCACCAACGTGACCCTGAGCGACGCCGCGCCGACCGGCACCACCTACGTGGCGGCCAGCAGCACGATCGTCTCCTACCGCACCGACACCATCACCACCTTTGCCGACGACTTCGACGGGATCCCCAACTACCCCGCCGGCAGCGACGGCACCACGGCCTGGGTCAATAACTGGAGCCTCGCGGGCGCGGCCGTTTCGGACCTCGGCGACTTCAGCATGCAGATCGGCAGGAACCAGACCTCCACGCGCAGCGTCAACCTCGCCGGCTTCTACCGCGCGAGCCTTAGATTCAACGTCCGCCGGTCGACCATCGACACCGGCGATCCTCTCGAGATCCGCGTCGGAGGCACTCTCCTCGGCACTCTCGACGGATTGGGGATGACCGGCTCCGCCTGCAACAATCCGGGCGGGTCCGGCGCCCAGACCGACGCCGCCTACATAGCGATCACCTGCACCATCTCGACCTTGACCAGCCCGGCGGTCGTGTCGTTCGCGACCACGTCAGCGCTCGAGAGCGGAGATTTCTTCTACATCGACGACGTGGTGGTCGAGCGGGCAATCCGGGTAACCGCCGGCCCCATCGCCGGCGACGCGCCCTCGGCGCTCGTCCCCGCTTCGGGCGGCTACTCGCTGCTCGCCGGCGAGACGATGACGGTGCGCTTCCAGGCCACCGCCAACAACCCGCTGCCCGTGGGCTTCACCCAGATCACCAATACGGCCTTCGCCGCCAGCACCCAGACGCCGACGCCGGTCAGTGCGAGCGCGAGCAACCCCATCGCGAACCTGCCGACCGCGTCCATCAGCGGCACGGTGTGGGACGACAACTCGGGGGCGAGCGCCAACGGCGTGATCGATCCCAGCGAGCCGAAGCTCGACTCCGTCCGCGTCGAGCTGTGGAGCGATCCCAACGGCGACGGCAACCCGGCCGACGGCGTCCGTCTCGCCACCGCCCTCACCAGCAACACCGGGGCCTATACCTTCTCGGCGATTGCGGCCGGCAACTACGTGGTGGTCGTCGCCACCGATACGCTGCCGGTCTCCTACACCCAGACCGGCGATCCCGACGAAGCCGGCGTGTGCACGGTCTGCAACAGCTACAGCCAGGCCGTCTCGACGGGCTCCAACACGGTCACCAAGAACTTCGGCTACCGGTACACCCCCACGCCGCTGCCGGTGACCCTGTCGTCCTTCCATGCCGAGCTCCAGGGCAGCAAGCTGCGCTTCACCTGGACGACCGACACCGAGACGGACAACATTGGCTTCTACATCTTCGGCCTGGTCGGCGAAGACTGGGTGCCGGTGCACAACCACCTGATCCCGACCAAGAACGGCAACTCCGTGGCGCCGCTCACCTACCGCCTCGATACCGATGCGATCGACGCCGACGCGTTCCTCCTGGCGGACATCGACAGCAAGGGCCGCGAGCACGTCCACGGACCCTTCCCGCTCGGCGAGTGGGACGTATCGCAGCCGGCGGAGATGCAGGCCATCCCCTGGGCCGCGATCCGGCAGGAGCACCGCGCCAAGGCCGCGCAGCGCCAGGGCAGCTGGAAGAAGAAGGACATCCCGACCGTCCGCCTGGTGGTCGAGGCCGACGGCCTCTACCGGGTCACCTTCGAAGACCTGAAGGCGGCGGGCATCGACATGAGCAAGGCGCCGCTCTCCCAGCTCGCGCTCTTCGACCGCGCCGGTGCGGTGCCGATCTACGTCGTCGGCAACGGCACCTTCGGCCCGGGCGAGGCGATCGAGTTCTACGGCAAGGCGGCGAAGAGCCTGTACAGCGACCGCAACAACTACACCCTGCGCGTCGAGCCCGGAGCGGCCCTGCGGGCCAGCGACGACAACACGCCCGCCGCGCAGCTCCGCAACCCGGTGACCGTCTACCGCGAGACGGTGCGGGTCGAAAACCAGACCCTCTACAACCCGGCGGCCCCGGGCGACGATCCCTGGTACGACCAGGACATGATGGCGATCTTCGAACCCGCGGGCGCCACCTTCTCGCTGACGCTGACCGACCCGGTGCCGAGCGCCGGTCCGGCGCGGCTCGGCGTCGACCTGTGGGGGATTACCGACTGGCCGGGCAAGGATCCCGACCATCACGTGGTCGTCTCGCTCAACGGCACGGAGCTGGCCGACGCGCAGTTCAACGGCGCCGACCGCAACCCGATCAGCGTCGAGATCCCGGCGGACGTGCTGAGCACGGGCGCCAACCAGATCGACCTGGAGCTGCCGCTCGACCAGGGCCTCGATTGGGACATCGTCGGCCTGAACGCCTACGAGATCACCTACCCGCGGCGCCTGCTCGCCCGGAACGGCCATCTGAGCTTCCGCGGCGAGGCCGCCCAGGCCTTCACCGTTGGCGGCCTGACCGGCACTGACGTCTCGGTCTACCGCCTCCGCGGCAACAAGCTCGAGCGGATCGCGAAGCCCTCCATTTCCGCAGGTACTGTCACGTTCGCCGGTGCCAAGGAAGCCGCCGACTACGTGGTCGCGACCGCGGCGCGCAAGCTCAAGCCGGAGATCCTCGCCGCCCCGGCGCGCGAAGACATCTTCGCCGGCAGCGCCGAGTACCTGGTCATCTCCCACCCCGACTTCACCTCGGGCGTGGCGCCTCTCGTGGATCACCGGCGCGCTCAAGGCATGACCACCCAGGTGGTCGACGTCGAGCAGGTCTACGAAAATCTGAGCAATGGCATGGTCGATCCGGAGGCCATCCGCCAGTACGTGGCCTATGCGGCACGTGAGAAGGGGACGCGCTACGTCATGCTGGTCGGGGGCGACACCTACGACTACAAGGACTACCTCGGGCTCGGGAGCTTGAGCTTCATCCCGTCGCTCTATACCCCGGCCGGCGGAATCCGCTTCGTGCCGGCCGACCCGCTCTACGGCGACGTCGACCGCGATTCGATCCCCGACCTGGCCGTCGGCCGTCTGCCGGTGCGGACGAGCGGGGAGCTGGCGGCGGTGGTCGCCAAGACCCTGGCTTATGACGCGAAGAACTACGGCCGCACCTTCCTGTCGGCCAGCGACGGCTACGACAGCTTCGAGAGGATCTCCTTCTCGCAGATCAGCCACCAGCTGCTGGACGGGCTGGGCGCGGACTGGAGCATCGAGCACGCCGACGTCGAGACGCTCGGGATACCGGTGGCGCGCGCCAAGGTCATCAACAGCCTCAACGGCGGCGTGGCCTTCGCGCAGTACTTCGGCCACTCGAGCTACAACGTGTGGTCCTTCAGCATCCTGTTCGCCAGCCCGCATGCCATGCAGCTTCAGAACGCTGGCCGGCCGGCGGTGGTGGCGCAGTGGGGCTGCTGGAACACCTACTATGTCCATCCCACGATCAATACCCTGGGTCATGCCCTGATGGTTGGGGGCGAGCAGGGTGCGGCGGCGGTGCTGGGCGCGACCGCGATCACCGACAGCCAGTCCGACATCGAGCTGGGCCAGCGCTATCTGCCGCGCATCGTGCAGCCCGGCGCCACCATCGGCGACGCGCTGCTGGCCGCCAAGCGGGACCTCGCCCAGCAGCATCCGGAGATGCGCGACGTGATCATCGGCTGGACGATCCTCGGCGACCCGGCGCTGGTCGTGGAACCGCAACAGCCGTAGAGTTCCTGCCTCGAGCGGGGGACGGTTCCGCCGTCCCCCGCCTATATCGAAAGTTAGCTTGGCCCTCCGCTTGCAATGTAGAAGCTTGGCTTGGATCAGGGCACACCCGCCGTGAGGCGGGGCCGCAAAGCCAAGGGGTCTCGCCAGAGATCGCCCGGCCGCCGAAAAGCCCCCAAAGTTAGTTGTTTCTCCAGTACGGTTGTTCCGGGGGCAGATGTTCCTTCCGTTGGACCATTCTGTTCCCGTTTTGATATCGCGTTTTGAGGCGGTTACGGTGACCGTCTTGCAATTTGGTGGACCGACCGGAAATCGGACCAAAGGAGAAAACTGCCATGAGCTTCCGTCGGATGAGGACAATGATGCACGTGGGATTGATGCTGGCGATGGTCGTGGCCCTCGCGGGCGCGGCGCAGGCGACGCCTCTGGCGCCGTTCATCGATCTGCAGGAGAAGGGGCTGACCCTTGCCACCGACGGCGAAGGGCTGATGAACTGGGGCGGGGTTCCGCGCAACTTGACCGTCAACGTGGGTGGGCCGGTGCGCTTCGCCCTGCTCTACTGGGCCGGGCGCGAGCGGCCGTGCGTGGAGACGCCCGCCGCCGGCAGCGGCGACTGCTCCGGCGTGACCCAGCCGTTCAAGGACCAGGAGATCACCTTTGACGGCAACGCGATCACGGGTACGCTCATCGGCACCGAGACCCAGCCGGTGACGGGCGGCGGGCCGATCCTCAACGTCGGCTACTTCGCCGATGTGACCTCGCTCGTCTCCGCCAAGGGCGTGGGCAACCACAACTTCGTGTTCGGTGACGGCAATCCCGGCCACAACCTCTGGCGCCTCAACGGCGTGTCCCTGATCGTCGCCTACACGACCCCCGGCGACAACAACTGGTATCGGGTGCTGGTCCACGACAACCTCGACTTCGCCTTCGGTCCCGACCCGACCCCGGGCGACACGCGGGTCACCGCGCCGGTCACCTTCAATCACGGCGCCAACCTGTCTCCCCGCACGGCCGAGCTCCACATCACGATGGGAGACGGCAAGAACGACCGTCCCGACGATGTGAAGATCAGCAACAACGCCACGATCTTCAACGCCAACGACGGCTCGAGCGGCCTCGATTGGGACCAGGACTCTCACATCATCAACATCCCGGCCGGCGTCGGCAGCACGACCGTGCAGGTCTTCTCCGAGCCGAACAACCAGAACCCCGACTCCCTGCTCTGGGAGGTCGCGGCCCTGCGCGTGCGGCAGCTTGACGCGGCCCCGGCGCAGTGCCCGATCACCCTCAACGACCCGGGTCCGCCGGCGCGGGTCGAGGTCACGATCAAGGACACCGGCTCGGGCATCGCCGAGATCCTGATCACGAAGTCGGAGAACGCCGACACGGTCGTGCCGCCGTTCACCGTCGGCACCACGGACCCGATCGTCCTCAGCTCCACGAAGATCGACCAGACGCAGCGGGCGCGCGTCG
>DATLNC010000257.1:0-42842 GCA_035536935.1 Thermoanaerobaculia bacterium
GTTTACCCCTACCCCGGGCTGAAGCCCGGGGCTACATGCCGTCGCCCCTTTGGGGCTTCCTGCCTCCCCGACCAGGCTGAGGACCGATCCGTCCCCGTCCCCGCAACGTAGTACACTCTGGACGCACCTACATACAGGGAGACCACCGTCATGAAGAAAGCTCTTATAGCCCTCGCCGCCATCGCTCTTCTCGTCCCCGCCTTCGCCGCCGCCCACGATCACACCGCCGCCTCCTCCTGGACCGGCTGGGTCACCGACGACCACTGCGCCGCCAAGGGCGCCAAGGCCGAGCACGCATCCTGCGCCAAGAAGTGCCTGGACAACGGCGGCAAGCTGGTCTTCTACAACTCCGCCGACGAGAAGATCTACAACCTCGACAACCAGAAGCTCGCCGAGGAGCACATCGGCCACGAGGTCGTCGTCAAGGGCACGGCCGAGGGCGACTCCATCAAGGTGGAGTCCATCGAAGCGGCTCCGGCTACCAAGTAACGCTCAGATCCGCATCTTGCGGGCGACCAGGGTGGTATCCCCATCCTGGAACGTCACCGCGAGCGGCAAACGGGCCCTGGCGAGCGCCTCCCCCCCGGGAGGCAAGCCGGGGGACATGTCGTACACATACCAGTCCAGGGGCTGGGCCGAACCGAGGACGACCTCGATCTCGGTGCCCTCAGGCCGCATGGTCACCATGGCGATCTCGGTCCAGCTCCCCGGTATCCCCTTCGGCGGACCGGTCTTGTGGGAGCCCCGCAGCGGGACCTCCTGGCCGTCCACCTTCGCCGAATCGAGCTTCGCCTCGTCCGGGATCAGGATCCCCGCCGTCGGCGACTGGCGGTTGGAGGTCAGGAGCAGGCGCAGACGGCGCTTGCCACCGACAGCCGAGTCCTCCAGCACCGACACCTGCGGCGCAGGCAGCTCCAGGCGCGGCGCCGGCGCCTGGAAGGCGCGATAGGCCGGCGGCCCCCAGGGATAGGCCGTCGCGGATGCCTCGCCGAACTTCGCCGCCTTCCGCATGGCCGCCGGGAACGGACGGTTGGTGCGCACCAGCCAGCGCGCCTGCGGGAAGCCGGCTTCCTGGTAGTGCTGGATCGACACCGCCTGCGGCGTCTCCTCGCTGTAGGGGACCGTCGCGAACGCCACGCCCGCGCTGACCAGCGCCAGGACCAAGGCGGCGGCCGGCAGCAGACGGCGGCCCAGCCGGCCGGAGCCCGGCACCAGGGGCGCCAGCGGCGTGAACATCGCCGCGGCGAGCGCGCCGATCACGACGAGCGCCGGCTTGCCGAGGCCGTCGTAGAGCGGCAGCAGGATCGGCATCCAGAGCAGGGCGGCGGCCACCGCTGGAATCAGGGAAGCCGCCATGTGGCTGAAGACCAGACCCACGATCCCGGCGATCAGAGCGGGCACCACGAACAGGTAGGAGATTCCCGGCGCGACGATCGCCAGCACCACCCCGAGGACCGACCAGCCGATCCAGACCCCGGACCAGAGCCCGGTCGACCCGGCCCGGCGCGAGACCGCCGCGGCCAGCGCCGTCACCACGGCGAACGCCAGCAGCCAGAAGGCCGTGATCTCGGGCTGCGGCCCGTTGACCCAGAGGCCGGGCGTGGCACCGCCGATCGCCATGGAAAGCCCCACGGCGAGCAGCGCCGCTACCACCACTGCGCCGAGGAAGCCGAGCAGGCCGAAGAGCACCCCCCGGCGCACCCCATCCCGGCGGCGCGACGAAGCCAATGACGCCAATACCACAAGGACCAGGGCGAGGATGGCGATCACGAGCGTCCAGCCCTTGGGCCAGCGCACCACGCCGAAGCCGAGGACGTCGAAAAACACCGCGTCCGACCCGGAGCCCGTGAACCCGCTCCCCGTGGACAGCGCACGCGTCGCGGCCAGGGCGTTGTCCCCGTGATGCTGGAGGCTGGCGGGCGACAGGTTTTCGACCGTGTCCTCCGAGGTGTGGTAGCGCGACGGCGAGCGGATGAAGGCGAAGTTCAGCCCGTGGTACCGCCGGTCCTTGCGGTTCTTGAACACGGTCAGGTCCGTGTCGTTCGGCAGGGCCTCGTAGATCGTGGCATAGAGCGAGCTGGTGATCGGGCGCGGCGCGGCACCGGCGTAACGCCCGACCAGCTGGGCGTCGTCGCCGATGGTCTCGAACATCAGGCTCGGGCCGGAGGTGCCGCGGGCCTCCAGGTTGACCACGGCCTCGACATCCCCGGCCCACGGATGCCGGTTGACGAAGAGCTCGGCGCCGATCAGCCCTATCTCCTCGCCGTCGGTGAGCAGCAGGATCACGGGGCGTTCCGGCGGCGGACCCGCCTTCAGGGCGCGGGCGGTCTCCAGGACCGCGGCCACTCCCGACAGGTCGTCTCCGACGCCCGGCCCCGCCTTCACCGAGTCGTAGTGGGCCATGAGGAGGACGGCCCTGCCGCGCGGCGGCCCCAGGCGGGCGGCCACGTTGCGCACGCGGCCGCAGCTGCCCCCCGGGCTGCAGGCCACCCCCTCCTGGACCGTGGGCTCGTAGCCCAGGCGCCGCAGCTCCGCCACGATCGTCTCGCGGATACGGTCGTTGGCCGGGCTCCCCGAGGGGTGCGGGCTCCCGTCCCCGGCCAGGGTGCGGAGGAGCGCGACGGCCCGCGCCCCGGAGAACTCCGCGGCCGGCGCATCCGCCCCCTTGGGAGCCGGCGGCTCGAGCCGCGCCCGGACGATCAGCAGCGCCAGCGCGAACAGCACCAGCCCCAGGGTCAACCCCCACGGGCCCCACGAACCTCGCTCCTCCCGTATCTCCTCCCGCACTGGCTCCGCGCTCATCGCCATGACCGTCTCCTCTGATTAGAACTGGATTCTAGCCCACCGTTGACGCCGCGGCGTCTCCTCCTCTACTCTCGTTGCAACATGTCGATGGGTCAGGACGAAGTCCTCTTCGGGCGCATTGCGCTCCACTACAAGCTCGTGTCCCAGGACCAGCTCGCCGAGGCCAACTCGGCCTGGAGCCAGGAGGGCGGGCTGCGCGGCCTGGGCGAGATCCTGGTCGAGCGCGGCGTGCTCAACCTGCGCCAGCTCGAACAGCTCCGCGCCGTCCAGCGCGACTATCTGGCCAAGGAGCTCGCCAAGAAGGCGCAGCAGCCCGGGCAGGCGGCCGCTCCGGCTCCCGCTCCCGAGCCGGCTCCCGCACCGGCCGCTCCCGCGCCTCAGCCTGCCGCCGGAACCTCCTGGCGCGAGGGCGCGCGCCGCCTCGACGCCCTGCTCACGATCGCCGTGGGCCAGCGGGCGAGCGACCTCCACCTGCACTGCGGCGCGCCGATCAAGCTGCGGCGCAACGGCGAGCTCCTCGACATCGAGCCCGAGTCCCTGAAGCCCGATCTGTCCGATTCCCTGATCCGCGAGATCATGACGCCCGAGCAGCAGCGCGACCTCGACGAGCACGGGCAGATCGACTTCGCCTACACGATCTCCGGGGTCGGCCGCTTCCGCGCCAACGCCTACCGCCAGCAGCGCGGGCTCGACGCCGTGTTCCGGGCCATCCCGCCGAACCCGCCGACCCTGGAAGAGCTCGGCCTTCCCCCGACGCTCGCGCGCTTCGCCAACTTCCACCAGGGCATGGTGCTCCTCACCGGACCCGCCGGCTGCGGCAAGTCCTCGACGCTGGCCGCCATGGTCGACATCATCAACCGGGAGCGGCAGGACCACATCATCACCATCGAGGACCCGATCGAGTACATCCACCGCTCGCAGAAGTGCGTGGTCAATCAGCGCCAGGTCCTGCGCCACACGAATTCCTTCGCCCGCGCCCTGCGCGCCGCCCTGCGCGAAGACCCCGACATCATCGCCATCGGCGAGCTGCGCGACCTGGAGACGATCGCGCTCGCCCTCACCGCGGCCGAGACCGGCCACCTCGTGCTCGCCACCCTGCACACGAACAACGCCATCCGCACCATCAACCGCATCCTGGGCGTGTTCCCGCCGTCGCAGCAGGAGCAGATCCGCACCATGGTCTCCGAGTCGCTGCGCGCCGTGGTCTCGCAGCGCCTGGTGGTCAGGGCGGATGGCAGCGGCCGCGTGCCCGCGCTCGAAGTGCTGGTGTGCAACAAGGCGGTGGGCAACCTGATCCGGGACAACAAAACCTTTCAAATCAAATCCGTGCTGCAGACCGGCAGCTCGCAGGGCATGTGCCTGCTCGACGCCTCCCTCGCCGACCTCGTCAAGAACAAGGTCATCACCCGCGAAGAGGCCGCGCGCAACGCCGAAGACCCGGCGAAGTTTGCCAACTAGGAATCACCATGGCGCCCCGCCTGCACGAGCTCTTCCAATACCTGAGGGACAACAAGGGATCGGACCTCCACCTGGCCGCGGGCCTGGAGCCGCGCACCCGCGTCCACGGAGCGCTGGAGCCGGTGGCGGGCTGGCCGGTGCTCTCGCACGACGACCTCTGCGGCCTCCTGCGCGAGATCACGTCCGCGGAGCAGTGGACGGAGTACGACGGCTGCGGCGACCTCGATTTCGCCTACGGCTTCGAAGGGGTGGCGCGCTTCCGCGCCAACTTCCTGCGGCAGGAGAACGGCGCGGGCGCTGTCTTCCGCATCATCCCGGAAGAGATCGTCCCGCTGGAGCAGCTGAACCTGCCCAAGGCGATCGAGAGCCTGGCCCATTCGCAGCAGGGTCTCGTGCTGGTGACCGGTCCCACGGGCTCGGGCAAATCCACGACGCTCGCCGCGATCATCGACAAGATCAATACCACCTACGCCAAGCACATCGTGACGATCGAAGACCCGGTCGAGTTCGTGCACAAGAACAAGAAGTCGGTCTTCTCGCAGCGCGAGGTGGGGACCGACACGGAGAGCTTCGGATCGGCGTTGCGCGCCGCGATCCGGCAGGACGCGGACGTCATCCTGGTGGGCGAGATGCGCGACCTGGAGACGATCTCGCTCGCGATCACCGCGGCCGAGATGGGCGCCCTGGTCTTCGGCACGCTGCACACGAACAGCGCGGCGAACACGATCGACCGCCTGATCGATGCCTTCCCGGCCGAGGAGCAGGCGCAGGTCCGTACCACGCTCGCCGAGTCGGTCGCCGGCATCGTCTCGCAGCTTCTCCTGCGCACCGCCGACGGCCAGGGCCGTTGCGCCGTCAACGAGATCCTGCTCAAGACCCCGGGCCTGCCGAACGTCATCCGCGAAGGCAATACGCCGATGATCCAGACCATCATCCAGAGCGGCCGCGCCATCGGCATGCAGATGATGGACGACGCCCTGATGGCCCTGGTGGACCAGAAACGGATCACCCCGCGCGAGGCCTACATGAAGGCGAGCAGCAAGGGGCGCTTCGAAGAGCTGTTCGAGGACGAGTAGAAGCCCCCGTCCTCTAGCCTCCCCACTTCAACTCCCCGGGATGACGGGGACCTCCACGCAGCCCGAGGTGTTGAAGGCCTCGAGCGGGGTCTTGATCGCGTTCGCCTGCTCCTTGAGCGCGCCCGACGGCTTGCTGCCCGGCGGATGCGCCACCAGGAACGCGTGCGCCTGGCTCACCACCGGCAGGATCGACGGGCTGGAGCCCATCAACAGGTTCAGCTCCGTCGCCGCGAGCTGACGCGCCAAGTGGATCGAAGCGTCCGGGCCCTCGTACGAGAGCAGCGACATCAGCCCCGACGCGTTGTATCGGACCCCGCCCAGCACCAGGGCCTGCACCGGCCAGACCTCCGGGTGCGTCTTCCAGTAGCCCGGCGAGCGCCCGCAGAAGACGAGCGTCCCCGCGCCCACTGGATCGAGCAGCACCACCCCGCCGGGCAGCACGTTGCCGAGCAGCACCTGGAAGGTCTCGACCGGCTCGGGGGTGTAGTCGCTCAGCACCGTCACGGGAACCGTCACCTCCGTCGTCCCCGCAGGCAACGCGAGCGCACCGGACGCGGCCAGGTAGTCCTGGCCGGCCAGGGCCGTACCGTTCGCCGTGGCATAGCCGGCCGTGACGCCGGTCTCGATGGGGCAGGACAGCCGCACCCGGAACAGCGCCTGCGCCGTGCCCGTCTGCGGCTCGTAGACCGCGACGTCGCCGATCGTGAGCGTCGCCGTCTTGAGCGACACCAGCGACAGGCCGTCGAAGTACGCGTCGTTGCCGGCGGTGCTGAAGCGGGCTCCCCACAGCCGCACCCGGATCCAGCCCGTGCCCGCGGGCGCAGCCCGCTCGTCGAGCACCGGCCGCCACTCGGCCGGGCTCGCGATCTCGCCCGTATCGAAGGCGTCGAGCACGACCGCGTTGCTCGCGTCGCGGTACTCCACCACGATCCGGGCCACGTCCGAAGGGTCTTCGGCAGCCGTCCGCACGAAGCCGAGGAAGCGGAAGAGCTGTTCGTCGCCATAGGCCGAGACGTCCACGTCCTGCCGCAGCTCAGCCGGGCTGCCCGTGCCCGTCGACGACAGGTACCACAAGCCCTCGGCGGGGGCCGGGTTGGACGACCGCCGCTGCCAGCTGCCTTCCGTCGCCGTCCAGCCGGGTATGCCCGAGGCGCTCACCGACCTCTCACCGCCCGCGTTGACGAGCAGCTCGGGGCCGGGGCACTCCTCGTCGTCCCGGATCGTGCCCACGCCCTGTCCGTCCCAGATGCCCAAGAGGTCCACCAGCAGGGTCTCGTCCGGTTCGAGGAAGATGTCGCCGCGCACCGGCACCTCCACGAACCCGCTCGTCTCGCCGGGAGCGAACGTCACCGTGCCGGAGGATGCCTCGTAATCGACCCCCTCCGTCGCGGTCCCCGGGCTCGCCGACCAGCCGACCAGGACGTCCCGATCGCTCGGCGTGGACAGTGTCACCGGCAGGCGAAGCATCGCCGTGCCCGTATCACCCTCCGCCACGCTGGCATCGCCGATCGAGGCGAGCGCCTGGTCATCGTCAAGGATGTTCCCCGCCCCCGCCTGGTTTGCAAGGACCAGCGTGAACGACTCGTCCTCCTCGTCGAGGAGATCTCCGATCACATCGACCTTCACGGTCCGGGAGGTGGTCCCGGCCGGGAAGGTGAGCGTGCCGGAAGCCGGCTCATAGTCGGTGCCCGCCTTCGCGGTGCCGTCGGCCGTGGCGTAGGACACGGTCACTTCCAATCCGCTCGGAGCGGAGAGGCTGACCACGAACACCGCCTTGGCCGTGCCCTCGTCCCCCTCGGTCGCCGAGGCACCGGCCACGGAGACCTGCGGCGGCGCATCGTCGTCGAGGATCGTGACCAGGCCCTCGATCTCTCCCACCTTGACGGGGAAGACCTCGTCCAGCTCGTCGAGCAGATCGTCGAGCACCGGCACCGACAGCGTCTTCGAGGTCTCGCCCGGCGCGAAGATAAGAACGCCCGACGAGGCTGTGTAGTCGGCACCGGCCAGCGCCGTGCCGGTCCCGGTCGTCCAGCTCACCGGCAGCTCGCGGTTGCCGGCCCTGGAGAGCGTGACCGTCAACACCGCCTGGCCGCCGTCCTCCTCCACCGTGACATTGCCGATGGAGATCTCGGGCGTGATGAGCACCGGCGTCCGCGTCGAGTCGGCTGCCTCCGGCGTGTCCGGATCGTCGCTTTTCACGTCCGCCAGCTCGCCGCTCTCGACCGTGGCCTGGTTGACCAGCTCGGTGGCGGCCTGCGGGAAGGCATCGTCGATCCGCACCTGGAAGGAGATGGTGACGGTGGCGCCGGCCGCGAGCTCGCCGATCACGACCCGCACCGGCTCCTCCGACTCCACCGTGCCCGGATGGGTCTGCACCGTGCCCGCCACCAGCGCGGTGTTCTTCGGGATCAGATCGGTCAGCACCACTCCGGTCGCGGCCGTGTTGCCGGCATTGGTAACGGTGATCTTGTAGAGCACCGTATCGCCGGGCGAGGCCGCCTTGTCGAGGCCCACATCCTCGAGGAGGAGATCTGTCTTCTCCACCCGCAGCACGGGCGCGGCGCTCACCGACGTGACCGTCGGATTGGGCGAGCCTTCCACCTCCGTATCGTCCGTGACCAGTTCCGGCAGTTCGCGGCTGGTCACCGTGCCCTGGTTCGAGACCTCCCTCACGCCCGTGGCCATGGGGCTCTCGAGCTTCACCCGGAAGGTGACCTCCACCCGCGCGCCGCCCGCGACCTCGCCGATCGCCACCCGCACCGGGTTCTCGCTCTCGACCGTCCCCGCGGAGGTCTCGACCGAGCCGGGCACCAGCGTCGTGTGCGGCGGGATCTCATCCTCGAGCACCACGTCGGTGGCCGAGGTGTTGCCGGTGTTGAAGATCGCCACCTGGTACTCGATCTCGTCCCCCGGCGCGGCCACGCCGTCGGGATCGACGAGCGCGTCCGTCTTCTCCGCGACGAGCTTCGGCACGGCGGTGATCATCGTCACGGTCGGATCGCTGTTGCCGCCGGGCACCGGATCGTCGGTGAACACGGAGGGCAGCTCCGCGCTGGTCACCACGCCCTGGTTGGAAACCTCCTTGACTCCCGCGGGCACCGGATCGTCGATCGTCGCCCGGAAGGAGACGGTCACGGTCTCGCCGGCCCCGATTTCGCCGATCTCGACCTTGACCGGATCCTCGGTGACCACCGTACCGGGCGGGGCCGTGACCGAGCCCGCCACCAGGCGGGTGTGCAGAGGAATCTCGTCGGTCAGCACCACCTGGGTGGCGGAGCTCCCGCCGCTGTTG
Source organism: Thermoanaerobaculia bacterium (assembly GCA_035536935.1). Taxonomy (GTDB): domain Bacteria; phylum Acidobacteriota; class Thermoanaerobaculia; order Multivoradales; family UBA5704; genus DATMER01. The sequence goes on from DATLNC010000257.1 coordinate 8,632, forward strand.
GCGACGTCAATCGTGTAGAGCAACTCGTCGCCGGGGCTCGGTGTGCCGTCCCCGCCCACGAGCCCGGCCCTCTTGTGCGCCGAGAGCGCGGCCGGTGCAGAGGCGGTGTCGTCATCCTGGATTGTCAGGACCGCCGTGGAGACCGGACCCAGAGTGGCGCCGCCCGCAAGATTGGCCAGTTGGATCTGGACCGTCTCGTCGGGCTCGTCGTCCTCGTCGTTCGCGATTGCGACCTGGAAGGTCTTCGGAGCCGAGTCGCCATTCGCAAACGTGATCGTTCCGGATGCCGACCCGTAGTCCGCCGGAGCGGTCGCCGTGCCGTTCGCGGTGGAGTACGCCACCGAGACCTGACCGTGGGCCCCACCCTGCCGGACCACCTGGAGGGTCGCGGAGACACCTGCCTCGCCCACTTGGTAGACCGGAGAGGAGAGCTGCAGCGTGCCCGGGTTCGTGTTCAGCGGACCGTCCGCGATCGTTCCCAGGCCACGGCCATGGGCGACGAGGACGCCCTCGGACGGGCTCAGGTCGAGGAAGAACAGCTCCGTCGGCTCTGCAACCCCGTCGCCGACCACGGGCACCACGAGCGCCTTGCTCGTCTCGCCCGGCGCGAACACCAAGGTTCCCGTCGTGGCCGTGTAGTCGCTGCCGGCCGCGGCGCTGCCGGCCACCGTCGTGTAGCCGACCCGCACCTCGCGGTCGACCGCACAGGCCAGGGTCACCGGGAAGGAGGCGCTGGCCGTGCCGCCGAACGCGGGCTCCTTGACATCGGCGCCTCCGATCGAGATCGCCGCCGCCCCGTCGGGCTCGCAGACCGCGGTGTCGCAGGCGTACTGCTCGGCGCCGCCGTCCCCGCTCGCTCCGCTCAGGCCCCAGTACACCTGCGTCTGGCCGGCGAAGATCTGATCGATCAGGTTTTTCGAATAGACCAGCCGCTTCACGTCGTCGAAGTAGACGTCGAGCGACAGCGACGCCGCGTTCCAGACGATCCGCAGCAGGTGCTCCCTGCCGTCCTCGATGTTGGGGAGCGCCACCGGGGCATGGCCCTTGTGATCGAGCGACCCGTTCTCGTCAACCGCCAAGTGATCCGGCGGAGGATCGATGAACTTCCAGCCGTCGCCGTAATCGGTGGTGTTCTGGAATGTGTCCACCTCCACCGCGATGGAAGGCTTGATGTGCCCGTAGGCAAGGTAGCCGCCCGTAGGACCGATCGACGATGTGCCGGTGGTGGCGTTCTGCAGGATGAACGCCAGTCCGTCGACGCCGTTGTCTTGATTGCCGACGTACACGCGGAAGGTCTTGTCGAAGCTCTTCGTGAGATCGATCTTCCGCTGGTGCCAAGCGACGCCGCCCTGGTTCCAGTTGCCGTCCGTGAAACGGAAGCAGCCGGGCCGGACCTCGGTGTTCGTGGTCCCGAGCACCGTCCAGGCCTCCTCCAGGATCGTGCCTACGCCGCGGTTGTAGCGCAGGGTGCCGCCCTGCGGCTGAGCCAGGTCGACGTAGAACTGCTCGGTGTATTCGGCGTAGGGATCGCCGAGCACCGGCACCGCGAGCGCCTGGCTCGTCTGCCCCGGCTGGAACACCAGCGTCTCCGACCAGGCCTCGAAATCCTTGCCGGCGAGAGCGCTGGCTTCCACCGTCGCGGCGTCGACCCGCACCTCCTGGCTGGCGGCGCACGACAGGGTCACCGGGAAGGAGGCGGTCACCGTGGCGAAGGCGTTCTCCGTCAGGCGGACGTCACCCACCGAGATCACCGGCGTGACGCCGGGCGCGCAGGGCGCGGTCTCGCAGAAGTACTGCTCGTTGCCGATGTAGCCGCTCGCGGAGGTCAGCCCCCAATAGACCTCGCCGTTGCCGGCGAAGATCTTGCTGACCACGTCCTTGGAGTAGAGGAGCAGCTCGGCGCCGTCCCAGTGGATGTCGAGCGTCTTGCCCGGCCCGTTCCAGATGAGGCGCAGCACGTGCTCCTTGCCGTCCTCCAGGTTCGGCATCTTGACCATGCCGCCCCGATGGTCGAGCGTGCCGTTCTCGTTGACGGCGATGTGGTCCGCCGAGACATCGGCGAATCCGCCGCCGGTGCCGTTGTCGTACGTGTCCATCTCGACGCCGATGGAGGGCTTGACGTTCTGATAGGCGAGCCAGCCGCCGCCCGGGCCCAGGGTCGAGGTGCCGGTGGTCGCGTTGTGGAGCACGAACATCATGCCGTCGGCGGCGTCTTGGTTGCCCAGGTAGACCCGGAACGTCTTGTCGAAGCTCTCCCCCAGGTCCATCTTCTGCGAGTACCAGGCGGCCCCGGTCCGGTCCGGGTTTCCATTCGTGATCTGGATGCAGCCGGGACGGGCCGTGTCGTTGGACGTGCCCAACAGGATCCAGCCGTCCCCCACGGTGACCAGGATGCTGTCGCAGCCCAGACCGCCGTCGTTGTCCGCAACGCAGACCGCCGCGGTATAGACGCCGTCCGCCGCATACGCGTGGCTTCCGGTCACCTTCCACGGCGTGCTGGTCTTGGTCACCACGCCCGCCTGCACCGGCGTGCCGTCACCCCAATCGATCGTGGCGGTCTGGGTGTCCCCAGTGCCCGCATCGGTGAAGGTGGCGGTCAAAGGAAGCACGACGCCACGCACGACCTTGCGGTCCGCGCCCGCCGCCGCCACCGGCGCCGCGTTGCGCACGGTCACCGGCGCCGTGTCGGTGGCGGTCTCGCCCGAGTTGTCGGTGACCTTGACCGCCACGGTGAAGCTCACCTCGTCAGCATAGGTCCGCGTCACCGTGACGCCGGTCGCGTCGTCATAGGCGCCGTCCGCGTCGAGGTCCCACAGATAGGAGACGATCGAGCCGTCGCGGTCCCTCGAGCCCGCGGCGGTGAACGTGACCGCCGTGCCCTCGTTCACCTCGTAGGGACCACCGGCATCGGCGCGCAGCGAGGCGATCCGGTTCCGGTCCGTGGCCGAGTTGTCGGCCGGCGTCGGGTCCGGCCCATGGCTACCGTCGTCGGTCACCGCAGCCTGGTTCACGATCTCGGTCACCGTGCTGGGGGTGGATTCGCTTACCTGCACCGTCAGGCTGCGCGTGGCCGTCGCGCCGGGAGCCAGGGTGAACGGCGGCCAGGTCACAGCGCTACCCGACAGCGTGCCTCCGGCATCCGCCGAGACCAGGGTGGTGTAGGCGGGAAGCGTGTCCGTGAGGGCCACGCCCGTGGCCTCGTGGTTGTTGGCGTTGAAGACGGTCAGCGTGTAGGTGATCGTCTCGCCCACCAGCACCGTGCTCAGCCCGTCGCTCATCGAGAGCGTGAGGCCGAGGATCGAGACGTCGGACGTGTACGTGTAGCGGTTGTTCGCCTCGTTGCACTCGCTCTCACGGCTCGCTCCCACACCGTTGTCGTCGGCCGCGATTACGATCGTGCGAGCGGTGAAATCCGTGGCCGTGTAGGTGAACGTGACATCCTCGTACTCGCCCGGCTTCAGCGCCTTCGTGGTCTTGACCGTGCCCAGGAGCGTGCTGCCATTTAAGAAGGCCACCGGCAGATCAGTTTTGATCGCGGCATCGCCGCCGTTGCCGACGCGGGCGGTGATCTTCACGACCGGATAGGCCGCGAGGTCCGCCCTGGCGTACGACACGGACAGGTCCGGCGAGGCGAACGTCTGCTGCGCCGGCGCGATCTGCGCGCGATAGGTATTGTGGCTGAGCCAGCTCCAGTCCGGCTCGCGCGGGATCGTGGCGTCGTCGTTGACGTTGCCCACGCTGTAGGCGTGCTGGTTCCAGAGGCGGCGCGTGCCCACCCACTTGTCGTTGGCGTCGCCGAAGACGCGCAGGCCCGCGTTCGTAGGAGTGCCGGGAATGCCGCTCTCGTTCGAGCCATGATCGCTGGTGACGAGGATCTCGGCATTGCCGTCGCCGTCGACGTCCGCGACAACCGGCTCTTCGTTCAAGGTGCTGGAATTGACCGCGAGCTGCGCCCGCACCTCGCCGTCCTCGCCGTCGTAGATCCGGAGATACTCCTCATCCCGGTAGACCACCTCGAAGCGTCCGTCGCCGTCGAAGTCGAACACGGTCGAGCCGGTCATGCCGGAAGAGACGTCCCTGGTGGGCCGCTGCCACTTGACCGAGCCGTCGGTCTCGAAGACCGTGTAGAAGTTCGAGCCGGCCACGCCGATCTCGGGCTCGCCGTCGGCGTCGAAGTCCGCGACGGTCGGAGCGCCTCCGGCCATCGGCTGCGTGCCGGGCAGCACCACCGGCCCCCAGATCAGCGTGCCGTCGTGCTCGTGGAGGCGCACCTTTCCCTTTGCCACCACGACGATCTCCGGGAAGGGATCGTCATCGAAGTTCGCCACCGCGGGGTAGCCGTCGTCCAGCGGGATCTGCCAGTAGATCGATCCATTCGAGCGGTACGCCGTGTTGCCCGTGACGATCTCCGGATCTCCGGTGAGATCGAGGTCGGCCACGAGCGAGATGGCCCCGCTCGCCACGCCCTCGTTGTTGAAGATGGATTGATACGCCTGGCCGCCGGCCCCCTTCCAGCGCAATGACAAATCGTTGTTGAACACATGGGCGCCCACCACGATCTCAGGCACGCCGTCGCGGTCGATGTCCGCGATCACGGGGTTGTCGCGGTTGGTCCCGGTGCCGGCCGGGTGCGTCGAGTAGGGAGCGCTCTTCTTCTTCCGAGTTCCGGTGTGTTCGTAAATCGAGATCACGTTGAACGGCGCATTGTGCAGAGACCCCGCGACATGTGCCGTCACGATCTCGGGAAAAGCGTCGCTGTCCAGGTTCCCCACGGCCACCGTTGACTGTGCGAAATCGATTTGACTGCCCCCCTCGAAGAGCGAATCCACGTCGAAGATCTTGGCCCCCGTGTCGCCTCGGATCGCCCGCAGCATCGAGGGGACGATCGAGCCCAGCGGCGGATCGAAGTTGGCCGAGGTGAAGACGATATCCGGCACGCCGTTGAGATCGAGGTCCACCACCACCGGGCTCGACGCGCTGTCGATCACCTTGATCTTGTCAGTATCCGGCCGCGGCCACGTGAGCTCCAGCACTGGAGTGAAGGCCGTCTGCGCGGTCACGGGTCCGCAGTCCTGGCCGGTATGGCCGACGTTGTTGGACTCGTCGTGCTCCGCGATGGCGTTGAGGCTGTCCACGAACGCCAGGATGCGGTTGTCCGCGAAGAGGACGCTCCCGGAGACCACTACAGGAACCGCAAGGCTCTCCCCTGCCGCCAGGGGATCGGTCACATTGGCCTGGCCCAGCAGGTTGTCCGCCGCGGCCGTGAAGAGGCCGTCGCCGTCGCGGTCCTCGAAGACCGCCAGGGCGAAGTCGTCGGTCGCGTCGAGGTTGCCCTCGTTGCCGACCTCCACGGAGACGCTGCCGGAGATCGCCAGGGTTTGAGGATTCGTGATCGTTCCGGCGGCGTCCACGGAAGACGCCACGAGGTCCGCCTTCTGGACGACCGGATCGAGATCCGTACCGCTCGCATCGCCGGCCTCGGCGGTGTCGGACAGGCTCGTCACGCTCGGCGAGAGCGGATCATCCACTCTCACTGTGAAGCTGCGCGTGACGGTCGCTCCCCCCGCCAGGTTGAAGGCAGGCCAGGTCAAGGTCGTACCCGATTCGGCGCCGCTGTCGCTGGCGGCAAAGAAGGTGATGCCATCGGGCAGGGTGTTGCGCAGCACGACGCCGCTCGCATCGCGGTTGCCGTTGTTGGCGACGGTGATCCGGTACTCCAGCCGCTGTCCGGGGAGCGCCTGGGAGACGCCGTTGCTCACGCTCACCGCGAGATCGGCAGCCGCGTTCAGCGCATCCACGTCCGCGACCGTGTTGTCGCCCGGCTTGCGATCGATTCCCTGGGAGCCGTCGTCGAACGCGACGGCCACGTTCGTGATCGTCTCCAGGTTCGCCGGTACGGAGGAGGACACCTTGGCAGTGACGGTGCGCGTGGCACTCTGCCCTTCAGCCAAATCAAACGCCGGCCAGGTCACCACGCCGCCCGCGGCGGTCCCGCCGCTGGTCGCCGAGACGAACGCCGTCGCGGGGGAGAGCGTGTCGTGGACGATCACGCCGGTGGCCGTGCCCGGACCGCGATTGATCACGCTGATCGTGTACGTGAGCGTGGTGTCAGGCGCGGCTTGCGTCACGCCGTCGTCCAGGGAAACCGAGACATCGGGTCCAAGAGGAGCGGTGATGTCGAGTCTGGCCACGGTGCCGTCCTGCCAGGCCGCGCTCTGGGAGATCTGAGCGCTGCCGACCTTGAATACGACGGTCTGGTCCGGCAATCCGCCCTCGACCGCGGCCGTGCCCGGCAGGTCGCCGGGCACGTCGAGCCGATAGACCGACGTGCCGTCCGCGGCAAAGACCGTGGCCTCCGCGTACTTGACCCCGTCGATCCAGGCGGAGACGGCTGTGCCCGCGGGAGCCGCGTTGCCACCGGCCGTGACCATGCCAAAGAAGCTGGACGGGCGCGGGGGCGGAGTGCCGCCGGCGAGGGATGCGATCAGAGCCAGAAACGCGGCCCAGGTAAACCACGACGCTCTATTGACTCTCATCAGAGTGCTCCTTCGAACCCGTTCAGAACAAGAGAATTACAGCTTCATGTACAGCCGGTTCGGCCCAGTCATCTGCAGGCGCATGTCGAGCTCCTCTTCCGACATTGCACCCAGCGCCAGGAGTACAGAGGCCCGGGGGCCAACCGCGGCTCTCACGGATTCCACCAGCTCTATGGATATATCCAGGCCGCCATTGGCCAGCCAGATCCGTCCCTTCGTGATCTTCGGTATTTCGGCTGTCACCTCGACGAGGCCCCCAGCTTTCGACGTCACGTCGCGGAGTGCCTGCAGCACGCTCGTTTTCCCTTTCGCAGCTCCCGAACCGGTGACCGCCAGGCAGAACGGGATTCCTTGATCCGAAGCCAGCTCCTCTTCGGAAATTCGTAGACAGATCTGGGCTCGGGCCGGCTCCGTCATCGGGACCAGCCGCGACACGCGGATGAGCCTCTCGGGCGGTACGTCGATCTCCCAGAGCTCCAGCTTGGCCGGGCGAAGCGGCCACAGGCATTGCGCCGCTACCAGGTGATCGGAACGGAAGTGATACTCCGCGGAGAGGATCACCCGCCCGCTCTTCAGCTCGATAACCCTCCATGGCGTCAATGCCTGCCTGACGAATGCCGCCCCGCCCAGGCGTTCCACCTCGCCGGGCTGAAGTGCCAAAGATTGGCGAAACACTTCGGGAAGCGCGACACGCGCTTCCTCCGGCGGCAGCAGGTCCGCCATCCGGGCTGCCAGATCCTGAAGAGGGCCTTCTCCCACCGTGAGACCTTCCTCCGCGATGAGGCTCACACTGCCTTCCCCCAGGTCCTGCACGATCCAGCCAGCTCCGCGTCGCGCCTGTTCAGGGAGCCGCCGGGAGAGCTCTCGGCCAAACCAGTTGACCGCGAACACCCCAGAGGTAACCTTCCGTAGACTGTCGCACCACATCCCTTTGTACACTCGATCCGGCGCGTTCCGTTCCCGCTCCAGCTCGCTGTATCCCGAGAAGACAGTCAGCGCGCTGGCGGTCGTGGCATAACCGTAAACCGAGCCGCTCTGGACGAAGAGTTCCTGGAAAGCGTTCCGAATGGCCCTCTCGGCCGCCTCTCCCGCCCTTCTCAGGAGATCGGCGGAGATGGCGCAGTCAATCTGGTACCCGTGAGAGCTCGGAGGCGGGTAGGGCATCCCGGAGTAGATACGCTCACTATATTTGTAAGCGTCATTCATGTTCGATCCGTAGATCCGAAAAAGAAAAGGAAAAGGATCGGCGGCCATTGCACCTCGCCAGAACAGCTCGAAGCTATCCACCCCAAGCCTCTCCGCTTCAGCCAGGATCGTTCCCGCCTCCGTCGGCGACACCTCCCGATCTGTCTCTTCGAACGGATTGGCGCGAAACGACAGCGCACCGGGCAAACCCCCGAGAGCTGCGAGCACAGCTTCGAGGAAGGCGGCAGCGGCCCCGCCGTAATCCTTTATTTGGGCAGCCGTAAATTGACGAAAGAGCGCGCTGCTCATATGAGGCCTCTTGCGACAGTCGCCTGCAGCATGACCATGCCCACGAGAGTGATCATCGCAGCCACCCCGAACGCGGCCACCTGCCGTTGCGAGACGCGGATGTAATCACCAATCACCAGCGCATCGAGGGCGGCTTCGAGACCGGTTGTCACCTGGCGGACTCCATGCTGGAGATCCACGTTCAACTCTTTCGCGCGGACCTTGACCCGCTCCCAGACCTCGACGGGCTGAAGCTTCCGCGGCGGCACCCAATAGAAGAGCACGCCCGCGACATTGCCAACCACGACATAGGGGGTCCCCGTTCTCGGCTCTACGTACGGCCCAGGCCCCGGTGACCAAATCCCGGGATGCCAGCCGGTTCCGATGAAGGCGCTGGACTGGCCGACCCAGTTGAGAGCCAGGATATAACCTTCCAGTTGGAGGAAGCCGTCCAGGCCGTACGTGGAAAGCGGCTTGATTTCGATCACTTCCTTGGTCAAAAGGTCAGCGATATCCGGGAACAACGTTATCGGAAAGTCCGGGATCATACCGAAGAGGTTGGGCCCTGGATACATCCCTCGGATCTGCTGATGGATGAAGGTCCCCGCAAGCGCCGGGAACCACGCGAGACCGGTCGGATCCACCCGGTGGACCGGGTTGCCTCCCGCGTAGGCGTAGAGGTGATCGTGGACCGCCCCCGGGGACATGCCGGCCAGCGGATCGGACGAGGCGAAAAGCCCCAGCGAGGAGCTCAACCAGCGGGCCCTGAGGTAGGAAAAGCCCGAAGCCGGATCGGCCGGCTCTCCAGCGAACAGATAGGGGTTGGGGTCGCTGCCCTGGTGAGAGAGCAGCGTGCCGAAAGCTTCGAAAGCGTAGCGGTCCGTGACATTGCCGGACTCGTCGGTCAGTGCTCGGATGCTCCCGAGCGCGTCCGCGTGGAAAAACCGGCTGACCCAGCCAGCCTGCCCTGAGGCCGGCCGCAACGTGGCCAGGAGATCGTTCCCGCGGACGTGGTAGGCAACGAGAGCCCCGGTCGTGGCGTCAGTCTCTGCAACGACCTGGCTGACGGCCGGAACAGGTCCTCCGGCACTCGTCCGGTGCCGGGGGTCGACGAGGTAGTCCGTGATCGTGGGCGGACCCGTGGCCGGGGTGATCCGGGTCCGGATGCGGTTGCCGTCGGGATCGTAGGAGTGCTCGATGACGGAGCCGGTGGCGAGCTCGACACGGATCAGCCGGTTCTCGTAGTCCCAGACATAGGTGGCACCTTCCGGACCCGTCTTGCTGATCAGGTTGCCGTTCTCGTCCCAGCCGTAGGCCGCGGAGTCTTCGGTCAGCAACCGGTCCCGATCGTCGTAGGTGTAGGCGACCGTCGCCTCGGAGTCCACTTGCGTCTGCCGGGTCTGCCGCGTACGGTTGCCCACCATGTCGTAGGTGAACGTGTTCCGGTATATCGGGGCACCGCCTTGCGAGACCGTTTCCGAGGCGAGCCGGAGCAACGAGTCATAGCCGTACTCCCGGCGGGTTCCATCGTGCTCGTCCACCCGCTCGCGCGTGCCCGCCGCTCCCAGCGTATAGAGATAGGACTGGACGATGGCTCCGACACTGGTGGCGGTCGAGAGGCCCAGGAGCCGGTTTCTCCCGTCGTAGGTGTAGGTCGTGGTGACGTCGTTCGGGTGAACGAGACTGGTGCGGTTACCGTTCGCGTCGTAGCCGTGCGTGTAGGGCCGACCCAGCGGATCCCTGACGGTCTGGAGCCGGTTGAGCTCGTCGTAGTCATAGGCCGTGGTCAGCGTCTGGCCGGCCACTTCCGCCACCGTACTCGTCCGATTGCCGATCAGGTCGTAGGAGAGCCGCAGGACCCTGCCGTCCTGAAAGGAGATCGTCGTCAGGCGGTCCCGCGTGTCGTAGGAATACGTTGTGGTGCCCCGGGCGTCGGTGGCCGTGGCCCGCCGGCCGCTCGCGGTGTAAGTGAAGCCGATGCTCGTGCCGTCCGGATAGATCCGGGAGAGGAGGCGGTTCGCCGGATCGTAGGTATAGGTCGTGACCGCGCCCTTGAAGTCCCTTCTCGTCAGCCGGTTGCCCGCCGCGTCGTAGGTGTAGCTCTCCGCGGCACCGCCGGGCAGGACGCGCTGGATCAGCCGGCCGAGTCCGTCGTATTCGAAGCGGCTCGTCCGCCCCATGGCATCCCTCTGGGAGATGCGGTTCCCCTGCTCGTCGTAAGCGAAGCGGGTGACCTGGTCGAGCGCATCGGTGACGGTGGTCAGCCGGCCCAGACCATCGTAGGCATACCGGATGGTTCGGCCCTCCTCGTCCGTCTCGCTCGTGCGCCGGCCGAACCCGTCGTACCCAACGGTCCGGAAGGTCCCATCCGGATTTGTGATCCGGGTCCGCCGGCCGGCGTCGTCGTGCTCGAACGAGGTCGTCTGGTTGCGGGCATCCCGGATGGCGATCTGGTTCCCGGCCGCGTCATGGTCGAAGACCGTTTCATTTCCGAGCGGATCGCGGATCACTGTCTGGCGGCCGGCCGCGTCGTAGTCGAACCTGGTGGTGTGGTTCCGTGCGTCCGTTGCCGCGACGAGCCGCCCTGCCACATCGAAGGTGCCGGTGACCGTGGCTCCATCGGGAAAGGTGGTGGCCGCAGGTCTCCCCACGGCATCGTACGAAGAGGTCGTCGTCCGTCCTCCCCGGTCGGTGAAGCTCGTTCGCCGTCCCTCGGGATCGTAGGCGCTCGTCTCCTTCGTTCCGTCCGGGTAGGCCGTCTCGAGAAGCCGGCCCATCTCGTCATGGCGGTAGCTCGTCTTACGGCCGAGCTCGTCGTAGGTCTCCACGACGTTGCCCAGCGGGCCGTAGACCGTCTGCAGCGTCGAGCCGTCCGGGTTCGTGCTCTTCGTCGGCCGGCCGTTGGCGTCGTACTCGTAGGTCCAGGTGAGCGTCTCGGTACCAGACGCCGTAGTCCGAGTGGTCGCGCGGGTGAGTTGGCGGCCGTTCAGGTCATAGGTGGAGGTCGTTTCGGTCCCCTCGGCGTCCGTTTCCGAAATCAGATTGCCGGCCGCGTCATACGCGCGGGTCGTGGTGTTCCCCTCGGCATCGGTCTCGGTCGAGGCATTGCCCTGGGCGTCATAGGTGAAGCTCCGGGCGTTGCCCAGCGGATCAGTCGTCGAGAGGAGCCTCCCCGCCGCATCGTAGACGTTCGTCGTGACCTTGCCGCGCGGATCGGTAGTGGTGAGCACCCGACCCCGGGCGTCATAGGTGTAGCTCGTGCGGTGCCCCAGCGGATCGGTCACCGAGGTCAAGTTGCGATTCGCGTCGTAGATGTAGGTCGTCGTCTCGTCGAGCGGGTTGGTCTGGCTGAGAAGCAGACCCCTGGCGTCGAACGTTCGGTGGATGACATTCCCGAGAGCGTCGGTCTCGCGGACGACGTTGCCACGATCATCGAACTCGAGAGTGCGGCTCCGGCCCTCGCGGTCGGTCACGACCTCTCGCTTGCCGGCCAGGTCGTGGGTGAGCTCGGTCACCTTGCCGAAGGCGTCGACGTGCCGGACAAGGCGACCGGTTTCATCGTATTCGTTGCGGATCGGTTTGATGCCGCGGGCGTCCTCGAAATCGAGGAGAAGATGCCGCGCGTCATACGTGAAGGTCGTCGCAGCCTCCTCGCGGTCGCGCACCTCCACTAGATTGCCAGCGGTGTCATAGATATAGGCAAGGCTCTCCCCGTCCGGATCAGTGATGCCGGTGATCCGGCCCCGGGCGTCGCGCTGAAAGGTCACGGTCCGGCCGCTCGAGTGGGTAATCTCCTGCGAGGTGAGTGAGAGCTCGTTGCCGCTCTCATCTTCGACCCGCGTGACCCCGTCTTGCAGGTCCAGATCAAAAACGCGGCCGTCCAGGGTCAACCGGACCTGCCTGGGCTCGAAGACCCCGAACGAGCCCGAATCGAGGACGTCGTTACTGCCATTCTGATAGATCACTTCGTTGTTGCCGAGCACGGTGAGTGTGGCCCCAGGGATCGGGCCGTCGATGAAATCAAAGCGCGCGCGGCCGAAGCAGCCACCCAGAGTGGGCGCGCCACGTTCCAGAGCCAGCTTGAAGCGGTAGACCTCGCGATCTGACAGGCGGATAGTCGTAATGTGGCCACGCGTCTCGAGGATGTGCTCGCAGGGCAGAAAGCCTTGGGCGAACTGCCATCCCTCGCCCGGCTTGCGGTTGTTCCGGTAGGAGCCCTGCCGCAGTTCCAGGCGCCAGCCGATCCCGAAATCCCCCTGCCGGCGATCGCGGCTGTCGTAGGTACGCAGGATCTGGATCGGCAGGCCCGAGGCATAGACTTCGAGATCTTGGTAGGCAAGAGCGAAGTTGCCGATCTTCATCTGACCTTCGACGCTGACGTCGATCCCGATCGTGACGATCTGGCCGTTGAAGTCGGTGGCGGTCAGCTCGATCGCGTAGCCGCCGTTGAGGAGCAGAGTCGGATCCAAGGTGCCCAGACGGCCGTTCACGACCGGCGTGGTGCCCGTGGCGAAGACGGTCGATTCCGACTCTCCGTGACTACGATAGGAAAGCGTCCAGCTCTCGAGCCGATCGCTCGTCACCGTGCCCCTCACCTCGGTGGGAGCGGTGACTACCGCGAGGTCGGACGGCGCCGTGAGCGCCACGTCCGGCTCGGCTCCGACGTTAGAGATCGTGAGATCGGTCTCGGCCGTGGCGAGCACCCAGTAACCGCGGCCGGGCTGCATCAGGTCGAGGTCGTTGGCCCAGGAGGGAACCGTGACGTCATAAAGCTCCCACGGATCGGCGGGGTCCGCCGGGTCGAAGCCGAAGACGCGGGTGTACTTGCCTTCGATCGAGGAGAGAGCGGTGCGCACCGGGCGCGCCTGCTCCGCTGGGAAACCGATCAGGTTCCAGCCGGGGCAGAGATGAATCGCGGTCTCGTCGGCCAGCGTCCCGGGGTTCGGCATTGCCGCGGGCGACGTCATCTCGACCCAGAAGCCGATCTTCTGGTCGACCTGCGTCAGGTCGCTGCCGGTGGCGTCGGCCGGGTCATAGACCTTCCAGGGATCGCCGGGCGTGCAGGCGTCGTAGGCGAAGACGCGGGTGAGCTTGGCGGCCATTGAGGAGAAGACCGAAGCCGGAGTCTTGTCGACGGGCTCGTTCTGCACGGAGCCGAGATTCCAGCCGGGAAGCAGCGAGAAGGAGGTCACCGCTTTCAGTGCCGCGGATGAGGATTGCGGCAGGATCGCGCCCTCCATGCCAGGCGGGAACGGCGGCAGGTCCTCGGGACGCAGGGGCGGCGGCTCGACGCGAGGCTCTTCCCTGCTCTCCTGTCTCGGCGGAACCGCGGGAGCCGGGGCCGCCTCGCGCAAGTCGTTCAGTATGGAGGTCGGAATGCGGGGAGACCGCGGCTCGGCCTGCTGAAGAGCAGCCTGGCGCACCGGCTCCGGAGCCGCTTGGCGCTCAGGGGGCTCAGGGGGCTCAGGGCGGACAGCGACGTCCACCGAGGGCTCAGGCTTCACCAGATCGGCGAGGCGCTCATCGCTCACCCACTCGCGGCCTGGCGACGCGGATAGGTATCCCGCGGCAATCGGGGTTACCTGCAGAAACAGCGTGCAACAGAGAACCTGGCTGATCAGCCGGTTGTGCCAACCCGAATTCATGAAAGACCTCCAAATTATGAGAAAGCTCCGCCTCCCGTCGCCAGAGAAAGGAAACCCTTACCCCCGGCAGGAGGAGAACAAACTGGAGCTTTTACTGCTTACGGCTTTTGATACGTCGAGATCCGACGCAAGGTTTCGGACCTGGATGCGGAGCCTTGCCGGCGCAGCGAGAGTGTGCTCACACCTCTCACCGACACCTACTGAATGGAGGACGGCTGTGCTGTCCCCTAAGGCAGAGTCACCAACTCAGGTCTTGCTGCAGACGACCACTCTAATACGAGACCGGCGAGGAACGCAAGGGGGTCTTTCAAAATCGGCCGAGAAACAGAGATCTTTCATTTGAGAAGATTGAGCGAGGCTGCCGCGCGACATTCCCGGTCCTGCTGACTCCAAGGTCCTCCAGCCCGGAGCGATCACAGCTTCATGTACAGCCAGTTCGGACCCGTCATCTGGAGGCGCATGTCGAGCTCCACTTCGGATAGTTCACCGAGCGCCAGAAGTACGGAAGCCCGCGGGCCGACCGCATCCCTCACGGATTCCGCCAGCTCGATTGATACATCCAGGTCGGCGTTGGCCAGCCAGATCCGCCCCTTCGTGATCTTCGGTGTTTCGGCTGTCACCTCGACGAGGCCGCCAACTTTCGATGCCACGTCGCGAAGAGCCTGCAAGGCGCTCGCTTTCCCTTTCGCAGCTCCCGAACCGATGACCGCCAGGCAGACCGGGATTCCTTGTTCCGAAGCCAGCTCCTCTTCGGAAATTCGTAGACGAATCTGGGCTCGGACTGGCTCCTTAATCGGGACCAGCCGCGACACACGGACGAGTCTCTCTGGCGGCACGTCGATCTCCCAAAGCTCCAGTTTGGCCGGGCGAAGCGGCCAGAGGCATTGCCCGGCTACCAAGTGATCGGAACGGAAGTGATACTCCGTGGAGAGGATTACCCGCCCACTCTTCAACTCGGTGACCCTCCACGGCGTCAGTGCCTGCCTGATGAATGCCACCCCGCCCAAGCGTGCCACCTCGCCGGGCTGAAGCACCAACGATTGGCGAAACACTTCGGGAAGCGCGACTCGCGCTTCTTCCGCCGGCAGGAGGTCCGCCATCCGGGCTGCCAGATCCTGAAGAGGACCTTCTCCCACCGCGAGGCCTTCCTCCGCGACGAGGCTCACACCGCCTTCTCTCAGGTCCTGCACGATCCAGCCGGCTCCGTGTCGCGCTCGTTCAGGAAGCCGTAGAGAGAGCTCTCGACCGAGCCAGTTGACCGCAAACACCCCCGAGGTAACTTTCCGCAAACCGTCGCACCACAGACCCTTGTACGCCCGATCCGGTGCGTTCCGTTCCCGCTCCAGCTCGCTGTACCCTGAGAGAACGGTTAGCAGGCAAGCGGTCGTGGCGTAGCCGTAGACAGCGCCGCTTCGGATGAAGAGATCCTGAAAAGCGTTCCGAACGGCTCCCTCGGCCGCCGCTCCCGATCTTCTCAGGAGATCGACGGAGATTGCGCAGTCGAGTTGGTATCCGTGAGAGCTCGGAGGCGGGTAGGGCATCCCGGAGTAGACCCGCTCGCTATATTTGTAGGCGTCGTTCACGTTCGACCCGTAGATCCGAAAAAGGAAAGGGAAAGGATCAGCGGCCATCGAACCTCGCCAGAAGAGCTCGAAGCTGTCTACCCCGAGCTTCTCCGCTTCAGTGAGGATCGCTCCTGCTTCCGTCAACGTCACCTCCCGCTCCACCTCTTCGAATGGATTGGCTCGAAATGACAGCACACCGTGCAATTTCCCGAGAGCCGCGAGTACAGCATCGAGGAAGGTGGCAGCGGCCCCGCTATAATCCTTTAGCTGGCCTGTTGTAAACTGGCGAAAAAGCGCGCTGCTCATCATCCGAAGGCCAACTGCACGATCAGCGCTGCGATGAGCCAGCGGGAGGTCCTCATTCAATGCTGCCAACCCGGCCCAAGCCGCCGGAGCACTTCTCGCGGTAAATTCCTACGAATGGAAGGGGCGTCATTGGGTAAACCTCTTGCTTTGCCAAGCCTTCTTCAGGACTGCTCGTCAATCTTCAGGTTCCAGCTCGACTCTTCCTTCAATCGCTTCAGGAAATATGCCGCCGGCGCTACGTTGCCATGATCATCATCAACCCAGGCATCTTCGCCTTTTCTTGCGATGTGCTCCAATGCCATCTCCAGGATGCGTCGAAGCAGTGGGACCGAATTGGAGAGAAGGACGTAGATAACTTGCTCCGAAATTCTTCGCCGAAACTCGAGGTCGTGGTCCGTTTCTTCCAGGTAATCGTCAATCGCCATCTGCTGATGAGATCCGATCGAGAAGTCGACATAGCGCGTCGGGTCTGCGGTCCATCTGATATCCAGGCCGGTTGGTTCTGCGGCTATCTTGAACTCGGGGATGCCATCGCGATCGACAGACCGCAACTCCTCTCCCAGCTTTAGAAAAGAGAAGCTGCGAGGTGCGGCAAGTACCAGGGCTCTTTGCATACACCACCGTTGATGATTACCTTCAGCAGACCGCAGTGTACTCGGAAAAGATCCCGCTGGCGACGAACCGTTCCACCCGGGAGAAGCCAGCGGCTTCGAGGCCGTCCAGGATGACCTGCGGCGGCACGCACATCTCGATGGTGTCCCAGTAATACTCCATCAGCTCCCGGGAGGCCCTTCCGCCACGGCCGAAGCCGGCCATGAGTGGAACCAGGGTGCGGAGATAGAGCTTGAGGAGCCGGAATGCCAGCCGCGAGCTCGGAGGCGTGACCTCCAGGATCAGGAGACGGCCGCCCGGCTTGAGCACCCGGCGATACTCCCGGAACGTGGCGTGGAGGTCGGGCACGTGCCGCAGCGCATATCCCATGGAGAGGAAGTCGAACCGCCCGCTCGCGAAGGGAAGGGCCTCGGCCACGCTGCGCACCCGGACCCGCACCCCCCGCCGCGCCGCCTGGCCGAGCATCCCGAGGCTCGGATCGAGCGCGGTGACTCTGCCGCCCGGACCGACGATTCCCTGCGACTGGGCGGCGACCACGCCGGTGCCCGAGCCGGCGTCAAGGGAGGACATCCCCGCGGCGAGCCCGGCCCGCACAAGGGCCTGCTTGCGGTACCTGGCGCCGGAGCCGAAGCTCAAGGCCTGGTTGATCCAGTCATAGTCGGGGGCGGCCTTGTCGAACCACGAGCCGACCCGTTCCCGGCGTTGCGCCTCGTCGGCGTAGTAATGGGTCAGAAGCGGGTGCGGACGGAGAGGTCTGGGTTCTGAGCTCATCGACAGCCTCCGAAGCCGGCGCGATCATCCGGCCGTGGTCAGGACCTACGGCCTCACTCACGTCGCTCTCGCCGTCCAGGATGTGGAAATCTCCACCCGCTTTTATCAGAAAGTCCAGACCTTATCCAGGCTTCCCGCCGACGGTCACTTCGAGATACAGGGGTACCTTGCCCTCCAGGACCGTCCCGTCCTTGTTTTTCTTCGGCGGCAGGCTCTCGCTGGAGGAGACGATGCCTGACTCCGCCAGCAGGGCCTTGTTCGTCTTGCCGTGGATGGGGCCGATGGCCTGACCGTTGGGCAGGAAGACACGGCCTTTCGTCTTGACCTGGAGGGCACGGATCACGGGATAGAAGGGCATGGGGCAGTAGCCCATCAGGTCCTGCGCAACGGGGATGCTGACCGGCACATAGGCAACGAGGTCCTCGCGGGTCATCGCCTCCAGCCCCTTCTCCTTGATGGTGGCGTTGTGGCTGCCGTGATGCCCGACCTTGTAGAAGGCCACTCGGCTCAACAGATTCTCCATCAGCGTCTGCTCGTCGTTGGGGGCAGGAGGCTTGACAGGCATGGCGCCTTCGCGGAACTTCCACTCGTCGATGGTGTGCCACGACAGCCAGTTGCCCACCTGCGCGTCGCCGGGGAACAGCAGCATCTTGTCGGAACCCGGAATGTCGAAGGCCAGCACCAGGCTGACGTTGTTGGTGTAATCCCCTGCGCGCAGGGCCAGGTTTGCGACCCCGGCTAGCCAGTCGGTGTCCACGCGCCGCCATGCGCCGCTCTCGCCCAGCATTCCCCCCTCGCCATAGTGCTTGCTGAAAAATCGGGAGGACATGGCATTGTCCCAGTCGAGGCGGATCTCCGGAGCGAAGGGACTGAAGCCTTCGTCGCCCTGGCGGTCGACGGCGTCGGCCGCGAGCAGGCCGGAAGCGAGCGCGGGGAGGCTGCGGTCGTCGCTCAAGGCAAAGGCGTTTGCGCCGCCGGGCCTGCCCTCGTCCACCTTCATCCCGAGCGGGGCGTAGGAATACATGACCTCCTCGTCCACCAGGAGCTCGATGTACTTCTTCCCCTCGGGGTTCTCCTTGTCCGGCAGCGGAGGACCGAGGACGTAACCGTGGAAGCTCGTGCCCGGGAGCCGGAAGACGTCGCCGGGCTCGAAGTAGCGCACCTTGTCGGGAGGGCAGAGGTTGCGGGCGAATTCCATGGCGTCATCCATGTCCGCCGGTTTGCTCCCGCCATCCGCGGCGAGAGCGACGCCGAGGAAATCCGCCTGCGCCCGGAAGCCCGGATGCGCTTCGAGGATGCCTTCGTCCGCCGCCTTCTCCAGCGCCTTCTTCGCCGCCCGGTCGAGGATGTCGCGGAAATCGCTGGCGCTTTTGTGCTCGCCGCTCACCATGGCGGCTTCCGTCCAGGGCAGGTAGACGGCGTCCACCTGGATCTTCTTCCATTCCTGCCAGGCGTCCTGAAAGCCGCTGATGTGATCGAAGTGCTGGTGCGTGATCGCCAGGACATCGATGTGCCCGCCGGTGGCGGCGTGGATGTCCTCGACGACCCTCTTGATGCGGATGTCCTTGTCCGGCGTGCTCATCGCGGCCCCGCAGTCGATCACCATGTAGCAGGGGTCCTCCGGTCTGTCCTTGCGGGGGAAGGCCAGCAGGAAGCAGTCTCCGAGGCCCTGCCCGTAGAGGCGCATCTTGATCTCGTTCTTCCCCTTTTCGATCAAAAGCCGGTCAGACATTGCGCGCCTCCTTCCGCCGGGCGCCGCCCCTGTGCAGCAGGGCGAACGGTTCGGTCAGGGCATTCGGAACCGGGATGCCGCCCTTCTTCGCAGCCTTCTCGGCAGCCTTCCTCGCGGCCTCGTCCATCTTGTCGCGGCGGCAGGAGCAGGAGGAAGCGCGCATGTCCTCCAGGTCGCTCGTGCGGCCCTTGAACCATTTCTCCCGCACCTCCTCCCGGGTGTACCAGCCCGCGGGCAGATTCTCGGAAGAGTACTCGGCGGCATCGGGGCTGCCTCCTCCCCCGGCGCGCAGCAGGAAGTCGCGCTGCCGGGCCTCGCGGGCGGCGCTGTCGGGCCGCTTGTAGATGGCATAGCGCACGACGTAGTTTTCCTGATCCATTCCGACGATCAGCGTGACTCCGCCGCGGAAGTGGATATCGAGCGGATCGTCGGCTTTCTCAGCGGCCGTCTCGTCGGCTTCCTTGTCGGGGGACCGCACTCTCCTGGTCTGGAGGATCTCGACGACCATCTCGGTCAGGAATTCTCCCCGCGGGCCGATGCGGCGGGCAGGGCGCAGGTTCGTCACCTGGAACGAGCGCCGGGTGTCGATCCCGCCCAGGATCGCATCCTTGGTCGCGCTCTCGGGCATTTCCTTGAAATACTCATGGAGCATCTCCTGCGCGTTCCGGATCGCGTTGAAAATGTTTTTGCGGGGCTCACCCGGCTGCCATGCGAAGAGAGCGCGGCGCACCATGTTGATCACTCTGGAAGTGCCCTTGCGGGTTGAAAAGAGGCATCTCCGCTGCGGGTCCGGGGGCGTCCAGCGCAGGGTCTCCTCCGAGAGCGTGCGCACGTCGCGAGGGTAGATGCCCCACTTGCGGAACGCCTCGATGAAAGCGATGCGATAGCGGCGGTCGTCGTCGGGCACGAGGTCGAAATCCGCCGTGATCAGGGCACGCAGGAATTCGCCGAACGTGATGTCCGTCGGCGGCACGTAGTCCATCGCCCGGATGCACATCTTGAGGACATGGCCCGCGGACTTGGCCGCTTCCCTCGCCATCCGGCCCACGAGATCGGGGTGCAGGTCGCCCTCGGGCAGGACTCCCGTGCCGCCGGTGGCGATGCGCTTGAGGTCGGCGACGCGGTCCTCGTAGATCCGCAGGTAGGCGTCGAAGACGGCGGCGACGAGGAACGAGCCGCGCTCGTGCGGCTCCTCGACTTCCGCCAGCAGCAGCGGGTCGGCCTGAAACCGCTTCCACAGATAGCGCCGCTGCTCGTCTCTCTCGTCGCGGGCGGCATCGCTCAGGGTGACGCGGGGCTCGCTGCCGCCATCCATCTCGCCCTCTTCGACGAGATCGCGCCAATCCGTGTGGCCCTTCTGGCGAGCCTGCTCGATGACGACGCCGAGGGCGTCGCGCAGAGCATGATGCCGCCCGGTGGCCTGTCCGAATTGCAGGGCGAGGCGCGTCATCAGGGTCCCGGCGTCCAATCTTCCCCGCGCCTTGGCGATCTGGTCGCTCAGCAGCTCGGGATAGGTGAAGCGCTGGAACAGGGCCACGATGTCGGCGAACGCCTCGTGAAAGGCGAGCACGTCCGGATTGGTCGGCTCGGCAAAACGGATGTGCATCCCGTCGAGGATGGCGTGGGTGGTCTCGTGGGCGATGATGTCGTGCGCCAGGCAGGTGAAGACCACGCCGCCGGGGTACTCCGCGCCCGGATCGCTGTCGCCTGCCGGGAAGTAGCCGAAGAGGATGGCCCGCTTCTGAGGCGAGTAGTAGGCATTCTGATCCCGCAGGGCATGGGGGTGGAGGCGCAGGCGCTGGACGAACTGATCGCGCCTGTCGTCGACGAGGTTCCCGTCCTGGCCCTTCCGGGTGCGCGGGGCGGCGCGGTCCCCGTCGCCGCTGAGCGCATCCCAGGGCCGCAGGGGCGCCCAGAAGATGGGACGGCCCAGCGCCTCCTCGAAGTGGCCGATGGTCTTCATCGCCACGGCGTAGACCATCTGCTGATGAAACTGCGGGTTGCCCTCGGAGCGGGGCAGGCCGTCCTGGGCCAGCAGGAACGGATGGTTGAGGTCCACCGGGGCGTAGGCACAATCGGAGGCGGGGTCCACGTCCACCACCTCGAGGTAATCGCCCACGGGCCCGGGCTGCAGGGTGCGCTCGAAGACGACGGGGACGATGATCTCGTTGACCGCCGCCTCCGCGCTGCGGGTGGCGAGGCTGGGATCGAAGGCAAAGGCCCGGAGCCTCCGCGTCGGGGGCTGGGCGATCCCGTAGGCGATCTTCTGCTCTTCCTGTTGGGCCGTCGGCAGCTTGTACGCAGGGGCAAGCTCGGGATGGTTCCTGCACCAATCCTGCCGGGCGGCATCCTGCGCCGCCTTCAGCTTGTCGCGCAAGGGGGTCGAGAGCAGCGCCTCCTTGCGGAGCAGGTAACGCCGGAAGGCGGAGGCGGAGACGCAGTTGCGGCCGCCCTGCGCGACCTTTGCCAGACCGTTGGACAACGAGATGTCCGCCGCGGCCAGGGCCCCGATCTCGGCCCGGTCGTCGTCGTCCAGGGCTGGAGCGAGGCCCCCGTCGCCGGCCAGGAACCGCTCCAGCCGCTTCCCGCGTTCGGCCTGCGCGTCCTGGGTGTCGGCGAAGACCGGCCCGCCTTCGGTCAAGGTCGGCAAGGTGGCGATCGTCCACCAGGAGCTCGCCGGGAAATCGACCAGGCGGCCCGCATGCCTGGAGAAGATCTCGTCGCGCTCCGCCGCTGCCTCCGCCGCGCTGGGCAGCCTTTCCCGCAGCAGCCCGTCCGCCTGCGCGATCCCCTTGCCGAAGCCGCCCTTGCCGTCGCGGAGGAATTCCGGCCCCTTGTCGGAAGACCCCTGGAGGCAGAGGCGGAACAGAAACGGCAGCAGCTCCGGACGGTTGTCGCAATGGTTCCGGATGAGGTCGTCCCGTCCGTGGTACGACAGCCAGAGCGCGGCCAGGCCGGCGACGTTCGCGGTCGCGAACGAAGTGCCGTTGCCGTTGACCTGATCGTCCACCGGGTGCCCATCCGCGTCGATGCGCGCCCAATCGTGCCAGACCAGCTCTCCCGGCGCGGCGATGGCGACCTCGGAGCCCATGCCGGAGAAGCGCCACGGCCTCTTCAAGGCGTTGCTGGCGGCGCAGGCGAGGACGCCGGGGATGCGGGCCGGAAAGACCACGGTCGGGGCGTTGTTGCCGGCGGCGGACACGACGATGATGCCCTGGTCGAGCGCCTTGCGGACCAGGGCATTCAGCAGCCCGGACCCGAGCGGCCCGCCGAGGGACATGGAGATGACGTGCGCCTTGCGGTCCATCGCTTCGACGAAGGCGTCGCAGACGTTCTGGAAGCTCAGGTGGATGACCGAGGACGACACCCGCAGCGGGAGGATCCTCGCCCCGGGTGCGACGCCCCACGGCTGGCCGTCCTCCCCGTCGTCGTGCCCGGCCGCGATGACGCTGGCGGTGCCGGTGCCATGGCCGGGAAAGTTGCCGAGCGAAAGGTCCTGCATGGGGTCGCAGCCGTCGGGCCTGGCGCGCTCGACGAAGTTCTTCCCGAAGAGCGATGCGTTGTCCGGGTGGGGGTGCAGGCGTGGCAGGAGGCGCCTGTGCTTCGTGTAGCCGGTGTCCGGATGGGCCACGAGGATTCCCTCCCCCGGGCGGCCGTCTCCTCTCTTTTCCTTCCAGATCGACCAGGCGCCCTTGCGTCCGTTCGCGTCGCAGACGCCCATCTGCTCCAGCGACCAGTGCCGGTGCTGCGCGCTGCTCGCCTGCTTGATCTGGGCGAGGCGGTCATCGCTCACCCTTCCCCAGAGCCGAAAGGCTCGTTGGGCATCGGAGCCGTTGGTCACCGGCAGCCGGCTGAGCAGCAGCGGCTCGGCACTCTGGACGCCGGGGAGCGCCTTGAGCGCGCGGACGGCCTCCCACGCTTCGCCGAGCGGCGGCGTGGCTTTGGCGGGGCCGCTGCCTCGGTACACCCACCAGTCGTCCGACATCTTGCCAGGTGTCCACGTGGAGCTCGGAAACCGCCGCTCGAGCAGAGCCGCCACGGCTGCCGTGTCCCCGCCGGCCGCGAGCTCGACGGCAAATCCTTCGACGACCGGCAGGCCGGTCTCGTCCACCTTCCTGACCCCCTCGGCGAATGTCAGCATCTCGACTTCCTTTCAGGTGCGCCCCTCTGCTTGGACGGACGCGCGGACACATTTGGCAGAAGACTTAAGGATACTCCTTTGCCCGCGTTGTAGAGTTCCCCGCGGGAGGGACTCGCCTTGGCCCATATCCTCGCGCTCGACCAGGGGACCACCAGCTCGCGCGCCATTGTCTTCGACGAGCACGGCTCGATCCGGGCCGTGGCCCAGAGGGAGTTCCGCCAGATCTTTCCCCGCTCCGGTTGGGTGGAGCACGATCCCCTGGAGATCTGGGAGTCGCAGCTCGCCGTGGCGCGCGAGGCGCTCGCCGAGGCCGGGCTCGCCGCTCGCGACGTCGCCGCGATCGGCATCACCAATCAGCGCGAGACCGTGGTGCTCTGGGACCGGACGACCGGACAGCCCGTCCATAACGCCGTGGTCTGGCAGGACCGCCGCACCGCCGACGATTGCGAGCGTCTCCGGCAAGCCGGCCATCTCCCCGCCTTCCGGAAGAAGACCGGGCTGGTCCTCGATCCCTACTTCTCCGGCACCAAGATCGCCTGGCTCCTCGGGAACGTCCCCGAGGTGCGCGCCACAGCCGACGCCGGCAGGCTCGCCTTCGGCACCATCGACTCCTGGCTGATCTGGAACCTGACCGGCGGCGCGCTCCATGCGACCGACGTCACCAACGCGTCGCGGACGCTCCTCTTCAACATCCATGAAGAGACCTGGGACGACGATCTGCTCGCGGCGTTGGCGGTGCCGCGGACGGTCCTTCCCGAGGTCCGCTCGTCGAGCGAGGTCTACGCCGAGACGGTGCCGGACCTCCTCGGCGGACCCGTGCCCATCGCCGGAGTGGCCGGCGACCAGCAGGCCGCGCTGTTCGGACAGGCCTGCCTGCGCACCGGCATGGCGAAGTGCACCTACGGCACCGGCTGCTTCCTCCTCATGAACACGGGGCGCAGCCCGATCCACTCGCAGCACGAGCTCCTGACCTCGCCGGCGTGGCGGCTCGGCGGCCAGACCGATTACTGCCTGGAGGGCAGCGTGTTCGTGGGCGGGGCCGCGGTGCAATGGCTGCGCGACGGGCTCGGGATCGTCCGCACGTCGGGGGAGATCGAAGGGCTGGCGGCGAGCGTTCCGGACTCGGGCGGGATCGTGCTCGTCCCGGCCTTCACCGGTCTCGGCGCGCCGCACTGGGACCCCTACGCCCGCGGCGCGCTCGTGGGGATCACCCGGGGCACGACCGCGGCCCACCTCGCCCGCGCCACGCTCGAAGGCATCGCTCATCAGGTGGCCGACGTCCTCGCCGCCATGGAGGGGGACTCGGGAGTCGCCGTCTCGGAGCTGAGGGTCGATGGTGGCGCAGCGGACAACGATCTCCTGATGCAGATGCAGGCCGACCTCGGGGGCGTGCCCGTCGCCCGTCCCACGGTGCGCGAGACCACCGCCCTCGGTGCCGCCTACCTCGCCGGCCTGGGCGTCGGAGTCTGGAAGAGCCCCGAGGACGTGGGCAGCCACTGGCAGATGGAAAGGGTTTTCGAGCCCACGAAGGATGCAGAGAAAACCGCGGCAATGCGGGCGCTGTGGACGAAGGCGGTGGAGCGGGCGAAGGGCTGGGAAAGTTGATTCCGGAAAGGACACCAGGGACCTCAAGGACAGCAAGGACGAGAAAAGTCCGACCGATTGTCCTTGGTGTCCTTGGTGTCCTTGAGGTCCTTTGATCCGATGAGAGAAACACTGCTACCTCTCCTTGACGACCCCGACCCCTGGGATTTCCTGGTGGTCGGCGGCGGCGCGACCGGGCTGGGCACGGCGGTCGAGGCGGCCTCCCGGGGATACCGGACGCTCCTCGTCGAGCAGCACGACTTCGCAAAGGGGACCTCGAGCCGCAGCACGAAGCTGATCCATGGCGGCGTGCGCTATCTCCAGCAGGGCAATCTCTCTCTGGTGCTGGAAGCCCTGCACGAGCGCGGGCTCCTCCTGCGCAACGCTCCTCATCTCGTCCACAACCTGTCTTTCGTTGTCCCGACCTATGACTGGTGGGAGGGTCCGTTCTACGGCGTGGGGCTGAAGCTCTACGACATGCTCGCCGGCCGCATGGGCCTGGGGCCGTCCCGCTTCCTCTCCCGCGAGCAGACGCTGGAGATCATCCCCACCCTGGAGCCCGAGGGTCTGCGCGGCGGCGTCATGTATCACGACGGCCAGTTCGACGACGCCCGGCTCGCCATCACTCTCCTGCGCACGCTCCTCGGCCTCGGCGGAGCCGCCCTCAACTACATGCCCGTGGTCTCCCTCCTCAAGGAGAACGGCCTGGTGCGCGGCGCCCTGGTGCGGGACGCGGAGACCGGAACCGAGCGCGAGGTCCACGCCCGGGTGGTGGTCAATGCGACCGGGATCTTCGCGGACGACCTGCGGCGCATGGACGAGCCGGCCAGCGAGCCGATCCTCGCCATGAGCCAGGGGATTCACCTGGTGCTCGACCGCTCGTTCCAGCCCGGCGACAGCGCCATCCTGGTCCCGCACACGGACGACGGCCGCGTCCTCTTCGCGGTCCCGTGGCATGGCCGGGTGATCGTGGGGACGACGGACACGCCGCTCTCGGAGCGCTCGCTGGAGCCGCGCGCCCTGCCGGAAGAGATCGACTTCCTCCTCACCCACATCGCCCGCTACCTGACCCGCGACCCGGCGCCCTCGGACGTGCTCTCCTGCTTCGCGGGGCTCCGCCCTCTGGTGCGCGGCGGCGAGGGTATGAAGACCGCCGCCCTCTCGCGGGACCACACGCTCCTCATCTCGCCTTCGGGACTGGTGACGATCACCGGCGGAAAGTGGACGACCTACCGCCGCATGGGAGAGGACACGGTGACCCAGGCCGCTCTCCTGGCGGGATTGCCGGAGTTCCCCTCCGGCACGGCGGAGCTGCGCCTCCACGGCTGGTCCGCCGAGGTGGAGCCCACGGCCGACTGGGCGGTCTACGGCTCGGACGCGGTTTCCCTCTCCCGCCTCGCCGAAGAGCGGCCCGAGTGGCGGGAGCCGCTCCATCCGCGCCTCCCCTACCGTCTCTGCGAAGTGGTCTGGGCCGCCCGCCACGAGATGGCGCGCACCGTCGAGGACGTCCTCGCCCGCCGAACCCGCGCCCTCCTCCTCGACGCCCGGGCGAGCGCCGAAGTCGCGCCGGCCGTGGCGCGGCTGATGGCGGCTGAGCTCGGAAAGGATGCGGAGTGGGAGCAGCGGCAGATCGAAGAGTACCGGGCGCTGGCGCGAACCTATTGGCTGTAGCAGCGCCTCGAGCTCAGAAGCCGTCCTAGAAGGTACCTCGCAAGTCGTTGTTGTCTCTGTCCCAGGCGGGACGGCGCTACGTTGCCGTATCTCCCCACATGGTCGTAAATCTCTGCGCGGCAGTCCCCCGTCTCCATGTACCGCCCATCCGTCCCTCCGTACCAGTCCCTCGTACCTCCGTACCGGACGCCGGTACACAAGGACGGGAGGCTCGTACATCGGGACGAGTGGCTGGTACGGTCGTACCAGTGAGCGGTACACGCGGGGCGGACACTCGTACGCAAGGGGGAGTCGCTGGTACACGCGGGGGAGTCGCTCGTACACGCGGGGGAGTCGCTCGTACATGCGGGGGAGTCACTCGTACATGTGGGGGAGTCACTCCTACATGTGGGGGAGTCACTCGTACACGTGGGGGAGTCACTCGTACACTTGGGGGAGTCACTCGTACACGTGGGGGAGTCACTCGTACACGTGGGGGAGTCACTCGTACACGTGGGGCAATCCCCTCGTACACGCGGGGGAGGCTTCCCCCCTGCAGGGGAGAGTGACATCCCCGCCTGTACCGGGCTCGTCCCCGCTTGGGGGAGACCGCTCCCCATCTGGGGATGCTGCCATCCCCGCTTGGGGAGGGTACTATCCCTCAGCGTCGAGCACGATCTTCCCGAACGACTGCCGAGACTCCAGCCGCCGATGCGATTCGGCCGCTTCGGTCAGCGGGAGGATGGCCGAGACAATCAGGCGAAGCGATCCTTCCTCGACCCATCGGAGCAGTTCCTGACGGGCTGCCTGCCAGATCTCGGGCCTATGGTTCACGTCGAGCGTAAAGGAGCCGATCTTCAAGGACCGTTCGTACAGCCGGTCGGGATCGATGGGCAGCGGCGAGCCGCTCGCGTCGCCGTAGAAGAGCAGAAGGCCGAAGCGGGCCAGAACTTCGAGACCCACGTCCTGGGTGGCGCGGCCCACGGAGTCGAGGACCACATCGACGCCGCGCCCCCCGGTCGCATCGAGCACGCGCCGGGCGAGGTCTTCGCCGTACTCCAGGGCCTCGCCACCCACGCCACGGACCGCCTCCGCTTTGGCCTCGTTCGAAACCGTTCCGAGGACCCGCGCACCGGCCCGCTTCGCCATCTGCACGGCGAGGAGCCCGACTCCCCCGCCGGCCGCGTGGATCAGCACCGTCTGTCCCGCTTCGACTGCTCGCCGTCAACTTGCGACGGGCCAACATGAGCTGACGACGGCTCGCCGTCACCTCGAGTTGCCTCATCTCCCGCAAAAACGTCTCAGCCAACTTCAAGTTGCGCCATCTCCAGCGGCGATGGTCCGTCGTCGACTGAAGTTGCCTCGCCGCCGGGAGAAGTTGGCTCATCTCCCGCGGCGACAGCTCGCCGTAACTCAAGCTGACCCGCCGTCAACTGAAGTTGCCTCAGCTCCACCAGCGGCGGCCCATCTCCACGAAAAACGCCTCAGCGCCGCTGACGACGGGCCGCCGTCAACTTACGGTGAGACGCCGTCACCTTACGTTGCCTCGCTGTAAACTTAGCTGAGCCAACTTCTGCCCGGCTGACGTTGCCGTCCGCCCAAGCTTCCTGACCGCTGAGCAGCAGAAGCGTTGCCACGAGTAGGCCAGCAGGCCGGTTGAGTTAACCCACACCGGGAGGGCGACTGTTGCCCCACTTTACGAAGCGATACTGGAGGGTAGTCCCGCTGGGACTGGCGAGTGTTCTTGCGCTGGTAATCGTGGCCAGGTGGCTGAACGCAACAAAGCGCGGTGGGCAGGAGCCCTCCGAACCGTTCCGCATCGCCGGCAACCTGTACTACGTCGGCGCCAATGACGTCGCGGCCTTCCTCATCACCGGGCCGGAGGGCCACATCGTGCTCGACGGCGGCTATCCCAGCACCGCGCCGATGATCATGGCGAGCATCGCGAAGCTCGGCTTCGACATCAGAGACGTCAAAGTGCTCCTGAACTCGGAGCCACACCCCGACCACGCGGGCGGGCTGGGGGTGCTCCAGCAGGCGTCCGGTGCCGAGCTGTGGGCGAGCGACGCGAGCGCCTACACCCTCGCCTCTGGGGGCGACGATCCAGACATCGTCCTGCCGTTGAGGGTCCTCATCTGGATTGGAGTCGTCGGCTACCCGGCCATGCGGGTCGACCACCGGTTCAAGGACGGAGACACAATCCGCGTCGGGCCACTCGCCCTCAACGCGCACATCACCGGCGGTCACACGCGCGGCTGCACCTCCTGGTCATTTCCCGTTCGTGAGGGTGACCGCGTGCTGAACGTCGTGAGCGCTTGCGACTTGGTGCCGTTGGCTGGGATGCGATATCCAGGGCAAGGAGCGGACCTCGAGCGCAGCTTCCGGGTTCTGCGGAGCCTCCCCGCCGACATCTGGGTGACTTGCCATGCAAGATGGTGGGGCAGATACCGCAAGTTCGTCGCCAGCGCCACCGCGAAGGACCCGGCGGACCCGTTCATCGACCCTGAGGGGTACCGTGCCTACATCGACTCTGCCGAGGCAAAGCATCGCAGGGGATTCGTGCACTAGAGCCAGTGGGAGGACTGCGGAGATCGGGGATCGTCTCAGTCCCGGAAGAGCTCGGAGAGCGGCAGGGAAAAGCCGGGGAGGATCTCTGCGTCGCGGAGGATGTCGCCGATTCCCAGCGTCTCCACCTGCCCTGAGGAACGGTGGACGAGAACGCTCCGGCGGCGCGGATCGACGAACCAGACACGGTCGACTCCGACCGCGAGATACTCCAGGATCTTCTGCTTCACCTGACCGGGCCGGTCCTCCGGCGAAAGGATCTCCACGACCAGCTCGGGTGCGATGTCGAGGAAGACCGAAGGGCCGCGCCGGGCATAGCGTTCCTGCGAAATGAAGATGATGTCCGCACCGCGGACCGTGTCGGGATCACGGAGGGTGTAGATCCCGACCTCTCCGACCAGGACACGTCCCGAGCCCGTCTCCTCTGCCCATAGCCCCAGCTTGAGGTTCAGCCTCGATTCAGCCGCCCCGTGGATGTGTCCGGCTGGAGCCATGGGCACCACTCTCCCGTTCACGAGCTCGCAAGGGTTCAGATCCGGACGGCGAGCCAGCTCTTCGCCGGTCATCAACCGCTCTTCGTTTTTCTGGGGGACGGCCATCTCGAATCCCTCCGGGAGCACTTTACCACGATCTTTCGCGTCCGGGCACGACTATGGCCAGCCACTTGCGGCTCGACTCATGGTCGGGCTCGTCCGCCTTGAACAGAGCAACGTAGACGCTGGCGTCGACGACAGGCATCCTTAGCGCCGCTGCTCCTCGAGGAGCTTCACCGCGCTTTTCGGAGATCGCCAGGCGCTGGCGATCTGCTCGGCCAGTTCATCCAGCTTGGACAGGGCCTCCTGACGCTCGGCTCTTTTCAGCTCCTGCTCGTTCTTGTCGGACAACGGCTTGAGCACGGCCACGGGCTGCCCCCGGAGGGTCACGATGTACTCGGCATCCCGCTCGTGCACTTCCCGCACGAGCTCCGAAGCTCTGTTCTTGAGGTCTCTTACGCCGATTCTGCTCGTCATTGTGCGCTCCTGGTGGCTACTTGCATGTAGCTACACTAGAGGCTGAACGCGTTGGAAGCAATCGAGATAACGGCTCACTGCCGTAACCCGTTCTCCTTCTTCCAGTTCATCGCCATCAGGATCCGCTGGTACCCGCTCGGGTGGTCGAAGAAGATCCACTCTTCGACCGGGCCGGGGTGGAGCTTGCGGTATTCGCCGAGGAGGAGCGCGGTCTCCGCGAAGCCGTCGGGCTCGCG
Source organism: Thermoanaerobaculia bacterium (assembly GCA_035536935.1). Classification (GTDB taxonomy): domain Bacteria; phylum Acidobacteriota; class Thermoanaerobaculia; order Multivoradales; family UBA5704; genus DATMER01. The sequence continues at coordinate 38,458 of DATLNC010000257.1, forward strand.
GGCGGCGTTCAGGCCGAACATGTCCGCCTCGGCTTCGTTGACCCGGATGTAGGTGTTGTTGAGCGGGGTCATCACGAAGAAGAAGATCGAGAAGAGGACCGCCAGGAGCGGCAGGCCGGCCGGATCGTCGATCCCTCTCACTCCCCAGCGCCCGCCCCAGCGCGCCACCGCCCGGTCGTAGCTCCAGCGCAGGAAGGAGAAGCCCGCCAGCAGCACCAGGGCGAACCAGAGCACCGACTCGTAGACGTGGTTCAGCACGTAATGACCCATCTCGTGGCCCATCACCGACTTGACCCCGCCCGGCGAGACCCGGTTCAGGAGGTTGTCGTTGAGCGAGATCCGCATCGTCCCCAGCGCGCCGCTCACGTTGGCGCTCACCCGCTTGGTCTGCTTGGAGGCGTCGAAGACGTAGACGTGCTCCGCCGGGATGCCGTTCGCCCGCGCCAGAGAGAGGATCGGCCCGCGCAGGTTCGGGTCCTGGAGCTCGGTGTAGGTGTTGAAGAGCGGCGCGATGAAGACCGGCGCGATCAGCATGACCACCACGAGGAAGGCGACCGCGGCCACCGTCCCCCAGATCCACCAGGTGCGCGGGAACCTGCGGAAGATGGCGTAGATGCCCATCACGGCGAGGCCGCCCAGCAGCGCGCCCACGGCCATCCCCTTGAACAGGTCGATCATCCATTCGCCGAAGGTCTGGTTCGAGAGCCCGTACTTGTGCTCGCGGAAGAAGCCCGCGTAGAGGACCAGGGGAAACGTGAGCAGCGTGGTCAGCACCAGGTATTGCAGCCAGTAGAGGAAGACCTGGAGCGGCCGGAAACGGACCACCCTCTCGGCCAGGCCGCGCATCCGCGCCGAGAGGCCCGTGCCAAGGAGCAGCGCCGCGACCGCCAGCCCGTAGAGGAAGTCCCAGAGGATCAGCCAGTAGCCCCCCTCGAAGTAGGAGTCGGACTTCTCCCGCTGCTCGGGGCTCAGGCGCGCCAGGTACGCCTCGGTCGCCGCGACCGGGTCCTGAACGGACGCGGAAGCCGGAGGCGGCGGCGGAGCCTGGGCCAGCCCTAGGTGCGGCAAAGCCAACGCCAGCAACAGGAGAAGGACGGTTCTTTTCATGGGTTCCCCTTTTCAGAGCGGAGTGTATACCCCACCTGGGGTTGAAACCCCAGGCTCGAAGAGTATCGCCCCCTCCGGGGGCGAGTTTTCTTGTGTTCGCGTCAGCCAGCCCCGGACGGGGGCTGTACTTTTCTAGCCTGGGGTTTCAACCCCAGGCGGAAACCGCTCCCCTCCCCCCCGGGCACCCTCTTTGCAGTGAGCCCTCCGCGCGGGCGGTTTTTTCCGCATCGGCAACTCACGAGAAGGAGGCGCTTGTGGCCGAGATCAGAGTAGAACGGAAAGAGAAGCGCAGCATGCTGCCCTGGATCCTCGGGCTCCTGCTGCTGGCTCTGGTGCTCTGGGGCATTTCCGAGATGATGGGCCGCGACGACGACGATGCGGTCGAGGACTCGGGCGCTTCTGCCGTGGGTGTGACCATCCAGCAGCAGCCTCCCGCCCTCCGGCAGTACGCCGTCCTTACAGCCGAGGTCCTGGCGGATGCCGCCTAGCAGGACGGGGACACTCCCCAATGTCGAGGGCTGGGATGTGGTCTCGGCCGACGCCGTCCGCGTCGGCCAGGTCCACGAGTCCCTGGAAGGCTTCCTGATCGTGGAGCTCGTCCCCACCCTGCGCGGTGCGGCGGAGCAGCCCGGCCGGCCGCAATCCAAGGAGGTCCTGCCTGGCGAGCCTGGCACCACCCGGCTCACCGATCCCGACCCGACCGTGGCCGAGACGCAGATCTACGGCAATCAGAGCTCCGGCGCCGCGAAGCACGCCGGGGAGATCCCCGCCGCGGCCCCTCGCGACAGCCCGCGCGACCAGGATGTAGAGCAAGAGGTGGGACGGTTCGTCCGCATCCCCGCCTCCCAGGTGCGGATGGTCGAGGGCGACGACCGCGTCTTCCTCGATTCGCTCCGCAGCCAGGAGGTCGCAGGCCTCCCCGCCGCCGATCCTCTTTAGCGGCTTCGCCCACTCCGGGAACAGGTGCCCACACAGAGGGCACCCTGCTCGCGTTCTCCCTTCCAATGTGCTACAAATGTCGGTGCAAAACTCTGACTCCCATCGCCGGTAAGGGCCTGGGCCTCTAGCCCGAAAAACCCCTGTGAGGCATGGAATGGCCGGAGCGCGGTGCGGTCCCGCAGGGGCCGGGCTTCGCGTTCCCGGCGGAGGGATCGCGTGAAAGACGAGAGCCTGCCGATCATCCAGATCCGCAACTGCCTCCTGGTGAGCATCCAGACGGAGTTGCACGACCGTCTCGCCCTCGGCCTCCAGGAGTCGCTCATGGAGCGCGTCCGCAGCGCCGACGCCAAGGGGGTCATCCTCGACGTGTCGGCGGTCGAGGTCATCGACAGCTACATCACCCGCATCCTCAACGACATCGGCAAATCGGTGCGCTTCATGGGCGCCGAGTGCTACATCGTGGGCATCCGCCCGGCCGTGGCCATGACCCTCATCGAGATGGGGGTCGAGCTCGACTCGGTGCACACCGCCCTCAACCTGGACCTGGCGTTGGAGAAGCTCGAGCTGCTGCAATCATGAAAACCGTCGAGACGGAGGTCGGGGCGATCCTCGCCGGGACCATCTCGGCGATCACGCAGCGCAGTATTTTCAACCGCCTGGGCGGATTGGCGGCGCGTCCCATCCAGCAGCTCACGCCGCAGGACCGGCTGGCGATCATGGCCGAGCTCGAGAGCTCGGTCCGCCTGTTCGCGCGGCGCAACAGCGCGGAGCTGATCGCATCGTGCGCGCAGGCGCTCGCCGGTGTGACCGCGGGCAACGGGCCCGGAAGCGGGGCCGGAACCGGGGCCGGCCCGGGGACAGGTACCCCGGCGGACATCGCCGGCAGCACGAAGCGCCTCGCCATCGATCAGGAAAAGGACATCGCCACCGCCCGCCTGGAGGCGTGGTCGGAAGCGGTGCGGATCGGGCTTTCGAAGTTCACCTCGGTCAAAGTCGCGACCGCGGTCTCGGAGCTGGCCCGCAACATCATCTTCTACGGCGGCAAGGGGTTCGTGGAGCTGAAGTCCACCAAGGACGACCGCGGCCCCACCCTGCAGATCGTGGCATCGGACAAGGGCCCGGGCATCGAGCCGCGCAAGCTGGATGAGATCTGGGCAGGAACGTACAAGTCGCAGAGAGGCATGGGCAAGGGTCTCGTGGCCGTCAAGAAGCTGGTGGACGACTTCCACCTCGACACCGGCCCGGGCCGCGGCACCACGGTCACCTGCCTCTTCCGGGGAGAAAGATGAAGTCGGGAGCATTCAGCCGTCCTTTCAAGGGCCTCACGGTCTGCGGGGACAGTTTTGTTATTGTAGAGAACAACGGTACCTTCCTCGCCGCGGTGATCGACGGTCTCGGCCACGGGTTCGAGTCCTGGGTCGCCGCCGAAAAGGCGGTGGAAGTGATCCGCGGCAATCTCGACCTGGCGGTGGAGCCGATCCTGATGCGCTGCCACAAGGAGCTGCGCGCCACGCGCGGCGCCGCGGTAGGCATCCTCAAGGTCGAGGAGGACGGCGCGGGCCAGTTCTGCGGTGTGGGCAACATTGAGGTGCAGGCCCTCAACGGCACTGCGCCGAGCCTGTTCTGCATCGCGGGGATCGTGGGGCACAACCTGCGGACGTCCAAGGTGATGTCGTTTCAGATGAAGCCGGGGGACGTCTACTGTGTGATGAGCGACGGCGTGTCGAGCCGCGGCAACTTCAAAACGTGCCTGCCGGGCGCGCCCACGGATGTGGCCCGGCGGATCGTCGAGCAGTGGGGGCGGGACCACGACGACGCCACGGCCCTGATCATGGGTTACCAGGCCGACTCGCTGCTCGGGGGCGAGCAGGCCGGCCAGTAGGGTTCAGTATCCAGCAGACGATTGCACGGCGCCCGGGGCGCCGCTGAGGAGAGACCAAGGATGGCTATGAGGGAAGAAGAGGTCCCCATTCAGATCACGCACGACCGCCTCCAGAACGTGATCGAGGCGCTCTCGTACGCCTCGGTCGACGAGTTCGACGCCTGCATCACGCTCCTCGAGAGCAACATGCAGGAGGACGAGTTCAACGAGCTCGAGGTGGCGTTCATGATCTTCGTCAAGGAGCTGCGGGCCGCCAAGGGGGCGCTCACCGAGGCGCTCGCCAAGCACGAGGCCGCCAACCGGGAGCTGGAGGCCAAGCTGGAGACGATCGAGCGCCAGCAGGCCGCCATCCGCGAGCTTTCGACGCCGATCATCGAGGTCTGGGCCGGCGTCCTCTGCCTGCCGGTCGTCGGCATCGTCGACAGCCAGCGCAGCGCCGAGATGACCGAGACCCTGC
>DATLNC010000258.1:0-13460 GCA_035536935.1 Thermoanaerobaculia bacterium
CGCATGGGACCGTAGCCGTTTCCCCCGGGATGGACGGTCGTGCACCGCTCCTCCGAGTCCCATCCGTGCGGCTCCGATGTCTCCATGTTCCACATGGCGCCGATCCGGCCCGCTTCCTTGTAAGAGAGATACCGGTCCCGCGGCATGCCCACCCAGGAGTCGGCCATGCCCAACGGCTCGAAGATCTCCTCGCGGACATAGCGGTCGAAGGGCCGCCCATCGATCCGCCGGATCACCTCTCCCAGCACGAACCAGCTCGACGCCTGGTGATAGCCGGCCTTCTCGCCGGGTACCCAGCGCGGCTCGGGCTTCATGGCGCAGATGCGGGCGACGATCGCCTCCCACGGCTCGCGCGGCCAGCCCGTGTCGAGCATCCGGATGCCGGCGGTATGGGTGAGGAGGTGGCGGAGGGTGATCCGCTCCTTGCCGTTGGCCGCGAACTCGGGGATGTGAAGGGCGACCGGGTCGTCGAGCTCCAGCCGGCCGCGCTCCCAGATCTGGGCGATGGCCACGGCCGCCACCGGCTTGGTGGAGGAGAGCCAGAGCATCAGGTGGTCCGGAGTGAGGGGCACGCCTGGCCGATCGTCGCCCAGGGCGCCGTCGGTCACCAGTTTGCCGTTCAAGGAAACGTAGAGCTGGGCTCCGAGGTGGAGCCCAGCACGGATGCCCTCTTCCAGGGCTTGGCGGGTGCGGGGGACGCGGTCGAGCATCCCCCGGATTCTATCTACCTCTGATCTACTTCTTCTGGGCGGCCTGCTTGCCGGCCACGCTCTGGGCGAGGGTCAGGTGCTCGCGCAGGGTAGGCAGGGTCTTCTGGGCGAAAGAGCGCAAGGCCGGATCGGTGCCCTTCTCCGCCTGCTTCTCGAACTCCGAGACGTCCTTCTTGTGGTCCTTGACCATGTGGTTCATGTACATGCGGTCGAACTCGGCGCCGGAGAGTCGGGCGAACTTGTCGCGCTCCTGCTGCTTGTCGGCCGGGAGAGCCTTGGAGAGGGTCATCCCCTTGCTCGTCGCGATCTGCATCAACTGCTGGTTCGCCTTGCTGTGGTCCGTGACCATCCGCTGTCCGAAGGCCTTGACCTCGGCGCTCGCCGCGCGCTCCGCGGCCAGACGGCCGAGCTCGACTTCCATCATGCCGCCGGCCGCCGCTTCGTGGACGAAGTGCTCATCCTGATTGGCGTGGGCTGTTCCCTTGGTGTCGACCGTGCTGCCGTGGGCGCCGTGCTCCTGTCCGGTCGTCCCCTGGCCGGTCGTGCCGCCCTGGTGGGTGCCGTGGCTTCCCGAGCCCGTCCCCGTGCCCGAGCCCGTGCCCGTACCCTGGGTCGCCGTACCTGTTCCAGTTCCCTGCGTGCCAGTTCCCTGTGTGCCTGTGCCCGAAGTGGTGCCCTGACTCTGGGCGAAGGCCGGAGCCAGCGTGAGCAGGCCGGCGGCAGCGATTGCGGGGATGATTCTCTTACTCATGGTGTCGTCCTCCTGGATGTGCGACAAAGTTGTCGACGACAGTGACGGGACGGTGGGTCCCGTTTGATGTGGATTTCATATTTGGAGCAAGAGCGATGCCATCAAAGGCCGCAAATCACCTTTCCCTGCGCCGATCCACCAGCTTTCCTACCGCCCCGCTACTGCGACGGTACGAACTCCTCCAGCACGGCCTTCTTCAGGAGCGCGGGCGGCAGCAGGCCCTGGGCCAGGATGAAGTCGTGGTACTTCTGGCGGTTGAACTTCGACCCCAGGGCGCGCTCGGCCTCGGTGCGCAGCTCCATCAGCCGCGTGTAGCCGCAGAAGTAGGACGTCGCCTGGCCGGGGCTGCGGAAGGTGTAGCGCTCGACTTCCTGAAGCGCCATGCCCTCGGAGAGGCCGACCTCCTCGCGCAGGATCCGGGTGGCCTCCTCGCGGGTGATGCGGCCCGATTGCAGGCCCGGGTCGAGATAGGCGCGGGCCGCGCGCATGAGCCGGCTCTGGAGCGCGGCGAGCTGGGCCTCGAGCGGCATGTAGGGCTTGACCTCGGCCTCGGCGTAAAGGGCCCAGCCCTCCACGTTGACGCTGTTGAAGGAGAAGATCATCCGCGCCCGCGACACTCCCTTCTCGACCAGCGACGCGAACTGCAGCTCGTGACCGGGCCGGCCCTCGTGCGCGGTCAGGGCCCAGGAGAGCGCATCGTAGGTGAAGTCGTCGAGGTTCAGCTTGGCATCCCCCTGCTTGCCGGGGATGCGCAGCGGCAGCACGAACTCGCCCATCTCGCCGGTGTTGCCGATCAGCCGCGGCGCGCGCATGTTGGGGGCGGGGATGGCCGCGCTCTCCGCCTCGCTGGCCAGGCGCACCTTCATCGGCCGCCCCGGCAGGGTCACGATCCCCTGCTCGCGGATGATCCGCTCCATGTCCTGGATGCGCTGCTGATAGAGGGGGAGGATCGCCTCGCCCGTGATCTGCGTCTTCTTGAGCTCGCGCAGCACGTCGCGGTAGTCCGTGACCTGCAGGCCGCGCTCCTTCGCGACCATCTGGGCGAGCGCCTGCATCTCGTTCTGGATCTCCTTGAACGACACCTGCGCCCGGCTCACCAGCTCCTCGACGGGCATGTCCACGCCGAGCGTCCGCAGGTTGAAGGCGTAGAGCTCGGCCGGCTGGCGGAAGTCGGTGCGCGCCTTCGGCACGATCTCCTTGCGCACGAACGCCTCGTACGCCGCCGCCTGCTCGCGCAGCTTCGCGTACGGCTGCTCGTAGCCCTTGATCCCGTACTTCTTGAACAGCTCCTCGACCCCCTTGAGATAGGTCTCGGTGTTCTGGAGGTCCTTCTCGATTTCGTCCTTGAAGGGGCCGATCAGGCCGGGGCGGTTCATGCGCGAGCGGATGAACTGCTCGGCGAGCACGGACATCGGGGTGTAGCCGGGCTCGACGCCGGTGTACTTGCGCAGGCGGACCAGCGCCGCGGGCCGGCGGCTCGCCTCCACCTGGTCGTCGAGCAGGGTGCGGACACCCTGGAAGATGGTGGACGAGATGTCGAAGTAGGGGAGGTTGTACTTCTCGCCGAGCTGCGAGCCCTGGAGCTGGTCGTCGGTGGCCAGGATCAGGATCTCCAGATCCTGGCGCACTTTCGGGTCCTTCTCGGCGGCGAGGCGCTGGCGGAGCGTGCCGCCGGCCTTCTTGATCTCCTCGCGGGAGCGCTCGACGAAGCCGGGCTTCAGGTCGAAGATCTCCTCGTCGAGGCCGGGGACGCCGAGCTGGCCCGCGCCCTCGGGGCTCTGGCGCGCCAGCACGTCGATGAGGATCTGGGAGTTGGCGTCGCTGCGCTCTACCCAGGTTTCGGCCGAGACGGGAGCTCCGGCGGCCAGCGTCAGGACCAGAACGCCCAGGGAGAGGATGCGGAAACGATTAGAGCTCAAGGTGACCTCCAGTCAGGGAACGGGATGAGGGCAGAAGCCGGTCGATCGGCCTCCTCGTATAAACGACCCAGACGCAGAAAGGTTTCCGGAGGTTCTCCGCGCTGGGTAGAATGCGTCTGATGGGTACCATGAAGATCGCTCTGCTCTGTCTCCCCGTTTTCGTGGCCTCCTTGGCGAGCGCCGCCGAGCCTTCCCCCGTGGCCGAGACGCTGAAAAAGGGCTTCGGCCTCCTCGAACAGGGGAAGTTCGGAGATGCCGCCAAGAGCTTCCAGCAGGCCGATGAACAGGCCGGCGGCTCCTGCGGCCCCTGCCTGCTTGGCCTCTCCCGGGCCTACACGGGCCTCCACAAGCCGGAGAAGGCGGCCGATGCCGCCCGCGAGGCGGCGGGCCTGCTCCGCACTCCCGATCTGATCGCCCAGGCCTGGAACCAGCTCGGCTTCGCCCTCATGTCGGACACGAAGCCCGACCTTGCCGGTGCGGAGGAGGCCTTCCGCAAGGCGACGGAGGCCGGAGCGGCCGGCCAGGTCGCCAACATCGCGCGCTACAACCTGGCCGATGTGCTCTGGCGGGAGAAGAAGTACGCCGAGTCCGAGAGCGCGGCCCGCGAGGCGCTGAATGCCGCGCCGGCCGGTCCGGCATCCCTGAACGCCCGCATCGTCCTCTGCCAGGCGCGGACCGACGGCGCTCCGGTCGCTCCGCCGGAAGAGGTCTACGCGGAGGCCGCCTGCCCCAAGGAGGGGCTGCGGATCTTCGAAAACAGGGCCAAGGCGATCCCGGTGGAAGAGGTCTCCCCTCCCGAGAAGCTGTTCGGACGCCCGCCGGAATACGCCCGCGACGTCTCGAAAACGGGAGCGGTCATCGTCGAGTCGATCATCGACGAGGAGGGCTGCATCCAGAACCTGCGGGTCTGCAAGAGCGTTCACCCGAAGCTCGACCTCGCCACTCTGGACGCGGTGCGCCGCTGGGTCTTCCGGCCGGCCGAGCTCGCCGGAAAACCGGTCAAGGTCTATTACACTCTGACCGTGAACTTCACGAGATGAGGCTTGAGACGCTCGCGGTTCACGCCGGGCACGAGGCCGATCCCACGACCGGATCGGTAGCCTCCCCGATTCATCTCTCCACCACGTTCGCCCGCGATCCGGACGGGGTCCCGCTGGGCGGGCATACCTACATCCGCGAGTCGAACCCCAACGAGCATCAGCTCGAAACGGCGCTGGCTTCTCTCGAAGGAGGGGAGGCCGCGCTGGTCTTCGCCTCGGGCATGGCCGCGGGCATCGCCCTGCTTCAGACCCTGCCGCCGGGATCGCACGTAATTTTTCCGGACGACGTCTACTACGGCTTCCGGGTCGCGGCGGAGGAAAACCTCCTCAACTGGGGGATCTCGTCGACCGCCGTGGCCATGCAGGACCCCCGCGAGGTCGAAGCCGCGCTCCGTCCCGAGACCCGGCTCGTCTGGATGGAGAGCCCGTCCAACCCGCTCCTCAAGGTCACCGACATCCGCGCCGTGGCGGATCTCGCCCGGCGGGCGGGCGCCCTGACTCTGATCGACAGCACCTTTGCCACCCCCGCGCTGCAGCGGCCGATCGGGATGGGGGTCGACGTCGTCCTGCACTCCACGACCAAGTACTTCGGCGGCCACAGCGACGTGCAAGGGGGAGCCCTGGTCTTCGCCCGGAGAGATGATCCTTTCGAGAAGACCGATCACATCCGCCACGTCCTGGGCGCCGTGGCCTCGCCCTTCAATTCCTGGCTCGTGCTGCGCGGCCTGCGCACCCTGGCCTGCCGGATGGCGGTCCAGAGCACCAACGCCCTCGCCGTGGCCCGCGCGCTGGAGAGCTCGCCTGCCGTCTCCGCGGTCCACTACCCGGGGCTCGAATCCCACCCGGGGCACGAGGTGGCGAAGCAGCAGATGTCGGCATTCGGAGGGATGCTCTCGTTCCAGACGGGCAATAGAGAAACCGCTCTGCGCGCCGTCTCCCGAGTCCGGCTCTTCACCCGGGCCACCTCGCTCGGCGGTGTCGAAAGCCTGATCGAGCACCGGGCATCGAGCGAGGGTCCCCAGTCGCGCACCCCGCAGGACCTGCTCCGCCTGTCCATCGGACTCGAACATTCCGAGGACCTCATCGCCGATCTGGAGCAAGCCCTTGAGGGCGTGTGACTTGGAATCGGCATGTGTTTTGCTGTGTATTCGACAGCAGTCTGAAGTATCGAATACCGCGCCCCGGCGTGGGTAGCTTGCGACGGGGCCTCTAACTCAAGGAGAGGCAAATACCATGGCTGAGAAGAAGGCAACGACCGGCAGCAAGAAGCCCGCAAAGAGCACCGCGAGCAAGAAGTCGACGGCATCCTCGTCGTCTGGCGCAGCGAAGAAGAAGTCGTCCACCAAGGCGACCGTCGGCAAGGTCGCAGCCGGAGTGGCCGCCGCCGCTGGAATCGCCGCGGGCGTAGCCGCCGCCGTGAATGCATCGAAGAAGGCCTCGGCCAAGAAGGCGGCCGCCAAGAAGAGCTCGGGTTCCGCCGGCGGGCTGGCAACTCAGCCGGCGCCGGCTCCGAAGAAGAGCTCCGGCGGCGCCAAGAAGACCGCCGCGAAGAAGAGCACGTAGCCTGGGGTTGAAACCCCAGGCTGGAAAAGTACAGCCCCTCCCCGGGGCTGGATGCGCAGCAGCCTGCGCCTTGTCCGAGATGCTCCCGGAAGCTCGCCTCCGGAGGAGGCGATACCCTTCTAGCCTGGGGTTTCAACCCCAGGTGGGGGTATCGGCTCCACTTCATTCCTCCGGCGACAGCGCCCGGCGCGCGTCGGCGAAAGATTGGCGGAGGCCCTCCCGGTCGCGCTCGGTCACAAGGGACACGAGCTGGCCCAGGGCCTCACGCGTTGCGGCGTAGACGTCGTTCCGGTGCGGGTTCAGGTACTGGATGTCCAGGTACAGGTCGGGATCCTCTGAAAGCACGCGCAGTGCCGTGGCGGCCTGGTTGCTGTAGGTCGTCGAGGCGCAGGCCTGCAGCTCCGCGGGATCGATCCCGGACTTCACCAGAGCCGCGCCGAAGAGCATGTTCGTCAGGTGCGAAAGCCCCAGCAGCCAGCCCATCAGACGGTCGTGGTGGGGGAACGGCACCGCAACGATCCGCGTGTAGGGATGAGCGAGCAGCGGCGCCAATTGCCGCTTCTCCTCGATCGGATCGCTCTGGGCTGCCAGCACGAACGTCAACGACTCGTAGACCGACTTGCTCGGGCCGAACATCGGGTGCACGGCGAAGACCCGCAGCCCTTCGTCCCGAGCGTGGGCGAGCGCGCCGAGAAGAGGGGTCTTGATCGAGGCCACCTCCACGATCGGAGCGCGGGGCCGGCGCGCGATCAGCTCCTCCAGCGCCACGGCCATGCGATTGAGCGGCGCCGCCACCCAGATCGCCATGTAGCGGTCCAGGTCCTCGATCTCGCTCAAGGACCCGAACCGTCCCTGGGAAGGCGGCGGCGTGGGCAGCCCCGACAGCGCCGGGTCGGAGATGTCGACCGTGTGGCCCGCGAGCTCCAGGAAGCTGCGGAACCAGGTCCCCATGCCGCCGGCTCCGCCTACGATCAGCATCCGTTCCCCCCGCCGCTCGCGCAAAGAGACTCCCACGCGGTACTGCCGCTCCACCGAGCCGCGGATGATCGCCTGGAACATCGACGTCATGACCTCTTCGGACACGCCGCAGGCGTCGGCATGCTGGCGGGCGCGGTCGAGCACGACGTGCTCCACGTCCCGAACCTCGATCGGGGAGCCGGCGGCGGCTTTGATTCGCCCCACCTCCGAGGCCAGCTCCATGCGGCGGCGGAGCAGCTCGAGGAGGGCGCGGTCGACCTCTGTGATGGAATCGCGAAGCGAGGACAGGTCGGGATCGCTCATGATCGTTAGCCTAGCTCACGGAGAGGAGGGAGGGGAGGGAAGCCGGGGGTTGGCCGACTTCCCTCTTGGAGCGCCGCACGGCATGCCGCCGTGGGTCAGATAGGTAACGCCAGAGGTATAGAGCAAGTCGAATGCCATACCGAAACCCCTGGAAAACAAAGACTTTTCCCGCCCCGCCGGACACTTCCGGATACGCCTTCGTCACCGGGTGAGGACAAGGGGCACAGGCGCGTTCCCGCGCGCGGACGGTGGCACCTGCCTTGCTGTAAGTGCAATGGGCCCAGCAGGATCGAGTCCCAGGGGAGCGTGGTAGGCTCCGCGCGCCGATCAACCCTTTTCCTGAGCGAGAGTCCATGGCCAAAGATCCGACGTCCGAGTTCTCCTCGCCCTCCTCCACGGTCGTAGCCGGAGGCATCCACCCCTCGACCGCCGCCGCTGCCGCGGATACCAGCTTCTTTGGCCATCCGCGCGGCCTCGCGACCCTGTTCTTCACCGAGTTCTGGGAGCGCTTCAGCTACTACGGGATGCGCGCCCTGCTCTTCCTGTTCATGGCGGGAGCGGTGACCACCGCGAACCCCGGCCTCGGCATGACCGAGACCCGGGCGGGTGCGATCTATGGCCTCTACACGGCGTTCGTCTACCTCCTGGCGCTGCCGGGCGGATGGGTGGCCGACCAGATCCTCGGCCAACGGCGGGCGGTCTTCCTGGGCGGCTGCATCATCGCCGCCGGCCACTTCAGCATGGCCGTCCCGAGCGCTCCCACCTTCTATGCGGGTCTGGTCATGATCGTGCTCGGCACCGGGCTGCTCAAGCCGAACATCAGCACGATGGTGGGCGAGCTCTATCCCGAGGGCGGAGCGCGCCGCGACGCCGGCTTCTCGATCTTCTACATGGGCATCAACCTCGGGGCCTTCGTGGCGCCGCTCGTCTGCGGCTACCTGGGCGAGCGCATCGGCTGGCACATGGGCTTCGGCGCCGCCGGCGTCGGCATGCTGTTCGGTCTCGTCCAGTACGCCTTCGGCGGCAAATACCTCGGCGAGGCAGGGCTCCACCCGAACGCCTCCGGCGATTCGGGCGTCCGCGGCCGCAACCTGAGGAACCTGTTCATCGGCCTGGCCGCCGCCGCCGTCTTCGCTCTGCTCTGGATCAGCGGTGTCATTCCTTTGACCGTGGAGTGGCTGGCCAACGGCACGGGCGTGATCATCCTGCTGCTGGCCTTCGGCTACCTGTCCTACCAGCTCACGGCCGGCGGGCTCGATCCGATCGAGAAGAAGCGGATGATCGTCATCTTCGTACTCTTCCTCTTCTCGGCCCTGTTCTGGTCGGGTTTCGAGCAGGCGGGCTCCTCGCTCAACCTGTTCGCCGACCGCCTGACGGACCGGAACATCGGCGGCTGGGAGATGCCTACCAGCTGGCTGCAATCGGTCAACCCGATCCTGATCATCGCGCTCGCGCCGGTCTTCGCCTGGCTCTGGGTGGCGCTCTCGCGGCGCAAAGTGGAGCCCTCGTCGCCGGCCAAGTTCTCCTGGGGCCTGATCTTCCTCGGCCTGGGCTTCGGCGTGATGGTATGGGCCTCGATCCTGACCAATGACCAGACCCGGCAGGTCGGCCCGATCTGGCTCTGTCTCACCTACCTGTTCCATACCTGCGGCGAGCTCTGCCTGTCGCCCGTCGGGCTCTCGACCGTGACCAAGCTGGCGCCGCATCGCAAAGTGGGGCAGATGATGGGCATCTGGTTCATGTCGATCGCGCTGGGTAATCTGATCGCGGGCCTGGTGGCCGGGCAGTTCGAGAAGCTCCCGCTGCCGCAGCTCTTCGGAGCCGTGTTCGCCATCACCGCGGGCGCGGGCCTGATCCTGGCGCTGCTGGCGCGGCCGATCCGCAAGCTGATGAGCGGGGTGCATTAGTGGCCGGCCAGGAGAAGCACCCGAAGGGCCTCTACGTCCTGTTCTTCACCGAGATGTGGGAGCGCTTCAGCTTCTACACGGTGGGTGCGATCTGGGCCCTGTATGTCATCAACAGCAACGCGGACGGCAAGGGCGGCTTTGGCTGGACCGAGGACCACGCGACCAGCGTCTGGTCCACCTACCTGATGTTCGTCTATGCCAGCCCGATCATCGGCGGCTTCATCGCGGACCGCAAGCTCGGCTACCGGCGCTCGGTCATGGTGGGCGGGCTGTTCTTCATGGCCGGCCACGCCCTGCTCGCCGTCCAGTCGGTGCCGGTCATGTTCGCGGCGTTGGCCTGCCTGGTGACCGGCAACGGCTTCTTCAAGCCGAACGTCTCGGCCATGGTGGGCAACCTCTATCCCGAGGGCAGCCACCTCAAGGACCGCGCCTACAACATCTTCTACATGGGCATCAACATCGGAGCCGCCTTGGCGCCTTTGATTGCCGAGCCCATGGTGCGCAGGTTCGGCTTCCATCCGGCCTTCTTCCTCGGCGCGATCGGCATGCTGATCTCGATCACGATCCTCTGGCGCTTCAAGCACCTCGTGATGCACGCCGACCGGCCGGGTCACAACGGCCTGTCGGCGACCGCGGCGACCGCTGTGGACGCCCCGCCCGCGGGGATCAGCCACCAGCACCCGATCGACCTGATCCCCGACTCGCGGCGGATCACCGCGCTGATCGTCATCTTCCTCGTGGTGATCGCCTTCTGGATGGTCTTCCACCAGCAGCAGACCACGCTCACCTACTGGGCGGAGCACAACACGGACTGGGAATTCAGCGGCATCGTCTCCAACGCGATCAACCCGATCTGGGTGCTGCTCCTGACGCCTCTCCTGGTCCTCTTCTGGCAGGCCATGGACCGCAGGGGCAAGGAGCCCTCGACGCCGACCAAGATGGCGATCGGCATGTGCCTGACCGGGCTCTCCTTCTTCATCCTCTACTTCGCGGGCAAGGCGGGGGGCGACACCGGCAAGGTCTCGCCGCTCTGGCTGATCGGAGCCTACGCGGTGCTCACGCTGGGAGAGCTGATGCTCTCGCCCATGGGGCTTTCCCTGGTCTCCAAGGTGGCGCCGATCCGGCTGCGCGGCCGGATGATGGGCGGATGGTTCATGGCCACGGCCATCGGCAACAAGCTGACCATGATCGGCATGCTCTGGGACGACATGCCGCACTCGCGGTTCTTCGCGATCCTGGGGATGATCGCCCTGGGCATGGCGGTGGTGCTGACGCTGTTGCTGAAGCCGCTGAAGAAAGCAATGCCGGGGGTCTGAAGAAGACCCCCTCCCCAACCCTCCCCCGCTGCGCGGGAGAGGGGGCCCACCCTTCCCCCAAAAGAAAAACCCCCGCTCGCTCTTGAGAGGGCGGGGGTTCCGGCTCCCTCTCCCGCGCAGCGGGGGAGGGCCGGGGAGGGGGCTGCCTTACAACTGCACCTGCATGCCGAGCTCGACCACCCGGTTCGGCGGAATCCGGAAGAAGTCGGTCGGACGCTGGGCGTTCCTCACCATCAGCGAGAAGAGCTTCTCCCTCCAGATGGCCATGCCTGGTTTGCTGCTCGCGATCAGGGTCTCGCGGCTCAGAAAAAACGTCGTGCTCATCAAGTTCAGGTCGAGCCCTCTGACTTTGGTCAAGTCGACCACCTCGGAGACGCCGGGGTTCTGCAGGAACCCATAGCGTGCGATCACCCGGAAGAAACCCTTGCCGAGGTCCTCCACCCGCACGCGGTCGTCCACCTCGACGTAGGGGAACTCCTCGGTCATCACCGTCAGCAGCACGACCTCCTTGTGGAGCACCTTGTTGTGCTTGAGGTTGTGGAGGAGCGCCGTGGGGGTCGACTCCGAGTCGCGCGACATGAAGACAGCGGTGCCGGGCACGCGCGGCGGCGTGGTCGGAGTGACCGAAGCGATGAACTGCGAGAACGGCAGCGCCCCGTCCCTCAGCCGCTCGGACAGGATCGCCCGGCCCTTCTTCCAGGTCGAGAGCAGCGTGTAGACCAGCACACCCACCGCCAGAGGGAACCAGCCGCCGTCCGCAATCTTGATGATATTGGCGCCGAACAGCGAAAGGTCCGCCGCCAGGAAGAAGAGCGCGCCCGGGATCACGATGGCCGAGGCCCAACCCCAGAGCCGGCGGGCCACGACCTCGGCGAGCAGCGTCGTGACGGCCATGGTCGCCGTGACCGCGACGCCATAGGCCGCCGCCAGGTTCGTCGACTTCTGGAACCCGAGGACCAGCCCGATCGTGGAGATCATCAGGATCCAGTTGATCGAGGGGATGTAGATCTGCCCGATCTCCTCCTCCGACGTGTGGACGATCGCTACCCGTGGCATATACCCGAGCTGGACCGCCTGCCGGGTGAGCGAAAAGGCCCCTGAGATGACAGCCTGCGAGGCGATCACCGTGGCCATGGTGGCCAGCGCCACCAGCGGGTAGAGGGCCCAGCGGTGTTGGCCGACCATGTAGAAGAACGGGTTCACCGCGGCCTCGGGCTGCTGCAGGAGCAGCGCCCCCTGCCCGAAGTAGTTGAGCAGGAGGCAGGGCAACACCATGAGGAACCAGGCGATCTGGATGGGCCGCCGGCCGAAGTGCCCCATGTCCGCGTAGAGCGCCTCGCCGCCGGTGACCACGAGCGTGATCGCCCCCAGGGCCAGGAATCCCATCCACCGGTTCTCGATGAAGAAGCGGGCGGCGTACATCGGATTGACCGCGGAGAACACCTCCGGCTGCCGGAGGCTCCATGCCAGGCCGAGCACGGCCAGGATCGAGAACCAGAGAATCATCACCGGGCCGAACACCGCTCCGATGCCGGCCGTCCCCTTCCTCTGGAAGAGGAACAGTATGACCAGGATCACGATGGTGATCGGCACCACGTAGGGATCGAAAAACGGGGTCGCCACGTGCAGCCCTTCGACCGCGCTGAGGACCGAAATGGCCGGGGTGATCATGCCGTCGCCGTAGAGCAGCGCGGCGCCGAACAACCCCAGGGCGAGCAGCACCCAGCGGCCGCCCCGGGCATCCCGCAGCTTTGGCGGCACCAGCGACATGAGCGCCAGGATGCCCCCCTCGCCGCGGTTGTCCGCCCGCATCACGAAGAGCAGGTACTTGACGGAAATGACGATGATCAGGGCCCAGAACACCAGCGACAGCAGGCCGAGGATGTTGTTGTGATTGACCGGGACGGCGTGCTCGCCGTGGAAGGCCTCGCGCAGAGCGTAGAGGGGGCTCGTGCCGATGTCTCCATAGACCACGCCCAGTGCGCCGAGTGCCAGCCCCAGGAGCTGGCGTTTGTCTTTCCGGGGATCGCTGTTGTGGGTCACGAGCGACAGACGCTATCACAGCCCATGCCAGACGGTCAGGGCGCGTCTATAAGGGTCATTCAGGGCGTCTCGTATCCGGCGGCCCGGCCGCTCAGCCTGCCGCGTGAGGGATCGCTCCGGAACGTGACCCACCCCTCGCGCTTCGACTGCCGGGGGACGAAGGCGGCCTCGAAGTCGGCCGTCTCCGGCGCGGCACCGGGAATCTCGAGGATCACCTCCACCCTGACCCCCTCGGCCGTTTCACGCCCCTGGTTGCGGACGGTCACCGGAACGGCCCAGGCTCCGTCTCTGGGCTCGGGCCGTCCGAGCTCGACCGAGAGCGCGGCGGGGGAGTCATAGCCCCCTGCCTGCATCGCATCCCAGGCGAGGAAGCCCACGGTTCCGGCGACCACGGCCAGGCTTACGGTGAACACGATCCACTCCAGAGGGTGCTTCGCGATCTTGCTCGTCATCATGCTCGTCTTCATGACAGCAGCAGGAGCCTTCCTGCCGAGGCGCCGAGAGAGCTGGCGACCCCGAGCGTCACGGTCTCGGCGACTCCGATGGCGAGGGAGACCCCCTCGAACCGGCCGAAGAACCAGAGGACGAACGCCGAGGCGGCCAGCGCCACGGCGTAGCTGATCACCGACAGCGACAGCACCTTGCCGGACCCGTTGTCGCCGCTCGGACGCAGCGGCTTCGAGCCGGTGAAGTCGCTGTAGGACAGGATGATCCCGCCCAGGACCAGGGAAAGGAGCGCGAGCCCGAGCAGCCGCCAGGGGGTGGACTCGACCGCGATCTGGAGGATCTCCTCGGTCGGGGCCACGTTGCCGGCGAACAGCACCGCGCCGCAGAGGCCGAGGACCATGTGCGCGGAAAGGCCCAGGTTCTCCTTGTCCTCGCGGCCTTTCATCCCCTGGCTGCCCTTTCCATCTCCGCCGAACTGGGCGG
>DATLNC010000259.1:0-72658 GCA_035536935.1 Thermoanaerobaculia bacterium
GACGATCAGCCGCCGAGCTGAGATCGACTTGACTTGAGAGAGGGAGGGCTCGCGGGGGAGGTGTGGGGGGAGGGAGGGGCCAGAGGATTTTTAGGCGGGTGGCCCTGGGAGACTTCGTCGGAGCTCAAGGGGATGAGCCGAAGGGACGGCGGACCTGTTGTTTCTCCCACTCCTGCCGATGCTGGTCCGCCTCCGACTGCGAGCGGAACTTGCGCACCCCGGGCTCGAACTTCCAGGGATGTAGCTCGAAGGCCAACTCGGTCAGCTCGCACGCGATGCGAAGGTTCTCCGGATCGAGCCGCGGCAGGGGACGGACCCCGGGCATGTCGTTCACCGAGCGGTACTTGCGAACGGGCATCACTCGTCTCCCAGATCAAAGGCCTCACGAATTCGTTCGGCATCGGCGCGGTCCTGCAGCCGTACCGTGTCCTTCTTCATACGGTACAGCATCCTCGGGCTGGCGACCTGGACGACCAGGTCTCCCAACTGGATCTTGTCGCATCCGGCGGCAAGATCCTGCCAGGCGAAGGCTTCGCCGAGCCGAGTGAGGATGTCCATCGAGTATTTGCCATGTGGGGGTACGTACTCGACCGCCGGGTAGTCCCCGGCCAACTCTTCAGGGTCGATCTGCTCAACGTTCGGATCGTCGAAGAGAGCCCGGAGCGCCCGCTTTAGCGACTCCAGGTTTTCGATCTTCGGAGAGACGAAGAGGTCGAGGTCATGGGTCGCGCGGGGAAGACCTTGCGCTGCCATAGCCATCGAGCCGATCACAACGAATTCGACACCCTCTTGAACGAGAGCTGCGAGAATCGCTTTGGCCTCATCCAGCGTCATGACAGTTCAAGTCTCTTGGTGCGGGCAAGGCGACGCGGCAGTTGCGCGTCGATCTGGAAGTCACGCCGCGAGGGAGTCCAGCCGTTTGAGCTGGCTGAGACCTCAGAGGTGACAGTCTAACACGCACAATTTCCCTTGCCGCCTTGGCCCGTTTTCCCGGCTGACCGATTGCCGACCACCTGGAAGTCACTTCCCCGCGCTCGGAAGCGAGTTCCGACCCCCCGGAAGTCACTTCCCTGCTCTCGGAAGTCATCTGGGAAGTAGCTCCCGATCCCGGACATTCGCTTTGTTTGCGCCTTTCAGGTGGTCCGGAGTGGGCTTTTCCGCCCCCGGAGCGGGTTTCAGTGGAAGAAAGTGGGAAGAAATGGACAAAAGTGGAGGAAGGTTGCTAAGATCCCATCCCAGGACAGATGTACTTCGGGGTGGGGGTCCCCCTATATGTTCCGCGGAAGCTCGCCGGCCAAGATCGACGACAAAGGGAGATTGAAGATCCCTACGGACTTCCGTCGGTTGCTGGAGGAGCGCCACGGCCCCGACCTCTTTGTCACCTCCGTGCTGGGCGATTCCGCGCACATCTACCCCTTGCCCGTCTGGGAGGAGGTCGAGGCGCGTCTCCAGTCGGTCCCGACCACGGACCCCGTCAAGAAGCGCTACCTGGAGCGGGTCAACTACTTCGGGCAGCAGGTGCAGGTGGACGTTCAGGGCCGGATCCTGCTCCCCCAGATCCTGCGGGAGAGCGCCGGCATGAACGGGGACGTGGTGGTGACCGGGCAGCTCGATCACCTGGTGGTGTGGAACCGCGAGCGTTTCCTGGCGCGGCTGAACGAGCAGCCGTTCACGGAGGATGACTACCGTGCTCTCAGCTCTCTCGGTATCTAAAAGAGCTGAGAGCACGGTCGAGGAGGGCCACCCGAGCCGTTGGATACGCAGCATCTGCCCGTCCTGGTCGAAGAGACCCTCGCGCTGCTCGACCCCGGGCGCGCCCAGAGGGGGAGCAACCTCTTCGTCGACGCCACCCTCGGCCTGGGCGGACACGCCGAAGCGATCCTGCAGGCGTCCGAATCAGTCCAGCTCGTCGGGATCGACCGCGATCCGCAGGCGCTCGAGCTGGCGGCGCGGCGCCTCGCTCCCTTCGGGGAGCGCGTGCGCTTCGTCAACGCCAACTTCCACCACCTGGAACCGGCCCTGGCCGGCATCGGAATTTCCGGAGGCATTGCGGGAATCCTGGCCGACCTGGGCGTGTCGTCGATGCAGCTCGACACGCCGGAGCGGGGATTCAGCTTCCGCTTCGACGCGCCGCTCGACATGCGCATGGGGCTCGCCGAACGGACGGCGGCCGACCTGGTGAACCAAGGATCGGAGGGCGAATTGGAAAAGATCATCCGCGACTATGGCGAGGAGAGGCAGGCGAGGCGTATCGCGCGGTCGATCGTGGACGCGCGGCGGGAGCAGCCCATCGAGACCACCGGGCAGCTCAAGCGCCTCATCGAGCGCGTCAAGGGAAACCGGCCGCCCTGGCAGGAGGGGGGGAGCCGGGTCGATCCCGCCACGCTGGTCTTCCAGGCGCTGCGCATCGCCGTCAACGACGAGCTCGCCGGCCTGGAGGGGTTCATCCAGCAGGCGATCGATCTCCTGGAGGATGACGGCCGCATGGTGATCATCTCCTACCACAGCCTGGAGGACCGGATCGTCAAGAACGCCCTGCGCGACCGCGCCCGCGGCGAGATCGACCAGGTGACCGGCCGGCCCCACGCCGAGACGCAGCTCATCGAAGCCCTGACGCGCAAGCCGATCCGGCCGAGCGAGGAAGAGGTCGCGCGCAATCCCCGCTCCCGCTCCGCGCGGCTGCGCGCCGCGAGGAGGATCTGATCTCTTGAGGAACGCGTACGCCCTCCGGCGGCCGGTGGTGAACACCTACCTGGTCCGCGAGCGCGACCGGCGCCGCTATCGCGAGCTCGCGCTCGTGATGGTGGTCGTGCTGTCGCTCGGCGGAGGGGTCTTCGCGTACATCTGGATCCACCTGCAGGTGCTGAGCACGGGTTACCACATCGACGAGCTGGAGCGTGGGCTGCTCGACCTGAACCGCAAGGAGCGGCAGCTCCGCCTGGAGGCCGCGTACCTGGCGAGCCCGTCCCAGGTCGAGCGCCGCGCCACCGAGGAGCTGGGCATGCAGCCGCCCGCCCTCGAGCAGGTGGTGTTCTGGGAGGAGATGCCGTGAAGCTCCGCACGCCGGAGGCAACGCGCCTGAGGACCGCCGCCCTGATCGGCGCGCTCTGGATCGCGGCCATTGCCGGACGCCTGTATCACCTGCAGGTGGCGCAGTACGACCATTACGTGTCGAAGGCCGCCCGGCAGCAGCAGCGGGTGATCAAGCTCGATCCGCCGCGCGGGACCATCTACGACGCCCGCGGCCGGGAGCTCGCGGTGTCGGTCCAGGTGGATTCGGCCTGGGCGGTGCCGTCCGAGGTGCGCGATCCCCTGGCGACGGCCGCGGCTCTCGCCAAGGCTGTCCCCGGGCTCGACGAGAAGAGGCTCGCCCGCGAGCTGGCGCGCGACCGCGAGTTCATCTGGGTGGCGCGCAAGCTCGACCCGCCGGTCGCCGAAGCGGTGCGGGCGCTGAAGTTGCCGGGCATCCACTTCCTGCCCGAGGCCAAGCGCTATTACCCGATGCGCGAGCTGGCCGCGCAGGTGCTCGGCTACGTGGGCACGGACAACAACGGCCTCGCCGGCCTCGAGCTGCTGTACGACGAGAAGGTCGCGGGCAAGCCGGGGCTGCGCACCGTGCTGCGCGACGCGAGCGGCGCCATGGTGGTGGCGCCGGGATTGTCGTTCGCCGAGGCCGAGCCGGGCCAGGACCTGCACCTGACGCTCGACGCGGCCATCCAGCACATCGTGGAGCGCGAGCTGGAGCGGGCGGTCGTCGAGCGCGGGGCGAGCCGCGGCATGGCGGTCTTCATCGATCCGCGGACGGGCGGCGTGCTGGCCATGGCGTCCTATCCCTCGTTCGATCCGAACGAGTTCAGCCGCTATGCGTCGGCGCGCTGGCGCAACCGCACGATCATGGACGTCTACGAGCCGGGCTCGACGTTCAAGATCATCACGGGCGCCGCGGCGCTCGGCTCGGGCCTGGTGCACGCGGCCGACGAGTTCGATTGCCAGATGGGCAGCATCGTCGTCTATGGCAAGCGCATCCGCGATCACAAGGCGTTCGGCCGGCTGACGTTCGCGCAGATCCTGGAGAAGTCGAGCAACGTCGGCGTCATCAAGGCCGCGCTGATCGTCGGCGACCAGCGCCTGTACAAGACGATCCGGGACTTCGGTTTCGGCCGCCCGACGGGGATCGACCTCCCCGGCGAGGGCTCGGGCATCCTCCACCCGATGGAGCGCTGGGGGATGCGCGGCAAGGCGTACATCTCGTTCGGCCAGGGGGTCTCGGTCACACCGCTCCAGCTCGCCTCGGCAGTGTCGGCGGTGGCGAACGAGGGCACTTTGATGAGGCCGCACGTGGTGGCCGGCATCGGTCAAGGCGGCGCGGTGCTGGTCAGCCATTCGCAGAACAGCGGGCCGGCGGTGGTCGGGCATCCGATGGCCCCGGCCACGGCGCGGGAGCTCAGCCGGCTGCTCGAAGGAGTCGTCATCCAGGGCACGGGGAAGGCCGCCGGGGTGAAGGGCTACCGGGTGGCGGGGAAGACCGGCACGGCGCAGATTCCGGTGCGGGGCGGCTACTCGAGCAACGGGTATCTCCCCAGCTTCGTGGGCTTCGCGCCGGTGGACCGGCCGGTGATGACGGGGATCGTGGCGATCGCCGAGCCGCAGGGTTGGGAGTATCACGGCGGGCAGGTGGCGGCGCCGGTGTTCGGGGCGATCGCCCGGCAGGTGCTGCTGTACCTGGGGATCCGGCCGGAGCGCCAGGCGCCGGGGCTCTGGCCCGGCGAGGTTCAGATGGCGAGCACGGAGCCCGTTCCGGAAGAGAGTCCGTTTCCGGTGGAGCAGGCTGTGCCGGTCGCTTTCGAGCCGGCCGAAGACGTTGGGATCGTGGAGCCCGAGAGCGTGCCTGCCTCGACAGGAGGAGGTCGCTTTCATGCGCCTTTCTGAGCTGTTTTTGGAGGTGCTGCCCATGACCATGACACTGACTGCCGACCCCGAGATCACCGGCGTCGCCCACGACTCGCGGGCCGTGGAGCCCGGCGATCTCTACGTTGCCCTTGTGGGGCAGCGCTTCGATGGCCGTGCCTTTGCTCCGGCCGCGGTGGAGAGGGGGGCGGTCGCTGTCGCGGGACCGGGTCCTGTTGCCGTCGACGTGCCTTGGGTGCCGGTCGAGGACCCGCGGTCCGTGCTCGGTCCGCTGGCCGCGGCGGTCTACGGCCATCCGGATCAGGAGCTTGTCATGGTCGGGGTGACGGGGACGAACGGCAAGTCCACGGTTGCAACCCTGATCTCGGCGGTGATGGATGCGGCCGACCTCCCGGCCGGGTTCATCGGCACGCTGGGCTACCGCTTTCACGACCGGAGCTTCCCGGGCGGGCACACGACGCCGGAGGCTTCCGACCTGTTCCGCACGCTGCGCCGGATGCGGGACGCGGGCGCTCGCGCCGTGGCCATGGAGGTCTCTTCGCACGCGCTCGACATGGGGCGGGTCGCCGGGGCTTCCTTCGACCTGGCCGTGTTCACGAACCTGACCCGCGACCATCTGGACTACCACCCGGACATGGAGAGCTACTTCGCGGCCAAGAGAAAGGTTTTCCGTCATCTCAAGCCGGGCGGCCGGGCGGTGGTCAACGTGGAAGACCCGTACGGCAGGCGGCTCGCGGCCGAGATCCCGAATGCGGTGACCTTTGGAGAGGGTGGGGACGTGCGGGTGCGCGAGGTGCGGATGACTCCGGCGGGCACGGTCGGGACGCTGATCACGCCGCGCGGCGAGGTGCCGTTCGTCACCCGTCTGCTCGGCCGCTACAACCTCTTGAACGTGCTTGCTGCGGCGGCGGCGGCCGAGGCGCTCAACCTCCCGCACTCGGCGGTGACGGCGGCGCTCGCGGCGCAGCATCCGATCCCGGGAAGGATGGAGCCGGTCGATCGCGGCCAGCCGTTCCCCGTGTTCGTCGACTACGCCCACACGGATGCAGCGCTCGATGCGGCGTTGCGTTCGGCTCGCGAGATCGCGGGGGATGGAAAGGTGGCGGTGGTGTTCGGCTGCGGCGGCGACCGCGACCGCGGCAAGCGTCCGCTGATGGGACGGGTGGCCGGCGAGCTGGCCGACCTGCCGATCCTCACCTCGGACAACCCGCGTACCGAGGACCCGCTGGCGATCATCGCCGCGGTCGAGGAGGGAGTGAAAGCAAGCGGACGGAGCGGCTACCGGGTGATTCCGGACCGCCGCGAAGCCATCCGCGACGCGATCTTCTCCGCCGGTCCGGGTTGGGCCGTGCTGGTCGCGGGCAAGGGGCACGAGCGGGAGCAGATCGTCGGCGACAAAAAGCTTCCGTTCTCCGATTTCGAAGAGATCCACAAGGCTTTGGAGGAGCGTTTTGGCACGTCTGACCGCCGATGAGATCGCCCGCGCGACGGGCGGCCGGATCGTCTCCGGCGATCCCGGGAAGGAGTGCGCCGGTGCGGCGATCGATTCCCGGGCGCTCAAGGGGGGCGAGATCTTCTTCGCCTTGCGCGGAACGCGCACGGACGGCCATCGCTTCGTGAGCACGGCGGCGGGAGCAGGTGCGGCGGTGGTCCAGGAGGAGGTCAACGCTCCCAAGGGCGTAGCCGTGATCCGCGTCGAGGACACGCTCAAGGCGCTGCAGGACCTCGCCCGTCACGTGCGCTCGAAGGGCGTGCCGAAGAAGCTGGTGGGAATCACGGGCTCGGCGGGGAAGACGACGACCAAGGAGCTGCTCGCGGCGATGCTGGAGTCGCGCTTCCGGATCTCCAAGACGATGGGGAACTTCAACAACCTGATCGGTTTTCCGCTCTGCCTGCTCAACGTGCCGGACGGCACGGAGTGGATGGTGGCCGAGATGGGCATGTCCACCGCGGGCGAGCTGCGCGAGCTGAGCCTGATGGGCCGGCCCGATGCCGCGGTGTTCACGGTCGTGCGGCCGGTCCACCTGGAATTCTTCGCCAGCGTGCGGGAGATCGCCGAGGCCAAGTCCGAGCTGCTGGCGGGGCTCGCGGCGGGCGGGCCGGTGATCACGAACGCCGACGATCCCGAGGTGGCGCGCATCGCGCGCCGGCATCAGGGAGGGCGGGTGGTGCGGTACGGCATCGAGTCGGAGGAGGTGGATGTAAAGCTGCGCAATCTCGCTCCCGGACCGGAAGGGATCGGCAGCCGCTTCAGCCTGGAGACGGAGAGCGAGAGCGCGGAGGTGAGCCTTCCCCTCCACGGTCTCTACAACGCCGAGAACTGCCTGGCCGCCGCGGCCTGCTCGTGGGCGCTCGGTCTTTCTCTGAAAGAAATTGCCGAAGCCGTGCGCGACGTGCGCCCGGCCTCCATGCGCGGCGTCGTCCACCGGGGCAGCTTCACGGTCGTGGACGACTCCTACAACTCCAATCCGGCTGCGGTGGCGAAGGCTCTCGAAGGAGCCGCGCTGCTTCCGGGAAAGAGGCGGGTGGCGATCCTGGGCGACATGCGCGAGCTGGGTCCCGAGGGGCCGCGCTTCCATCGCGAGTCGGGCGAGCTGGCGGCAAGGCTCGGGTTCTCGCCGATCCTCGGGGTCGGCGAGCTGTCGCGCGAGCTGGTTGCAGGCGCTCATGCCGCCGAACAATCAGCCGAGGCGCACTGGGTCCCCGATGCCGCCGCGGCAGCGGAGTGGGCGGCTCGCGAGATCCGCGAAGGCGATCTCGTGCTGATCAAGGCATCGCGCGGAGTCGGGCTCGACGCGGTGGTACGGCGTCTGCTGCCGGGAAGCGGTGAGGAGGCTCACTGATGCTTTTCCACCTGCTCTACCCGCTGCGCGACATCATCCCGGCGTTCAACGTCTTCCGCTACATCACCTTCCGTGTGGCGGCGGCGATCGTCACGGCCCTGCTCCTCTCCTGGCTGCTGGGTCCGTGGTTCGTCCGCACTCTGCGCCGGCTGTCGGTCGGCCAGAACATCCGCGACGTGGGCCCGCAGGCACATATGGTCAAGGCGGGCACGCCCACGATGGGCGGGCTGCTGATCCTGTTCGCGGCCCTGGGTGCGACCCTGCTGTGGGGGAATCTTTCCAACGTCTATGTCTGGATCGTGGTCCTGGTCACCGCGGCCTTCGGCGCGATCGGCTTTGCCGACGACTACATCAAGGTGCGCAAGCGGCGGAACCTGGGGTTGACGGCGAAAGCCAAGTTCGGCCTTCAGTTCCTGGCTGCCGCCATCATGGGCGCGGCGTTGCTCTGGCTGCCCGGCTTCGACACGGACCTGAGCTTCCCGTTCTTCAAGCAGCTCTACCTGCCCCTGGGCGCTTTCTACATCGTCTTCGTGATGATCGTGCTGGTCGGAGCGTCGAACGCGGTCAACCTTACCGACGGCCTGGACGGTCTGGCGATCGGCACGACCTCGGTGGCCGCGGCGACCTACGCGATCTTCACGTACATCGCAGGCAACAAGGTCATCGCGGGTTATCTGCAGGTCGCTCACATCCCCGGGGTGGGCGAGGTGGCGGTGTTCTGTGGCGCGCTCTTCGGCGCGGGCCTCGGGTTCCTCTGGTACAACTCGCATCCCGCCGAGGTGTTCATGGGCGACGTCGGATCGCTCGCGCTGGGCGGCGGCATCGGCGCCGTGGCGGTGCTCGCCAAGCAGGAGATCCTGCTGGTGCTCGTGGGCGGCGTGTTCGTCATGGAGGCTCTCTCGGTCATCCTCCAGGTGGCCTCGTTCAAGCTCCGGGGCAAGCGGATCTTCCGCATGTCTCCGATCCACCATCATTTCGAGCTGATCGGCTGGGCCGAGCCGAAAGTGATCGTCAGGTTCTGGATCCTGTCGATCCTCTTCGCGCTGCTCTCGCTCTCCACCCTGAAGCTGCGATGAGAACTCCCTGGGGCAACGGCCGCTTCGAGCGGGTGCTGGTGTACGGCCTGGGGTTGTCCGGCCGCGCCGCCGCGAAGATGCTGCTCGAGCGCGGCGTCTCGGTGGTCGCTGTTGACTCCAAGCAGGACGTGGATGTCTCGGATTTTTCCGGGAAGTTCGAGCTCTGGCCCGGCGGCGAGCCGTCGGAGCTGCCTCCTCCCTCAGGTGGATTCGACGCCGTGATCGTTTCCCCCGGCGTACCGATGGACAAGCCGCTCCTGGAGGATGCGCGGCGCAAGGGCGTTCCCGTGATCGCCGAGGTCGAGCTGGCCGCGCCGTTCATCAACGGGCCGATCGTGGCGATCACCGGCAGCAACGGCAAGAGCACCACGACCGCGCTCGCCGGCGCCATGCTCAAGGCCGCGGGACATAAAGTGGAAGTCTGCGGCAACATCGGCGATCCGCTGGTGGGAAAGATCGAGGGCCCGGTCGGCCGCGTGTTCGTGGTCGAGCTGTCGAGCTTCCAGATCGAGGGGATCGTCACGCTGAAACCCCGAGCCGCGGCGCTGCTCAACCTCGCGGAGGACCACCTCGACCGCTATGGTTCGATGGCGGTCTACGGCGCAGCCAAGAAGAGGCTGTTCCTGACTCAGGACGCGGCCGGGATCGCCGTGCTCAACGCCGACGATCCGGAGACCTTGGACGTGGAGACCCAGGCACGCAAGCGCTACTTCTCGCGGCGGGGCCGGGTCGAGGATGGCTGCTACACGAGCGACGGCCGGGTGATCGAAGTCACGCCGGGCGAGCCGGACGTGGATCTCTTCCTGGCTTCGGACGTGCCGCTCGCCGGGGTGCAGAATCTGGAAAATGCCATGGCCGCGGCGCTGCTCGCGCGGGCGATCGGCGCCGAGCCCTCCGAGCTGCGCACGGGGCTCATCGGGTTCAAGGGGCTCCCGCACCGGATGGAACGGGTGGGCGAGAAGGACGGAGTCGTCTGGTACAACGATTCCAAGGGGACCAATCCCGCCGCTACGGCGAAGTCGCTCGAAGGTTTCGAGGATGGAAAGGTTCACCTGATCCTGGGCGGGCGCAACAAGGGGGCCGATCTTTCCTTGCTTACGCCGATCGTGCGGCAGAAGGTCCGCCGCGCTTACCTGATCGGGGAGTCGGCGGGCGACTTCGAGCGGGCGCTCGCGGGAGCCGTTCCTTTTGAACATTCGGAGACGATGGAGCGCGCCGTCCGTTCGGCTGCGCAGGCAGCCAAGGCTGGAGAGGCCGTGGTGCTCTCGCCGGCTTGCGCGAGCTTCGATCAGTTCCGCAACTTCGTCCATCGCGGGGAGGTCTTCCAGGATCTCGTTCGCCAAGCTATCGCCGATATTGGAGGGCCGCATGGCGAAGAAGCTCGCGTTTGACAAGGTGCTCTTCACCACCGTGACCCTGCTGCTCGCGTTCGGGCTGGTGATGGTCTACTCGGCGTCCGCCGCGTTGGCTCGCCAGCAGCAGCCGATGACCTTCAATCCGTTCCTGGTCAAGCAGGCGGTGGCGGCGGGGCTGGGACTGGTGCTGATGGTCTGCATCATGGTGCTCGATTACCGGAAGCTGCGCCAGCCGGCCGTGATCTATTCCCTGGTGTTCGGGGTCATGGCGCTGCTGGTGCTGGTGCTGTTCGCGCCGGAGCGCAATGCGACCCACCGCTGGTTCTTCGTGGGCGGCTTCTCGTTCCAGCCGTCCGAGCTGGCGAAGCTGGCGCTGATCCCGTTCCTGGCCTTCCTGATCGAGAAGAAGCAGGAGCAGGTCAACCAGGCGTCCTTCCTGGTGCCGGCGGCGCTGTTCACCGGGATGCTCGCGGCGCTGATCCTGATCGAGCCGGACATGGGGACCGCCGTGCTGCTCGGGGCGACGGCCTTTTTCATGGTCTTCATGGCCGGGCTGTCGTGGCGCTTCATCCTCTGCTCGTTCGCCGCGGTGCCGCCGTTGCTGATCGGCCTCGTGCTGGCCGAGCCCTACCGGCGGCAGCGTCTCTTCGCATTTCTGGACCCCGAGAAGGACCCGCTCGGCAGCGGCTTCCAGGCACTGCAGTCGCTGATCGCGGTCGGCTCGGGCGGCGTCTTCGGCGTCGGAGCGGGGCAGAGCGTGCAGAAGCTCTATTTCCTGCCGCACCCGGAGTCGGACTTCATCTTTTCGATCGTGGCCGAGGAGTTCGGGATGATCGGCTCGCTCGCGATGGTCGCGGCGTTCGCCGTGCTCGCCTGGCGCGGGATGCTCGCGGGAGCCAAGGCGCCGGACACGTTCGGTCGCTATCTCGGCTGGGGTTTCACCGGCGTTCTCGTCATGCAGGCTTTGATCAACGTCAGCGTCACCATAGCGCTCTTCCCCACCAAGGGAATCCCGTTGCCGTTCGTTTCGTACGGCGGGTCCTCCCTGATGGTGACGCTCTGCGCTTGCGGCGTCCTTCTCAACGTCTCGCAGCACGGATGAACGGGAATGCGATGGCACCCACTCCGATACCACCGGCGGCACCGACAGCACCGGTTCTTCACGCGCTTCTCGCGGGTGGCGGCACGGGTGGCCACATTTTCCCGGCGCTCGCGGTTGCAGAGGAGCTTGGGAAGCGGGGGTGGCGAGTGAGCTTCGCCGGCAACGAGGCCGGTCTGGAGGCGCGCCTGGTGCCCGAGCGCGGTATTCCTTTCCATGCGCTGCCCGCGAAGCCGATGGTCGGACGCGGGCTCGTCG
Source organism: Thermoanaerobaculia bacterium (assembly GCA_035536935.1). Classification (GTDB taxonomy): domain Bacteria; phylum Acidobacteriota; class Thermoanaerobaculia; order Multivoradales; family UBA5704; genus DATMER01. Next base: position 11,540 of record DATLNC010000259.1, read on the forward strand.
GCAGGGTGCAGTCGCTCGCGACTCTGACCGCCTCGGGCCGCGCCGCCTCGAAGCTGATCCGCGACCTCAAGGTGGACGTGGTGCTGGGCACGGGCGGCTACGTTTCGGCTCCGGCCGTGGTCGGGGCGCGGCTGGCGGGCCGGCCGATCCTCCTCCTGGAGCCCAACGCCCGGGCCGGCGTGGCGAACCGCTGGCTTTCGCGCTGGGCGTCCGCGGCGGCGATCGGCTATCCGGAGACGGCGCTCGACCTCAAGTGCCCGGCCTGGGTGACGGGCGTGCCGGTCCGCGCGCGCTTTTTCGAAGTCCCGGCGGAGCTGCCGGACATGAATCCACCGCGGATTCTCGTGCTCGGCGGCAGCCAGGGTGCGAAACAGATCAACGAGGCCATGCCCGCAGCGGCTAAACGATTGCCTGGAGTCCGCATCCTTCACCAGGCCGGAGCGAAAAACGTGGAGGAGGCTCGGGCCGCATACGCGCGGGCCGGAATCGGAGATCAGGTGGAAGTCGTGCCATTCCTGGACGACGTGGCCGGCGCCATGGCGGAGAGCCACCTGCTCGTCTCCCGCGCCGGCGCGATCACCCTGGCCGAGATCTGCGCGGCGGGACGGCCTTCCGTGCTGCTGCCTCTTTCGATCGCCCAGGCGCATCAGGTGGACAATGCCCGCCTGCTCGCCGATGCCGGGGCCGCCGAGCTGCTGCTGTCGGACGAACTGGACAAGCTGGGGGAGCGCCTCGTGGATCTGCTCGACGCTCCCGCCACGCTGCAGCGCATGGGTCGCGCGGCCCGCTCGCTCGCGAAGCCCTACGCCGTGGCCGAGATCGCCAACCGGATGGAATACCTCGGAGGGAACGACTGATGTTCAATCCCTTCGCGGACCTCAACCGGATTCACTTCGTCGGCATCGGCGGCGCCGGCATGAGCGGCATCGCGGAAATCCTTTGCAATTACGAGCGGGCTCAGCTCGAGGTGAGCGGCTGCGACCAGTCGGCCGGCGAAGCGACCGAGCACCTGCGCGAGCTGGGGATCGACGTGCGCAAGGGACACTCGCCCGATCATTTGGAAGGGGTCGAGCTGGTGGTCATCTCGTCGGCCGTGTCCGAGGAGAACGAGGAGGTCCGCGAGGCGCGGCGGCGCGGCATCCCGGTGGTGCGGCGGGCCGAGATCCTGGGCGAGCTCATGCGGCTACGCTATGGCATCGCGGTCGCGGGCACTCATGGCAAGACCACGACCACCTCGCTCGTGGGAACCATGCTCACCGAGGCCGGGCTCGATCCGACCGTGATCGTCGGCGGCCGGCTGCGCCTGCTCGGCACGGGCGCGCGCCTGGGCAGCAGCCAGTACATGGTTGCCGAGGCCGACGAGTTCGATCGCAGCTTCCTCCGTCTGACGCCGGTGGTCGCGGTGATCACGACGATCGACCGCGATCACCTCGACACCTATCGCGATCTGGAAGACATCCAGGACGCATTCGTAACCTTTTCGAGCCGCGTGCCGTTCTTCGGCCGCGTGATCGTCTGCCTGGACGATCCGAACGTGCGCCAGATCCTGCCGCGCATTGCCGACCGCCGCATCCTGACCTATGGCTTCTCGCCGCAGTCGGAGCTGTCGGCCGTCGATCTCCAGCCGCGCCGCGGAGGGACCCGCTTCTCCGTCCGCTGGCGGGAAGGCATCCTGGGCGAGATCGACCTGCCGATGCCGGGCCGGCACAACGTGCTCAACGCTCTCGCCACGGTCGCGGTCGGGCTCGCGCTGCGCATCCCGTTCGAGGCCATGGCCCGCGGCATCGCCGGCTTCTCGGGCGTCCACCGCCGGTTCGAATATCTGGGCGACTGGCGCGGCGCGGCCGTGATCGACGACTACGCGCACCATCCGACCGAGGTGGCTGCGACGCTCGAAGCCGCGCGCCAGAGCTATCCGCGCGGCCGGGTGCTGGCGGTGTTCCAGCCGCACCTCTTCTCGCGCACGCTCGATCAGGCCGAGGGCTTCGGCAATGCGTTGCTGGGCGCGGACCTCGCCGTCGTCAACGACGTCTATCCGTCGCGCGAGCAGCCGATCCCGGGGGTCACGGGCGAGCTGGTGGTGGAAGCGGCGCGGCGGAGCGGCCATCGCAACGTGCGCTATTCGCCGTCCTGGAAGGACGCTCCGGCGATCCTTCTCGAAAACGTGCGCGAGGGAGACGTGATCGTCACGCTCGGCGCCGGAGACGTGAACCGGCTGGGCAAGCAGCTCGTGGAGCCCATGGAGGAGACAGCGTGAGCGTCGCTCCCGTCCTGCCCGCGCCGGAAGAGTTCCGCCGCTCCGGCGCGCCGCCGCGCCGCCGCCGGCGCAATCCGATCCTGGCGCTGCTCCGGCCTCTGGCGGTGTCGCTCCTCCTGGTCGCGATGCCGGCCTCGCTGGTCACCTGGGTGCTCGCCTCGTCGCGCTTCGACCTCGCGGAGGTAATTGTCGCCGCCGGCACGCCGCGGATTCCCGCCGAGGCGCTGCGCGCGGCCGTGGCTCCGTTCGAGGGCGGCAACCTGGTGCTGCTGCCGCTCGAAAAGGTGGAGGCGGCGGTGCGGCGCAACCCGTGGGTGGATACCGTCGAGGTCGCAAAGGAGCTGCCCGACCGGCTGCGCGTCGAGGTGACGGAGCGCCGGCCGGTGGCCCTGCTGGTCAGGGGCGGGGGGCTCGTCTATGCGGATGAGAAGGGCCGTCCGATCGCGCCAGTCGAAGATCCCGGGCAGGCGCGGAAGGGCGGGCTCGTCGTGGTCGCCTTCGCCCATCCGCAGCTCTCGCCTTCGGACGGGGTGGGCGGCGCGCTGGAAGTGGCGGGGGAGCTGGGGCGTGTGCAGCCCTCGTGGGCAGGGGCATTGTCAAGGATCGAGGTGCTCGGAGAGCAGGACTTCCGTCTCCACACCGGCGCCCTCCGGTTCCCGCTGCTGGTCACGCGGGGGCAGGTGGGACCGAAGGTGAAGAGGCTCACGGAGCTGCTGCCCGAGCTCGACCGCCGCTATCCGGCGATTCAGGCGGTCGATCTCCGGTTCTCTCGCCGGATCGTAGTGCAGCCGGCAGCCCCGGTTCCGCAGCGCAGCGGGCCGGAGCTCAGGTCTTAGGTCGTCTTACTGAGGAGAGGGAAAACCAGGCTATGGCCAAACCAGAACCTTACTTCGTGGGCATCGACATCGGATCCTCGAAGGTAGGCGTGCTCATCGGACAGCGCGATGACAAAGGCGGAATCGAAGTGGTGGGCAAGGGCCTGGCTCCGAACCGCGGCACGCGCAAAGGAAACATCGTCAACGTCGAGGCCACGGTCGAGGCGCTCAAGCAGGCGAGCGAGGAGGCCGAGGTGATGGCGGGGGTCGAGATCTCACGCGCCTACGTGGGCATCTCGGGTCCCGACATCCGCAGCGTCAATTCGCGCGGCATGGTCTCGGTCGCGCGCAAGGACCGCGAGATCTCGCGCCAGGACATCCAGCGCGTGCTCGAAGCGGCGCAGTCGGCGGCCCTGCCGTCCGACCGCGAGATCCTGCACGCCGTGCCGCAGGAGTTCATCGTCGACGAGCAGGGCGGGATCGACGATCCCCTGGGCATGCTCGGCACGCGCGTGGAGGTGATGGTCCATCTCGTCACCTCGAACATCACCCGGTCGCGCACGTTGCTGACCTGCGTCAACCGGGCGGGCATCGAGGTCGTCGAAATGGTTTTCGAACCGCTCGCCACGGCCGAGGCCATCCTGACGCCCGACGAGCGCGAGCTCGGCGTGCTGCTGATCGACGTCGGAGCCGGCACTACCGAATATGCCCTCTTTGCCGAGGGCGAGATCCAATACAGCGCCGTTGCGCCGATCGGCGCCGGGCACTTCACCAACGACCTCGCGATGGTGCTGCGCACACCCTTCGCCGAGGCCGAGCGCATCAAGGTCAAGCAGGGTTGCTGCCTGCCGAGCATGGTCACGGAAGAGGAAGGGATCGCCGTGCCCACGGTCGCCGGCGGCACCTCGCGCGTCGTGCCCAAGCGCGAGCTCTGCGAGATCCTGCAGCCGCGCGCCGAGGAGCTGTTCAACATGGTCCGCGACGACTTCCGCAAGCACGCCTCGGACGAGGGGCTGCGGGGCGGCGTGGTCCTGACCGGCGGCGGCGCACAGCTCGACGGGCTGCTGGAATTGTCGGAGCAGATCTTCGACGCCGGCGTCCGCTACGGTCTGCCGCGGGGGCTCGGCGGACTGGTGGACGTGATCAGCAGCCCGACCTGGGCAACGGCATCGGGCCTTCTTCTCTATGCCCTCGGGGCCGAGGAGAACCAGGGCAAGCTCCAACCGAAGCGAACGGGATTCAGCATGCGCGGCGTCATGGGAAGTCTGCGCGGAATGTTCTCGGATCTGCTCTGAAACATCAAACCCGAAGGGGGTGAATCATGATTCTTTTCGACGACCAGGACAATCCGGAGACTTCGCGTGAGGCGCAGCTCCGCGTCCAAGAGGCACGCGAGGCGGACGCCATACCCGCCCGCATCAAAGTGATCGGTGTCGGCGGCGGCGGCGGCAATGCGGTCAACCGCATGATCGACGCCCAGCTGCGCGGCATCGAGTTCATCGCCGCGAATACGGATTTGCAGGCGCTCCAGAAGTGCCGTGCGCCGATCAAGATGCAGATCGGCGGCCTGCTCACCAAGGGCCTCGGCGCCGGCGCCGATCCCGAGATGGGGAGAAAGGCGGCGCTGGAGGACACCGAGCGCATCCTCGAAGCCCTCGAGGGCGCGGACATGGTCTTCCTGACCGCCGGCCTGGGCGGCGGCACGGGCACGGGCGCGGTGCCGATCATCGCCTCGCTGGCCGCCGAGATCGGCGCGCTCACCGTGGCGGTGGTCACCAAGCCCTTCGGCTTCGAGGGGCGGCGCCGCATGCAGCAGGCCGAGCGCGGGGTGGAGGAGCTGCGCAACGCGGTCGATACACTGATCACGATTCCGAACGAGCGCCTGCTCAACTTCGTCGAGCGCGGCACGCCGCTCCACGAGGCCTTCCGGATCGCCGACGACGTGCTGCGCCAGGCCGTGCAAGGCATCAGCGATCTGATCACGGTCCCGGGCGAGGTCAACGTGGACTTCGCCGACGTGCGGACGATCATGACCGGCATGGGCATGGCGCTCATGGGCACGGGCATCGCCAAGGGCGAGCACCGGGCCCTCGAATCGGCGCAGCGGGCGATCTCCTCGCCTCTCCTGGAGGAGACTTCCATTCAGGGCGCCCGCGGCGTGCTGATCAACATCTCGGGCGGTCATGACCTGACGCTGCACGAGGTGGCCGAGGCGGCGCGCATCATCGCCGATTCGGTGGACCCCGACGCCAACATCATCTCCGGCATGGTCATCGACCCGACCATGGAAGACGCGATGAAGGTGACGGTGATCGCCACCGGCTTCGACCGCGGCCTCGAAGACCGGCCGCGCATGCCTCCGCCGCCGCTGACGATCAACCGTCCGGTCCCGGTGGTGAGCATGCCGAGCTTCACGCCCGCGACGATCGCCGAGCGCCCCGAGCGCGAGGAGCAGGAGCGGCCCTCCGAACGGGAAACCCAACAGGACGTGCCGTTCTACCGCAAGGCGATCGCCCACGTCCGCGGAGACGATCCGGGCGGCTTCGGCCCCAACTGGTCGAATGTGGACGACTACGACATCCCGACCGTGCTGAGAAAGCAGATGGACTGATCCATGAGACCCTTCCGTGCCGCAGGAGGAGGCATCTGCCTCCTCCTCGTCATGCTTCTCGCTGCGCCGGCCGCGGCGCTCGACACCCTCTACCTCGTGCGCCACGCCGAGAAGTCCGAAGGCTGGCCGCAGGAGCGCGAGCTCGACGCCTTCTGGCCGCTCTCCCCCGGGGGCCAGGTGCGCGCCGAGTTTCTCGCGTCCCGGCTGGAGAATTCGGGCATCGCCGCGGTCTACACCAGCCGCACGTCGCGGACGCTGATGACCGGGCTGCCGCTCGCCAAACGGATCGGCATCCCGATCGCGGCCAACGACGACTCCATCAACGCGGAGAAGATGGAAGGTTTCCTCTCGACCGTGCGCGGGAAGCATCCTGGCGACAAAGCTGTTCTGATCGTCGGGCACTCGAACACGATCCCTCTCCTGCTCATGCGGCTCGGGGCAAATCCCGGCTGTTTCGGCAAGCTGGGCATCGTGAAAAAGGGAGAGACGTTCCTGATCGAGGGCCACGACGGCCTCTGGCAGGTAGACCTGAAAAAGCAGGGCTGCGAAGCCCTTACGCAAGAAGGACTTGCCAGATAGCCTGAAGTATGAGATCGTTCGTCGTCCAGCGGGCTTGAAGCCCACAACGGTGGCCTCCCCGGCCAGTCCTCCGTTCATATCCCTTACTTCCTGCCGGAATCGTTTGAGCGGCGCATGCGCTACTCAGAAAGCACACGTGCACCTGACATGACTTTTACCTCATTCGACCTCCACCCCGCCTTGCAGCGCGGCATCGCCGACCTGGGCTTCACCGAGCCGACCCCCATTCAGAAGGGCGGCATCCCGCCGGCCTTGCTGGGGCGCGACGTGCTGGCCTGCGCGATGACCGGCAGCGGCAAGACCGCGGCCTTCGTGCTCCCGATCCTGCAGCGGCTCTTGGGAAAGAAGCGCGGCGTGACCCGCGCACTGGTCCTCGCCCCCACCCGGGAGCTTGCCGCCCAGATCGTCGAGCACTTCAACGACCTCGGCCGTCACACCGAGATCCGCGCCGCGGCCGTCTTCGGCGGCGTCGGGATGGAGCCCCAGGAGCGCGCGTTCCGCCGCGGCATCGACGTGATCGTCGCCTGCCCGGGCCGCCTGCTCGACCACTTTCAGTATCCCTATGCCAAGCTGGCCGACCTCGAAGTCCTGGTCCTGGACGAGGTCGACCGCATGCTCGACATGGGCTTCCTGCCCGACATCCGCCGGGTGCTGAAGCACCTGCCGCGGGCCGAGCAGACCCTGTTCTTCTCCGCGACCCTGCCCGCGCCCATCCGGGAGCTGGCGAACCAGATGCTCAAGAATCCCGTCGGGATCGACGTCGAGCGTCCGTCCGCGCCCCCGACCGCGATCGACCAGGCGATCTATCCGGTCCGCCAGGATCTCAAGTCGGCCCTGCTGCTCGAGATGCTGCGCACCGAGAAGATCGAGAGCGCGATCGTCTTCACGCGGACCAAGCACCGCGCCAACCGTCTTGCCGCGTTCCTGGAGCGTCACGGGGTGGTGTGCGACCGCGTGCACGGCAACCGCAGCCAGACCCAGCGCACCCAGGCCCTCGCGGGCTTCAAGGAAGGGCGCTACCGGGTCCTGGTCGCCACGGACATCGCGGCGCGCGGGATCGACGTGGAGGGGCTCTCCCACGTCATCAACTTCGACGTGCCCAACGTGCCGGAGGACTACGTCCACCGGGTGGGACGGACGGCCCGCGCCGGTGCTACCGGCCAGGCGATCACGTTCGTGTCGCAGGAGGAGCAGGGTGACCTGCGGGCCATCGAGCGGACGGTGGGCAAGAGCCTGCCGAAGAAGCAGCTCGCCGGCTTCGATTACTCCCAGGGTGGCTCGGCGGAGAAGCTGGAGATCCCGATCGCGGAGCGGATCGCGGAGATCCGGGCGCGCAAGTCCGAGGAGCGGGCACGGGCGAAGGCCAAGGCGGAGCGCAAGGCGCAGAACCAGCCGGCTGCGGCTGCTCGTCCTGGATCCTCTCCGGCTCGACCCGCAACGGCACCGGCTCGGCCTGCGGCGGGTGGCAACCGGGCTCCTGGACCAAGGAATGCCCAGGGCCAGGGTAATACGGGTCGAGCCGAGGAATCACGCCGGCCGAAGCCGGCGCGGGCCTCGGCCGGACCCTGGTGGAACCGCTAGGCTGACCCTTCAGGCCTCGTCTTCTTCGTCCCGGGGTTGAGGCCCCGGGACGATGCCGGCGATATCCGGGTCCTCGCCTTCGCTGCCGGGGGCCCGGGTAGCTTTCTCCCGCTCCCGTTGCTCCCGGCGCTCTGCTTTTTCCCGCTGCTTCTCTTTGCGGGCCAGCTCCTTCCGGCGTTTTTCAAAAGAGTTGCTGCTCTTCCTCATGCGAGGGGCCGCCCCCTACCACCGCTCGCGCCGGCCACCACCACCGCCGCCGCCGTAGCCGCCGCCCCCACCGCCGCCGCCCCGGCCGCCACCGCCGCCACCGTCGCCGCCGCCGCCACCCCCACGGCCGCCGCCACCGCCGCCACCGAAGCCGCCGCGGCCACCGCCGCCGCCCCCACCGCCAGTCCGCTCACGGGCCTCGCTGATGTTCAGCGCGCGGCCCTGAAGGTCGCGGCCGTTCATCTGCTCGATCGCCTTGTTGGCCTCCTCGTCGGTCGCCAGCTCGACGAACGCGAAGCCACGGGGGCGCCCCGCGTCGCGGTCCATGACCACCTTGACGTCGACGACTTCATAGCCACCCGAGGTGAAGGCCTCGCGCAGGTCGGCGTCGGTCACGGAGTACGAAAGGTTCCCTACATACAGTCGCTTACCCATTGTCTCTCCTCTGCGGTTTCGTTCCTCGGCTTTCGACAGTGGCGTCAGGCCCCGGACGAGAACGAGGATTTCGTCATCTTACCAGGGAAGCAGGGCCAGTAAACCCCCCGTGGATCGAGATGGCGGGTTGCGGCGGGCTTCTGCGTATACCTGGATGAGCGGGGCTAACCTCCCCCTCCTGAATCCGGAAGCAAAGAGACTGCCAATTACGTGAGAAACCGTCTCGGCTCGGCCCGGTCGATCGTCTCTCCAAACGTCGCCGGGCCTCTTTTTTTCTAAGACTGTTGCAACTGACAACCAACTCTGCTAATCTTTCTCCGTGAGCACGCTGAGCCGCCTCCCGATCATTACCGATGACCCTGCCCTGGCAGGGGACGCGGAGGAGCTGTACGACGCGCTGGAGGATCTCCTGCGCGTCTATCAGTTCCGCGACCGGGACCGGATCTGCTGCTTCGACATCTCGGTCTCCCAGTGCTATGCGCTGGAGGGGCTCGTGCGGCGGGGCGGCATGACCCTGAACGACCTCGCTGCCTTCCTCTACATCGACAAAAGTACCGCCAGCCGGGTGATCGACGCGCTGGAGCGCAAGGGCTACGTCGCCCGCTCCCCTCATCCCGACGACCGCCGGGCCGTGTATCTCGAAGCGACCCCGGCGGGCCGGGAGCTCGAAGGACGGATCCGGGAGTCGATCCTGGCCGAGGAGCGGCAGCTCCTCGCCGACTTCGCCCCCGAGGTCCGGAAGTCCATGACGCAGCTCATCCGCCGGCTCGCGCGCGCCGCCTCCGCGAGCGTCGACGCCAGCGGCGGAAGCTGCTGCCGTATCCCGTAGCCCCTTTTTTTGGGCAGATAGTTGCAACTGACAACAACAAGAAAGGAAAGCGAACATGAGCACCGATCCCCAGACTCTCGATCCCGCCGCCCTCCGCGAAGTCGTCCAGGCCAAGTACGGCGAGGCGGCCCGCACCGCGCAAAAGGGCGGAGCATCTTCCTGCGGCTGCGGGTGCAGCTCCGCGAAGGACCCGATCACCTCGGACCTCTACGACGCCAAGGAGACCGCAGGGTTACCCGCCGAGGCGGTGCTCGCCTCGCTCGGGTGCGGCAATCCCACGGCGCTGGCGCAGCTCGCGGAGGGCGACGTGGTCCTCGACCTCGGCTCGGGCGGCGGCATCGACGTGCTGCTCTCGGCGCGCCGCGTGGGCGCCACCGGCAAGGCCTACGGCCTCGACATGACCGACGACATGCTCGCGCTCGCCCGGGAGAACCAGCGCAAGGCCGGCGTCGAGAACGTCGAGTTCCTCAAGGGCGAGATCGAGGCGATCCCGCTGCCGGGCGATGCCGTGGACGTGATCATCTCGAACTGCGTCATCAACCTCTCGGCGGACAAGCGCAAGGTGCTGTCCGAGGCGTTCCGGGTGCTCAAGCCCGGCGGCCGCTTCGCCGTGTCGGATGTGGTCTTCCGCGGCGAGGTGCCGGAGGCCGTGAAGCGCAGCGTGGAGCTCTGGATCGGCTGCGTGGCCGGCGCCCTCCAGGAGACGGAGTACCGGAGCCTGCTCGCCGAAGTGGGCTTCGAGGCGATCGAGGTGGAGCCGACGCGCATCTACCGCGCCGAGGACGCCAGGTCCTTCCTCCAGGACGCGGGCATCGATGCCACCGGCGTGGACGAGGTGGACGGCAAGGTGATGAGCGCCTTCGTGCGGGCGCGCAAGCCACGCTGACACACCAATCCCATGAGCGGCGGGCCCCTGCCCCCGGGGCCCGCCGAACCTCATGGTCCATCGAATGTCAAAGAACAGTACTGGCGAAGACGGAAACGGAACACGCTTCCCGAGCTCCCCTTTTCCAAGTCCAAGCTCAGCTATGGTCTCATAATGAGACTTCTGAGGTCAACTCTAAAAATGCAGACGGCCACAAAGCGCTTGACAGCGGTTCGGAAACCAGTCTAGAGTTTCTTTGCGGCAGTCGACGGGCACATCCGCCTTCTTTGAAAGCTTCTCCTTTGGACGATGGATCTGACCCGACTCTACAGAAGATAGCAATCGGCGTCAATCATGGCGCCGTGATCGGGACGAGATAGTCCCGGAAAGGGGAAGCAGTCATGTCCGAGTCCAATTCGTACGCCAGTGTTGTCACAGGGTGGGGTCAGCAGCTCACCGCGGTCGATCGGAACGATACCGATCTCCCGCAGGCGGAGATCCCCCGCGAGAAGCTCCAGGAGATCCTTACGGAGATCCGCGACCTCTCTGCCGAGCAGTCGGCGCTCACCGCTCGGAAGCAGGAGGTGAGCAAGCGGATCCAGATCCTGCTCGCTCAGGGCCGTAAGCTCTCCACCGTGCTTCGCGTCCTGGTGCGTGAGCAGTACGGCAACCGGAGCGAGAAGCTGGCGGAGTTCAATCTCCGACCCTTCCGCGGCCGTCCGCGCAAGACGGAACCTTCTCTCCCTCTCCCTGAGTAGTCGTCGTCTCGAAAAGGACGTGCCGGAAGGCGCGTCCTCCTCCTTCTGTCGTCCAACGGGTTGCACGAGCCTCCCGTCGAGCTCAGCGAGCCTCTCGTTGAACCTATCGAGAGACCGAGAAGGTTCAACGAGAGGCTCGAAAGGTTCAAGGGGAGTCCGGAAAGGTCTGACGAGAGGCTCGAAGCTCCGGCGAGAAGCTCAAGAAGCTCGTTCAGAGGCTGGAAGGGTTTGACGAGAGGCTCGAAAGGTCGGACGAGGCTCTCGCAGGACTGACGAGAGGCTCGCAGCACCTATCGGGACTCTCGAAAGGTTGAACGGGAGGCTCGTTGGGCTCAATGAGAGCCTCGAAAGGTTCAACGAGCCTCTCAAAAGGCTTGCGAGAGGCGCGAAAGGTTTCACGAGAGGCTCGTAGAGCCTCTTGGTTCATTGAAAATTGAAGAGGACGGCCGGCCTCCGTGTCCAAGGACGCCGCCGTCCGCCAAAATGAAGGGGACCTGGTCATCAGGGAAGCCGTGTGTCTCTCTCCCGTCGAGGAGAAGAGACCGGTCGGCTCCGGGGGAGATCGGGACGGGGGCGCACGCCCTCCGTTGTTTCCCCTCCCACCTCGCGCAATGAATAAAACTTCCCCTTGCCAGAGCGAGGTGCAGAGCCCCGGAGCCGATCTGCTGTATTTCCTCAACCCCAGGGGTCGATGTCAGGGCCGCTGTCTGCAGAAGGCGGCGACTTCCTCTGAAGCTGGGATGCTTATGCGTCCCGCTACTGCCGTATAAGTCGCCGTGCTTCCCTGTTCTTTGAGAAGAATCTCTCGTTGCTGCAAGAATGTGGCTCGATCCCGGGCATCCTCTTATGCGGGCGCATAGGCGCCCTGCCGGCTTGCTTATGGACACTCTCCCCTCGCTCCGCCTCAAGGAGCTGCTGTCGAATCCGCAACTTACCGCCGCCCGCCTGCACGCGAGCTGACGCATAAGCGTCCTGGCCAGTTCGGAGGGGGAGGAGGCTTATGCGACACCATGCCTGTGCGTTGACCTACCGGCGGCAGAGGAGTACCATCAGCTAAAACGCAGAGACCACGAGCCTATCGACATGTTGCCATCAGCCACCGGGGATCACCGACTGTCGGTAAGGCGGAAAGCCGTTGAACATTGAGTGAGAGGTTCGGCGTCCCTAGGCGACAACTTGACACAACATAGGAGTCAAAACGTGCAAGAATTATCAAGCACACGTGAAGTGAAGCACTCCGCCATGTATCGGACGGCCATTGCACTTTGTCAGTGCGTAGTGGTTAGCGTTCTTGGCGGCTGTGTCAAGCAGTTTTCACCGACCACTACCGAGGTAGTGATGGCTCCGGTGGAAGTCGGCACAAAGACGCCCGACTATGAAGTGGTCGGACCGAACGAATTGAGGTTGGCTTCCGGTGTGAGAATTCAGGTAATCGAAAGTGCTGACGGGCCGAACGGTTTCGCGCTGCTGAGACTTGACGGAGGTATCGGCGGCTTTATGGCATGCGGTTGCGTTGGTGCGACGACTAGTTCGTGCAAGACAGAGAACGACAACCCAGAGCATGCATCGTGCAGCGGAAGTTGCACGGACAGTGAGGGGAACGCACATCCGTGCCAATTGGAAGGGCCCATTATCGGCCCACCGAAGGACCCCTTTCTTATCAAGTTCATCGCCAAACCCCCTAAGCGACTGACAAACTAGGTAGACACGTGGCGCTATTGACAGTGAGCGTCGCGGTCAAAGCGTGCTGCTGGATTCTCCGAATCCTTGTTCCTGGCAAACAGATGCCGCAGGACTAAGTGGCCAAACAAGAAAAGAGTATGTGGAGGAAGGCAAGCCGGAAAGTTAAAATCGCCGAACCCTGCCATTCCAGCGGACAACTACGTTGCCGCCGAACGGCATCCCGTTGTGCGTCCTAGCGCCGCATCAGTGGGAGGGGAAAGTTGCCTGTTGAATTTCGTGGGCTTGGACATGTATTTCTTGCTGTCCGTCGCGCGTGCGACTGGTACGGCGAGATTGGGATCTCTATCGAGGGGTCGAGGCTGGAAAGGATCCGCACTTACATAGAGACCAGGTTATTGCGTACCGACACGCCAGAAGCTCATGAGCTAGAGAAGCTGACTCCTAGGGCCGAGACTTACTATGCGCTCAGCGATGGAGCTGCCTTCGGCTTGATCGCAAAACAGCTATCCTCTCTATCTTCGAACCTCCTTCCGCGTCGAACCTTGCGCGATATCCTTAGCGGACCGCTCGTGCCGAAGGAGGAAACCCCTGCCTCTTCTGATGGGCGCAACAAATTCGTGGAACTCGAGTTAGCTGCATACTTATCCTCGGCCGGATTCGAGTTGAAGGCCTTTGATGATGTGGCTTTCGAGTTCGAAGGAGTTCGCTACTACGTAGAATGCAAGAGGCCGTTTCGCGCGGGAAGGCTGGAAGAAAACATAGACAAGGCATACCGCCAGCTACGAACGAAGCTCGTCGGGCCGAATGATCGGGGAATAATTGCTGTCGCACTCGACAAGATGCTCGGTCTAGATCGCGTGGTTCAAGAGTTCCCGACACACTCATCAGCCTCAGAATTTGCCGAAGGCATTGCCAAGAGACTTCTTGCTAGGGTTGAGCGTTATCAAAGCGAGTGGGTCGATCCTAGAGTGGTAGGATTCTATGGAGTTATCCAGTTTATTTCAAGAACAGAGTCGCCGCCATCCTTTGGACCCTCCTACAACCTTGCACTGTTAATTATTGCCACTCCACACTCTGGGCAAGAGGTGGATTTCCAGCGCTTGGGGCGAATGATGAAGAGAGTCAAGACGAGCTTTGGCGGAAGTGTGTATGGAGACGCAGAACCCAGGGCCTCCAGCGGACATCTGGGCTCGCGCCCAGATGCGCGCTGAGGCCTCAAGCGTTCGGCGACAGATGCCATGAGATCGCAAGAAGAACTTTTGCTGCCGGTTCTCAGTCTTTTGGGCCGGGCCGGGCCACTATACTCTGCTGACGTCGCAAGAATGCTAGCCAATGACGGCACAAGCTGCGAGCCGTCTCAGGAGGAATCTGAGCTTCACGCCCACATAGTTTCTTCTGCAATCCAGTCCCTCGCGGTTGCTGAGTTGCTCATTATATCTGGGAAGGGAAGGTGGGAGATAACCCAGAACGGGCGGGAAGTCCTCTCAAAAGTACCCGCGAAGGTAGATTTGGCGTATTTAAGGCAATTTGAAGCATACAATCAATATTGGTCTAAGGTTAAGAGTGATAACTGGCGGAGAAAGTCGCTTGGCCTTCGCTTTGAGTGCTACGCGGCTGGGCGTATGCTCTTCTTCAATGGACATTTTGTGGCAGGAGCTAGGATAAGTTCCAGCCGAGTGTAGAGGGAAGGGGCTGTTGGTCTGCCCTTCGGCTTGCACGGACTGTTGTCCGAGAGCGTTTCTGGCAGCTTTTGGGTCACTCGGCTGCGCAGAGTCGGTCTCAATGCGGGCTTCCACTTGGCTGGTCCGGGCTTTTCCTTGGCATTCGGACGCACCTCAGCCCTCCTGGAGGTCCTCCAGCTTTCGCCTTAGATGTTGATGCCCGCCAACGCCGGTCAACCGGCTGCGGCGGGCTTGCCGTTCATGCAGCCACGAACGGCAAGCCCGGTGGGAAGCAGCCGCTGGGGAAGTTCGCCGAGCGATCGCCAGCCTTGAGCCTCTCCGCGGCTTCCCGGAACGCTGCCAGGAAAAGGCCGTAAGCTGCTCTCAACGCCTCACGGGCAGCCTTGCTCGCCGCATGGAAACGCGGGGCCGGTGATTTCTTCGACTTGTTCGGCCAGGTGTGCGGATGCGCGCTCAGGATGGCCTTCACGCCGAGAGGCCCACGCCCCGAGCGCTTCCGCTCTGTCGCAGCGTCGACGTCAATCTCCTGGACCAGCCCCGCGACCTGCTCCCGGTACTTCTCCGGGCTGAGATGACGCCAGCAGGGGAGTTGGGAGAGCACGACGGTCTCCTCCGTCGCGTAGCGCCGGGGATCGAAGTCCTCGCCCCGCAGCTTGGCCCGATGTTCCGTGGTGCGGTTGAACCAGGTGCCTCGAACGGGCTCGCCGCTCAGCACGGACTTGACCAGGCTGATGCCCGGCCAGTCCTCGACCCGAGCCACCAGCCCCTCCTTGACTCCGTTGGCCAGCATGTAGCGCAGCCGGTCGACCTGCGCCGCGGGCTCGTCGCTCACCACGATCGCCTCGTAGCGGCGCGACCAGACCTTGGCCCGCCACTCCCTCAACCGGCCGACCTCGCGGGCCGCGTTGGTCTGGAAGTAGCCCATGAAATCGGCCATGCGCTTGGCGTCGGGAACCCAGATCAGGAGATGATAATGATTTGACGCGACAAAGGAGGCCACGATCTCGACCGGGTGGAGCCGCTGGGCTTGGCCGAGGACACCGAGCAGGATTTCGTTGAGAGCTGGGTCGGGCCGGAGAAGATACCGGCTCTGGATCGTACGGCAGGTGATGTCGACGAGGGCGCCTTCTTCTGGGATGAAGCGGAGTGGTCTTGACATAATACCCGGGTAGAGACGTAAACCGGGTCCAAAATGTCATTCCTTGGAATTCTTTAAGAGATACCGCGACGCTCGGCTGGCACCTGACTGGCACCGCACCTGACTGGCAGCACCTGACTGGCACCTGACTGACTGACTGACTGACTGACAGGCAGGCACCTGACAGAAGAAGACGCAGAAGATTCCGCGGAAGGATCTCGATCTGGCACGCGAGCGCTACAAGGAGGTCGTGAGCTCCCGAAGAGAAGACCCGTCAAGCCGGAGGTAAGGTCATCATGGGGTCCAACATCACGCTATCGAGCGGCAATGTCTTCACCGACCTCGGCTTCGGGCCGGAAGAGGCCGAGCATCTGCGCATTCGTTCAGACCTCATGATCGCCCTGCGGCAGCTCATCGAGGATCGCCGGCTGACTCAGGCAGAGGCCGCGCGAGTCTTCGGAGTCACTCAGCCGCGGATCAGCAATCTCGTCCGGGGCAGGATCGACCTGTTCAGCATCGATACGCTCGTGGACATGCTCGCCCGCGCGGGTATTCGCGTCGAGGTTGCCATGTCTGTCATCATCGAGCGCAAGCTTACGTAGGTCCGTTCGCTTCCGCGCTGAAAACCCCGTCCTCCACGGTGGATCCCACGATCACACGAAGCGCCCGGGGAAGGATCTCGAAGCGGGCAATACCCTCCCCGATCAGTTCGCCGTCGACATTGAACGCCATGTGCGGATCGCACTCGACCTCCACCCGCGTGGCGCGGCGGAAGAGCAGAAGATCGCTCTCCAGGTGCCGGCCGAGCAGGACCTGGGGGACGAGCACGGCGAGTTGGGGGAGCGTGGTCATGGGCGAGATCACTACATCGAGCAACCCGTCGTCGAGGACCGCCGTCGGCGCCGCGGGGATGCCCGATGCCACGTAGCGGCCGTTGGCCACCACGATGTTGAACGTCTCCATCCGCAGGATCTCGCCGCCGTTGAGGGTGATCGTGGTCAGGAAGCCCTTGAGCTCGGGCAGGGCGCCGATCGCTCCCCGCATGTAGGCCAGCGGCCCCCAGGTCTCCTTGGCCTCGCTCGCCCGCTCGCTCACCTCGCCGCTGAAGCCGCCGACCGACATGTTCACGAAGCAGCGGCAAGTGTCTCCAATCGTGGCGCGGGCCACGTCCAGGCTGCGGACGGTCCCCTCAAGGAGGATGGTCATGGCCGCCTCGAGGTCGCTCGGCACGCCGATCGAGCGCGCGAAGTCGTTACCCGTACCCAGGGGGATGAGGCCGAGGCGGGCCTTGCCGAAGTCCTCCGAGAGGCCGTTGAGCACCTCGTTGAGCGTGCCGTCCCCGCCCGCGGCGACGACGAGATCCACGCCGTCGCGCACGGCTTCCCGGGCGAGCCGCTCCGCGTCCCCCGCGGCCTCGGTCCGCAGCACATGGCTGTCCGGCAGCCGGTCGAACGCCGACTCCAGCATTGCCAGGTCCTCCACGCTCCCCGCGCCGGGGTTGACGATGATGCAGGTGGACATCGGTTAGCGGGTACCCGGCCGCGGAGCGTACTCGTTGGGGCCGACCTGCCGCGTCTCGATCACGTCCGGGTCGTACGCCCGGCCCAGGTTGAAGAGCCGGGCGGCGCCCCAGGCGATCGTCAGCGTCGGGATCGGCCCGGTGATCGGGATCAGCGCCTCGACCGCCGCCGTGTTGCGCAGCGCCTGGAGCCCGGCGCGGTTCAGGATCACCCAGATGATCGGCGCCGAGAAGACGTCCAGCGCCAGGTCGAGCAGGTCGAGCCCGATCACCAGGGAGAGGGGGACCGCGCGCACCGCCGTGAAGAAATCGGCATCGGGGGGGACCCGGATGCGCTTCAGCTTGCGGATGGCGTAGGTGAGCACCACGGCGGCCAGCACGAGGGCGACCGCGGCGATGACGGCGAAGATCTTGAGGATGTCGACGAGCTCCATAACTTTCTCCTGGACGGACGCTTTCCGGTCCTGCACCGTACACCCATGCAAGAAGTGTGTGCAGGGGGACTCCCTCTTCCCCGGCACGGGGGAGAGGGCTGGGGAGAGAGGGGACGGGATCAATTCCTGCAAGAAGGAGAGTCGATGACCATGAAGCACCTCAGCCCATTCAACCTGCGCCGCGCTGGCATCCTGGCAGCCGGATTGGCCGTTCTGTTGGCCGTCTTGGGCGCCGCAGCCCCAGCCCCGGCTCCGAAGACGGCCCTCGCCACTCGCGAGGCCCGCTACCTGGAGCTCGCCGTCGAACAGATCCAGCGGATGGAGGGGAAGCGCGGCGGCCTCGGCCCCGAGTTCCAGCAGAACCTCGCCGCCGGAGCCCTGGCTTCCGCCGCGCTTGCCAGTGAGGGCAAGGCCGACGCGGCCAAGCGCCGGGAGGACGCGGTCCGCTGGTCCGCCGCGGCTCTCGACGCCTGCGCGCGGCGGTGGGCCACGGGCAAGTGCGGCCGCGTCCAGCTCCCCCTCCAGCGCATCGTCCTCCAGTATCCGGACGTGCTCCCCGCCGAGCTGCGCGACCGGATGCGCGCCGAGGTCTCCACCTCGCCGCCGCCGCCGGGCGCCGAGGCGGTCCGCGACCCGTGGACCTTCAAGGAGACGGAAAACCAGCGGATGGTCACGATCGCGCGCAGCCTGGTCGCCCACACCGTGGCCGGCACGCCGCAGTCGCCCGGCGCGCTGGGGTGGAGCGCCTACGTCGACGCTTTCCTCCTCGCCCACGACCAGAAGGGCTGGTACGAGGCCGAGAGCCACGGCTATATGGTGCTCTCCATCACGTCCCTGCTCCAGATCGCGGACCACGCCCCGCAGGCCCGGACGCGGGAGCTGGCCGCGCGGCAGCTCGACCTGATCTTCGCCGCCTGGGCCCAGGAGCAGGTCGGCGGTTTCCCGGCCGGCCCCAAGACCCGCACCTATGACCATTGGGCGCTCAGCGACCGCAGCACGCCGTGGTCCGCCTGGGCCTGGATGCTCGCCGGGATCGGGAAGCCGGAGGGGATGAACTTCATGGAGCGGCCCGACCTGGCCGTGGGCCGCTACAAGGTCCCGGAGTCCGTGGTGAAGCTCCTCACCGAGCGCCGCAAGCAGGCTTCCTACGAGATCAAGGAGCGGCGGCAGATCCCCCTGGGCAAGCGCAAGGACCTGAACGCCTCGCTCTACAGCTATGCGACGCCGGACTACATCCTGGGCACGGCCCAGACCGTGGGCGGGCTCGACCTGCAGATCTCGGGCGGGCAGGAGATCGTCGCCACCCTCTACGCCGAGGGGACGGAGTTCGCGCCCGTCTACCTCTGGAGCCGCACCAACAACTCGACCGAGAATCAGTGGCGGAGCTGGATCAGCCAGGACCAGGCCGTGGGGTACAAGAACCTCGTCGTGGCGCGGCTCGGCGCGGGCGAGGCCCTCGGCCACGCTTACCTGTCTCCGCCGTGGTCGCAGCCCGAGGTGATCGGTGATCTGGTTGTCTCCCGCTATGGCGATACCTACGTCGCCCTGGTCAGCCCGGGCGGCTGGGACGTGGCGGCGGCGCAGGAGCGCTTCCCGGACTACTACGGCCAGAGCAAGCTCATCCGCGGCTCGTGGGTCGCGGTGCCGAAGCGCCAGCCCGCCACGGTTGCCCTGGAAGTGGGGCGCCGCGCCGAGAACGGCGAGTTCGAGGCCTGGAAGAAGAAGGTGGCAGCGGCCCGCCTGGAGGGAGCAACCGGTGAGCTCCGCTTCACGGCCAGCAACGGCACGCAGCTCAGCTTCGTCCCCGGTCAGCGCGCCGCCGTGGCTGGCCGTGCCCTGGATGCCCAGGGCTATCCCTTCCTCGAAGGCCCGTTCCTCTCCAGCCAGGGCCAGGGGAAGTGGAGGTTCAATTTCGGTTCGTTCCACAAGGATTTCGAGAAACTGGAGCCCGGATCGCCTGCAAGACCCGCGACTTGAGAAGCTTCCAAGCGCTTGAAGGAGGTACCCCCACAATGAGTCTCAAGCCCGCTCTCGACATGCTCAAGGAGAGCTTCAACGAATGGAAGGAGGACGACGCCCTGCAGCTCGGTGCGGCGCTCGCCTACTACACGATCTTCTCCATCGCGCCGTTGCTGCTGATCGTCATCGCCGTCGCGGGCCTGGTCTGGGGGCGGGAGGCCGCGCAGGGGCAGATCTACCACCAGTTCGACAATCTCCTCGGCGCCGAGGGAGCGGCGGCGCTGCAGACCATGGTGGGCAATGCCGCCAAGCAGGGGGATAAGACCGGTATCCTGGCGACGGTGATCGCCGGCATCACGGTCCTGTTCGGCGCCACGGGCGTGTTCGCGCAGCTCCAGAGCGCGCTCAACAAGATCTGGAACGTGGAGCCGCGGCCGAAGAGCGGCATCATGGGCTTCATCATGACCCGGGTCGTCTCCTTCGGCATGATCCTCGGGATCGGCTTCCTGCTCCTGGTCTCGCTGGTGGTCTCGGCCGGCATGGCCGCGGTCGACACTTACATGAGCGGCATGATCCCGGGGTCCGAGTCGGTCTTCCAGGTCATCCACTTCGTCATCGCTTTCGGTGTGGTGACGCTGCTCTTCGCCATGATCTACCGCTTCCTGCCGGACGTGAAGATCGCCTGGCGCGACGTCTGGATCGGCGCCGCGATCACGGCGCTGCTGTTCACGATCGGCAAGTTCGCGATCGGCCTCTACCTGGGGCACAGCAGCGCGGCTTCGGTGTTCGGAGCGGCGGGCTCGCTGATCCTCGTGCTCCTGTGGATCTACTACTCGACCCAGATCCTGTTCTTCGGCGCGGAGATCACCCAGGTGTACGCGCGGCGGTACGGGTCGAACATCGTCCCGGACGAGAACGCGGTGCAGGTGCGCGAGGTGAAGGAAGTGGTGGAAAGGGCGGGGCCCCCTGAAGGGGGCCCCGAGAGACCGTCACGTCACGAACCCAGGCGGGTTAGAAGCTGAAGCGGACGCCGAGCTGCGCCAGCCGCTGCTCGCCCTGGAGCGGGTCGCCGGCGTAGGCGTTCGGGGCGCCGAGGCGGTTGAACACCGTCGGGTTCTCTTCGTTGAACACGTTGAACACCTCGCCGATCAGCTCGACTCCGAACTGGTTGGCGAAGGTGAACTCCTTGGACAGCCGCAGGTCGAGCTGCGAGAAGGAAGCGCCGCGCTCGGTGTTGACGCCGAGGCCGCCCGGGAAGTCGTAGGCGAAGCCGTCGCCGTTGAGGTCCTGGGCGACGAAGACGCTGTACGGCCGGCCCGAGCGGTAGCGGAACATGCCCGAGACGTTGATCCCGAGCGGAGCCCGGTAGACCGCGCTCAGGGTGACGCGGTGGCGGGCATCGGTGTTGAGCGGGCCGAAGCACTTGGAGCACTGCGGGTCGAGCGGGTTGGCCGAGACGTCGCGGCGGGCGCCGCCCACGTCGGCCTGGCTGCCGGCATCGGTAAGGCGGAACTCGTCGGCCCCGGCGAGGACGTTGCCGGTGGCCTCGGAGTAGGTATAGAAGGTCTGCATCTCGAGCTTGTCATTCACGCGGGCACGGGCGCTCACGTTGACGCCGGTGTAGTTGGCCTGTCCGTCGCCGTACCACAGCCGGAAGTTGCCGAACGGGAAGCGCCGCGTCTCGGTCGGATCCTGCACGCCGTTGCGGTTGGCGTCGTTGAACGGGTTGGCGCGGAAGCGGTAGGGGATGTCGCGGTAGTTGATGCGCACGCCTTCGATGTTGATGCCGAGCCAGCTGGTCGCCTGCCACGAGTAGCCGATCGAGCCCTGCGCGGCGTAGGGGGTGGCGAGCGTCGGCGAGGCGACCTCGTTCGGAGGCGGGATGTCGGCGCCGGGGAGCTGGTTCGGGGGCAGCGGCTGGCCGGGCTGGAAGAAGCTGCCGTCGGCGTTCTTGATGCCCGCGTCGTTGTGGTTGTTGTAGACCACGCCGTAGTTCGACTGCACGGCCGCGGAGGGGAAGAGGATGGTGGCATTGGTGTAGGGGAAATCGTAGTAGATGCCCCAGCCGCCGCGTAGGATCTGGCGGCCGTCGCCCTTGAGGTCGTAGCTGAAGCCGAGGCGCGGGCCGAGGTTGTTGTCGTCGTTCTCGAGCACGCCGCCCTTGCCGCCCTGGAAATCGCGCAGGTAGTACTCGTTGAACGCGGTCTGCTTCGACAGGTACTGCCAGATCGGGTTCGTGCGCTGGTCGAGGTCGAAGCCCTTCCAGTAGTCGTAGCGCAGGCCGAGGTTGAGCGTCAGGCGGTCGTTCCAGTAGATGTCGTCCTGGACGTAGCCGCTGTACTGGTCGACCGGGGTCTGTTCGCCGAAGAACCCGCCGAAGACGGTGATGTCGGTCACCGGCGAGCCGAGGCGGTCCTCCTTGAGGGCGTACTGGCCGGAGAGGCCGGTCGAGAAATCGCCGCCGAGCACGGGCTCGTGGACGTAGTTGGCGCCGACCTTGAGCTGGTGCGTGCGCCCGCCGAGGGTGCGCGAGAAGCTCAGGTCGTCGCGGTACTGGTACTTCGTCTGGTTCGTGCTCTGCGGCGTGTTGATGTTCTGGCCGAAGTGCACGCCGGACGGGAAGTAGACGTTCGGCGCGTCGGAGTCGGCGGTGATCAGGTTTTCGAACTTGGTGTACTGGAACAGGAACTCGTTGAGGGTGTCGGCGCTGAACTGCAGGGTGTGGCTGGCCAGGATCGAGCTGTACTCGTTGCTGATCGTGCCCAGCGAGTCGGGCGCCGCCAGCGGGCTCGCGCCGTATTTGTCGCTGTTCTCCTGGAAGCCGTAGCGCACCTGGAGGTACTGCGTGGGCGAGACGTCGAAGGTCATCTTGGCGGTGCCGAGCTCGTCCTTGAACGGAATGGGCACGGAGGTGCCGTCGAGGCTGGGCAGGATGCCGTCGGTGTTGACGGTGTAGACGGTCTCGCGGTCGGTCTTCTCATAGGTGGCGAAGAAGTGGGCGCGGTCGCGGACGATCGGACCGCCCAGGGCGACGCCGTACTGCTTGCGCTCCAGGGGCTGCTTGTCGACGCCGGCGAGCTCCTCGGACTTGGTCCGGGTGGCCAGGCTGTCGTCGCGGAAGAAGCCCCAGGCGCTGCCCTCGAAATCGTTGGTGCCGGTCTTGGTCACCACGGTGAGGACGCCGCCGGTGGAGCGGCCGTACTCGGCCTTGTACTGCTGCGTCTGGATGTTGAACTCCGCGACGCTCTCGAGGTTGAAGTTCTGCAGCGCGCCGCCGATCGTGTCGTCGGTGTTGTCGCCGCCGTCGATCACGTAGTTGACGTTGCGGCCGATGCCGCCGTTCATCGCGACCGTGAGCTGGCCGGGCTTGGTCGGGTCGGAGTTGTAGGAGAGCGAGGTGCCGGGCGCCAGGATGGCCAGGTTGGCGAACTGGCGGCCGTTCAGGGGCAGGTTCTCGAGCTGCTCCTCGCTGACCACGGTGCCGATGCTGGGCGTGGTCTGGACGAGGGGGGCTTCGTCGACGACGGTGATCTGCTCCTCGACCGAGGCCGAGCTCATCTCGATCTCGATCGTGCGCGTGGTGGCGACGTTGAGCCGCACCTCCTCGATCGTGACCGTGGCGAAGCCGGAGAGCTCGGCCGTCACCGTGTAAAGGCCGATGGGGAGCGAGGGGAGGGTGACCGTGCCGTCCGAGCCGGACACGGCGACGCGGTCGAGGCCCGTGTCGTTGTTCCTGGCCGTGACGGTGACGCCGGGGAGGGCCCCGCCGTCCTTGTCCTTGATGTGACCGACCAGACTGGCGCCCGACGTCTGGGCGCTCGCGGCCGGCGCGAGGGCAATGATTGCCACCAGCGCAAGCAGGACCGCGAAAGCGAATGGTTTCTTCAAGCTCATACTCTCGACCTCCTTATGGGAGTCTTCTGGATTGAAAAAGGAACGCAACTCCATTCCTGGAAAACCTCATTGAACGGCACTCCAACCGTGTCCGGGCGGCGATCACCTCCTCTGGTCCGGCGCGACGCCCGTCGCGCGGTTGGAAAGCCGGGCGAGCAGCTGCTGCGCGGCACGGCGCTGTTCCGAAAACTGGGGGTCCTGCCCGGTCGCGGCCAGGAACTCCCGATAGGCCGTGGCCGCGGCTTCCGTCTCCCCCGCCATGTCGTAGGCGATCGCCCGGTTGAGGCGGACCTCGTGGTACCGCGGGGCGAGACGGAGAGCCTGCTCAAAATAGGAGAGTGCGGCAGCGGGCCGATCCCGCTCCACTTCGAGGGTTCCGAGGCCGTTCAGGGGCTCCGCGTAGCGCGGAGCGGCGGCCAGGGCGCGGCGGTAGGCGTCCGCAGCCTCGGCGGGACGCCGGAGGCCGCGCAGGACGTTGCCGAGGTTGTTCAGGGCGTGGGCGTTGCGGGGATCGAGCTGCGCCGCCAGCTCGAACTCCTGCCGGGCGGCGTCGGGCTTGCCCTCCGCGAGATGGACGATCCCCAGGGTGTTGTGGGCCTCGGGCCGCGAGGGGTCCAGGTGCATGGCCGTGGTGAGCGCCTCGCGGGCCTCGCCGGTCCGGCCGGCCTGCTGCAGGGCGGTGGCGAGGTTGTACCAGGCCTCGGGATCGTCCGGCGCGTCCTCGGCCGCCTGCCGGTAGAGCGGCACGGCGCGGTCGAGCTCGCCGCGCTCCTTCCAGGCCTGGGCCAGCTTGCCGCGGAAGACCGGGTTCTCCGGATCTTCGGCGACCAGGGCTTCCAGCTCGGACAGAGCCGTCTGGGCATCTCCCGACCCGAGCAGGTTGTGCGCCCGCTCGAAGCGCTGGAACAGGCCGACCGCCTCGACCGGATTGCGGCCGGTGCGCTCCCCCGTCTTCAGGGCCGGCTTCGTTCCTCCGCCGACATACCCGAGGCTGGCGAGCTTCGAGCGGGTCTCGGCGTCGGCGGGCAGCTTCTGGGTCTCGACGGCTCCTGACTCGATCGCGGCCAGCCGCGCGGCGAAGCCCTCTTCCGCTTTGGCTCCTTGGAGATTCTTCGACTCGTGCGGGTCAAGGGTCAGGTCGTAGAGCTCGGGCCTGGGCGAGGAGATGTACTTGAGATTGCGGCGGCGCAGGGCGGACAGCGGGCTCCAGCCGAACACGGCCGGGTACTGCGTCTCGGCATAGACATCGGCCGGTGCGGGCTCCTTGCCGTCCCGAAGCGCCGCGGACAGATCGCGGCCGTCCAGGGTTCCGGGCAGCGCTTTGCCGACCAGGCCGGCGAGGGTGGGACCGACGTCCACGAGGCTGACCGGCGTCTCGACCACCCTCGCAGCCATCCCCGGAGCCTTGACGAGGAGAGGCACGCGCAGCGTCGGCTCATACAGGAGGAGGCCGTGGGTCAGCTCGCCGTGCTCCCCGAGGGACTCGCCATGATCGGCGGCCACGGCGACCACCGTGCTTCCGGACAAGCCGCGGCGCTCCAGCTCCTGGAGCAGACGGCCGACCTGCTCGTCGACCTTCGCGATCTCGCCGTCATAGGAGGGCGTGTAGGGGGCATGGGCGTCGTAGAGGTGGACCCAGAGGAAGAACGGCTTTCCGGTGTCCTGTCCAAGCCAGGTGAGCGCCCGGTCCATGACCTCCTGGCCGGGGCGTTCCGCTTCCAGGGCCACGGTGGCGCCGGGGGCGCGCTCGATCTCGTCGTCGTAGGTCTGGAATCCCCTGCTCAGGCCGAACCGGCGGTCGAGCACGAAGGCGCCGACGAACGCGCCGGTGCGCCAGCCCTGGCTGGAGAGCAGGGTGGCCAGGGTCTCCTTGCCGTCCGGGAACGAGCCCGCGCCGTTGTTGCGCAGCCCATGGTGAGGCGGCAGCAGCCCGGAAAGCAGGCTGGAGTGGGAGGGGAGGGTCAGCGGCACCGACGCGGAAGCCTGGGCGAAGCGGACACCCTCGGAGGCCAGCCGGTCGAGCCATGGGGTCTTGGCCGCGGCATAGCCATAGGAGCCGAGGTGGTCGGCGCGCACGGTGTCCAGCGTGATCAGCACCAGGTTGGAAGCGGAAGGGGTCGTCTTCTCCTGGGGTGAGCATCCGCCCAGGAGGGCCAGGCCCGCCGCAAGAGCCATCAGAAAGGTCGGACGTCGCTTCAGCACGTGGGTACGGCCTTGAGTGTTTTCAGCCTCCGAAGAATAACGCGATCGGCTCCTCTCGGGGAAGTAGTTGAGGCTGTTCCATTTATTTGGATTTTCTCGACTGGACGAGAAGGATAGGAGAGCCTACAATTTGGCATGGCTCCCGCCAAAAAAGCAGGCAATATGGAGACAGTACCGGCGACGGTTCCACGATTTTTCCAGCCTCCCTCTACCCATTACTTCCTCTTCGGACCGCGCGGCACAGGGAAATCGACCTGGCTCCGTGAAGCGTACCCGGATGCGCTCTGGGTCGATCTTTTGAGGCCCGAGGTCCACCGGCAGTACGCGGCGCGGCCCGAAAGGTTGCGGGAACTGGTAGCTGGAAACCCCGACAGGCCCGTGGTCGTGGTCGACGAGGTGCAGAAGGCGCCGGTCCTCCTCGATGTGGTCCACGACCTGATCGAGACGCGGGCCGGTCCCCAGTTCATTCTGACGGGCTCCAGCTCCCGGAAGCTCAAGCGGGAAGGGGTGGATCTGCTGGCGGGAAGGGCTCTCCTGCGGTCTCTTCATCCCTTCATGGCAGCCGAGCTCGGAGACCGCTTCCGCCTGGACTCGGCCCTCACCCGGGGGCTCGTCCCTCTTGTGTGGAGCTCGCGGGAGCCCGAAGAAGTTCTCAAAGCCTACGTGGCCTTGTACCTCCGGGAAGAGGTGCAAATGGAGGGTCTGGTGCGCCGGTTCGAGGGCTTCGCGCGGTTCCTGGAATCGGTCAGCTTCTCCCAAGCTGCGGTGCTGAACGTCTCGGAGGTGGCCCGGGAGTGTCAGGTCAGCCGCAAGACGGTGGAGGGATACCTGGAGATCCTGGAAGATCTCCTCCTGGCCTTCCGCATTCCGGTCTTCACCAAGCGGGCGCAACGCGGGCTCACCGCGCATCCCAAGTTCTTCTGGTTCGACGCGGGCGTGTTCGTCTCGATGCGCCCGGCGGGGCCGCTGGACAGGCCCGAGGAGATCGGCGGGGCCGCCCTGGAAGGTCTGATCGCACAGCACCTGCGCGCCTGGATCGACTACGCGGGCGAGGACTTCGCCCTGAGCTTCTGGCGGACCAGGGCCGGCGCCGAGGTCGACTTCGTCCTCTATGGCCGGCACGGCTTCTGGGGCATCGAGGTGAAGCATTCGGCGACGATCCGCTCCGCGGACCTGCGCGGGCTCAAGGCCTTCCGGGAGGACTACCCGGAAGCCGAGCTGCGCCTGCTGTACCGTGGCGAGGAAGCCCGTATCGTAGATGGCATCCGCTGCCTGCCCTGTGAGGACTTCCTCCGCGCCCTGATCCCGGGCCGGCCACTCCCCTGACCTCTGATAGGATCGCCCCTTCAGGAGGAATGCGATGACCAACGGCTATGACGAGGCCAGGGGCCAGCGAAACGTCCTCGAAAAGCTCGGCGACAAGATCCCGGGGTTTCGCGGGTTCCAGGACCGCGAGCTGCGGCGGGACGTGGACAAGATGCAGCGCGAGCACCTCTCCACGGAGCTGGGACGGCTCAAGGCGGCTCTGCGCGACAAGGCCCGGAGCTATACGGACGCCGGCAAGATCGGCGCCCTCTCCGCGTTCGACCGCCTGGACCGGCAGCTCGACGGGCTTTCCCAGGCCGTCCGCTTCTCCGATTACGGCGCGAGCGGACTGTTCGACGCGGTGAAGATCGGCGACGCGGAGCTGCAGCGCCTGTACGAGTTCGATCTTTCCGTGCTCCAGGACGTAGAAGACATCGAGGGGCTTGTCGCGGCCGTACCCGCCCCGGGCGGTGAGGATCCGGCCAAGGCCCTGGATCCGGTGCAGCATCGGGTGCGGGTCCTCGAAGACAAGTGGAAGCAGCGCGAGTTGGTGATCAGCTCGGTCGTCAAGACTGGCGCGGGCGACTGAGGAGATAGGAGAAGACCATGGACGTGATCCAGCATCAGGACCCCAGCGGCAAGACCCTGGTGGCGCGGTGGCCCGCCAACGGCACCTCGGACATCCGCCTCGGCAGCCAGCTCATCGTGGAAGAGAGCCAGCAGGCGGTCTTCTTCCGCGACGGCAAGGCGCTCGACACCTTCGGCCCCGGCCGCCATACGCTCGCCACGCAGAACATCCCGCTGCTGGCGAGCCTGTTCGGCATCCCCTTCGGCGGCAAGTCGCCGTTCCAGGCCGCGGTGGTCTTCGTCTCCACCAAGACTTTCATGGACCTCAAGTGGGGCACCAAGGAGCCGGTGCCGTTCCGCGACCAGGAGCTGGCCATGGTGCGCCTCCGCGCCTTTGGCAAGTACGCGCTGCGGGTGGTCAACGCCCAGCAGTTCGTCAACGGCGTCGTCGGCACCATGGGGGTCTACTCGACGGAGCGGCTGGAGGACTGGTTCCGCGACGTCATCGTGGCCCGGCTGACCGACATCCTGGGCGAGAACCTGACCTCCGTGTTCGACCTGCCGCGGCTCTACGACGAGCTGGCCATGGGGCTCAAGGCCCGCGTGGCGGACGACTTCACCAAATACGGCATCGAGCTGGTCGACCTCTACATGGGCGCGATCACGCCGCCCGAAGAGGTGCAGAAGCTGATCGACGAGCGCAGCGGCATGGCGGCGCTCGGCGACATGAACACCTACCTCAAGTTCAAGACCGCCCGCGCCATCGGCGACGCCGCCCAGCAGGAGGGCGGCGGAGGCGGCAACGTGGCGGCGGGCATGGGAGTGGGCATGGGCGCGGGGATGGGCATGATGCTCCCCGGCATGATGCGCGAGGCCATGCAGAGCGGAGGGCAGAGCGGAGGGCAGAGCGGCGGACAGCAGGCTCCAGCCGCTCCCGCCGGCGGCGGAGCGCCTGCCGCGGCCGGAGCCGCGCCCGCCTTCTGCCACAACTGCGGGCAGAAGCTTGCGCCCGGCTCCAAGTTCTGTCCCTCCTGCGGCACCAAGGTCGGAGAGTAGGCTCCCTGCGGAGGTGTCGGTTTGTCGAGCTTGCGTGAGCCAGGGACCATCCTCGACGGCAAGTACGAGATCGTCCAGCGCCTGGGCAGCGGCGGCATGGGCGAGGTCTACCTGGTGCGCCACATCCACCTGCACGAGCTGCGGGTCATCAAGATCCTCCGCCAGGATCTCCAGACCGATCCCGCGGCCCAGAAGCGCTTCATGCGCGAGGCCCGGCTGGCCACGCAGATCAAGCACCCCAACGTCGCCATCCTCTACGACTTCGCGGCCCTCCCCGACGAGGGTAGCTTCTACATGGTCTGGGAGCACATCCAGGGCGAGGACATCGGCGAGTGGATCCGCCGCAACGGTCCATTTCCCGCGCCCCTCGCGATCCGCCTCGGCATTCAGGCGCTGCGCGGGCTGGAGGCGATCCATGCCACCGGCGTGATCCACCGCGATCTGTCCCCGGACAACCTCATGATCACCGAGGACAAGATGGGGCAGAAGCGGATCAAGATCATCGACCTCGGCCTCGCCCGCACCCTGGAGCGCGATGCGAGCCATGATCACGAGATCACCCAGGTCGGCATGTTCATGGGCAAGCTGCAGTACTGCTCGCCCGAGCAGGCGAGCCCGTCGGGCAGCGAGGGGCTCGACCGGCGCAGCGACATCTACTCCTTCGGCCTGGTGCTCTACGAGATGATCACGGGCCTGCCTCCGTTCGAGTCCGAGAGCCAGGCCGGCTTCATCTTCAAGCGCCTCTCTGAAGACCCGCTCCCTCTCGCGGGCCGCAACCCGCAGGTCCACGTGCCCGCCGAGCTCGACCGGGTGGTCCTCCAGGCGCTGGAGCGCGACCGCGAGAAGCGCATCCCGGACGCGATCAGTCTCATCCAGGCCTTGGACAAGGTGGAGCAGTCCATGTCCGCGGCCGAGACGCGCGAGATCCAGATCCCCGCGGTATTTCAGAAAGACCAGAAGGCAGCGGTGGAAGCACCGGCCCCGACCGCGCCGCGCCAGCGCAGCACCAGCGAGCTCACCAGGACCGAGCGCGACGACCTGCTCGCCCAGATCGACCGCGCCGCCCGCCGGGTCCAGGAGACCTCGGTCGACCTGTCGCGCGTCGAGGCCGCCGTGGCCTCCGGCCGGCTCGACGAGGCGCGGCAGCTCATCGCGCAAGTCGAGGCGGCGAACCCGAGAGCGCTGGGCCTGCAGCGGCTCAAGGAGCGCGTCGCCGAGGAGGCCGAGGCCGAGCGCCGGCGCCGGATCGCCGAGACCGAGCAGGTGCTCTCCAACTACATCCAGCGCAAGCAGCTCCCCCTCGCACGCCTGGCCCTGGAGACCCTCGCCGAGCTCGATCCGCAGAGCCCGAAACGGGCCGAGCACGAGGCCGCCCTGGGCCGTCTCTCCCAGGAGCTGGAGCAGGAGAAGCGCGCCGCCGCCGCCCTGGAAGCGGGGCGCGAGGCCCTGGCGCGCAACGACGTCCCGGCCGCCCGCCGCGAGCTGGAGGTCGTGGTGCGCAACGATCCCTCGGGCAAGAAGGCCGCGTCGCTCCGCGCCGACGTCGAGGCGGCCGAGCGCGAGGCGCGCACCGGCGTGGAGCTCGACGAGCGCCGCCGCCGTTTCGACGGAATGCTCAAGGAGCACCGGGTGCGCGACGCCGAGCAGGAGCTCGAGGCCCTGTCGCAGCTCGATATCCCAAGGGTGACTCTCTCTTTCTACCGCGAGCGCCTGGACGAGATGAAGAGCCTGGTGGCGCGCGAGGAGAGGGTCTCGTTCCTGGAGATGCGCTTCCGCAAGCACCTGGAAGATCACGACTGGTTCGCCGCCCGGGACGACGCCACCGAGATGGGCAAGACCGTGCCGGCCAGCCCGCGAGCCGCGGAGATGTTCGCGCACGTCGAGCGCCTGGAGTCCGACTACCGCAAGCAGCAGTCGCTCGAGCAGGGCGTCCGGCAGGTCGAGGACTTCATTCAGAAGGGCGACGCCGCGAGAGCCGAGCTGTCCCTCAAGATCCTGCTCCAGATGGACCCCGAGAACCGCCATCGCAAGCGATTGGAGAAGCAGGTAAAAAGCATGCGATAGGAGGGAGTTGATAAACTCCCTCCTATGGCAATTCTCTCCCCCAGTGAAACCTCCGTCCTCGAGACGGTCCCGCAGGGCGCCCTGGAGCGCCGGCTGCGATATGCGTTCATGAAGCTCACCCGGGATTTCGACTCCCGGTTCGAGGCCCTGCTGCTCACCGGCCGGGTGTCCAAGTGGTACAGCGAGGTCGGCAACGAGGCCACCACGATCCCTGCCGGCCTGGCGCTGGGAGCGGGCGACGCGCTCTGCACCCTGCACCGCGACCTCGGGGCCATCCTCGCCTACTACCTCGACCCCGCCCGCACCTTCCCCGGCCTCGGCTTCGGCGAGCCCGACGGCCGCCGTCCCGATCCCGAGCACCTGCTGCGCCGGCTCGCCTGCCAGCTCCTCGGCAAGGGGGAGGGCTTCTCCCAGGGCATGGAGCGCTCGTTCCACTACGGCTACCTGGCCCCGGAGCACGGGCTCCTGCACCTCGGCATGATCAGCCATCTCGGCGCCATGATCCCGGTCGCCGCGGGCTGCGGCTTCGCCTTCCGCCAGAACGGGAGTGACCGCATCGCCATCAACTTCATCGGCGAGGGCGCCACCTCCACCGGCGACTTCCACGAGGGGCTCAACATGGCCGCCGTGTGGAAGCTGCCGCTCATCCTGGTCATCGAGAACAACCGCTACGCTTTCTCGACCCCGGCCCACCTCCAGTACGCGGCCGAGAGGCTGAGCGACCGTGGCCCGGGGTACGGCATCCCCGCCGAAACGGTGGACGGCAACGATCCCGATGCCATGGCCGCGGCCCTGGACCGCGCCGTCGCCCGCGCCCGGGCCGGCGAGGGTCCGACGCTGATCGAGGCCATGCTCGGCCGCATGCGGGGGCACAGCGAGGGGGACGACTCCCTCAAGGTCGTGCCGCCCGACGAACTGGCGTCCTACCGCTCCGCCGATCCCGTTCCCGCCTACGCCCGCCGTCTGGAGGAGGAAGGCGTCCTCGACGCGGAGACCCGGGGCCGCCTGGAAGCCCGCATCGCCGAGTTGGTGGAGACGGCGATCACCAGCGCGATCGGCGCCGCGCCGCCCGATCCCGCCCTCGCCTTCCGGTCGGTGTTCGCGCCGGCTCCGGAGGCTCCCGCGGTGATCTCCTCCCGTTCAGAGGGTAAGGAAACCACCTACGTGGATGCCATCAACCGCGCCCTCCACGAGGAGATGGAGCGGGACGAGTCGGTGCTCGTCATGGGGCAGGACATCGGCATTTTCGAGGGAGCGTTCCGCACGACCAAGGGGCTCCACGCCCGCTGGCCGCGGCGGGTGTTCGACACCCCGATCGCCGAGAGCGGCACGATCGGCATCGCCATCGGCGCCTCCTTGCTGGGCTACCGGCCAGTGGTCGAGATGCAGTTCGGCGACTTCATCTCCTGCGGCTTCAACCAGCTCGTGAACGTGGCGGCCAAGCTCTACTACCGGTGGGCGGTCCCCTGCCCGATCGTGATCCGCCTGCCCACGGGGGGCGGCGTGGGCGCGGGTCCGTTCCACTCCCAGAACCCCGAGGGGTGGTTCGCCCACACGGCGGGGATCAAGGTGGTCTGCCCGGCTACCGCGGCCGACGCCCGCGCCCTGCTCAAGGCGGCGATCCGCGATCCGAACCCGGTCATGATGTTCGAGCACAAGTTCCTCTACCGCCGGATCAAGGAGGTCCTGCCCGAGGGGGATGCCGTCGGCCGGCTGGGAGAGGCGCGCGTGATGCGGCCCGGGGACCGGATCACGCTGGTCGGCTACGGCGCCACGACCTGGACCTGCATGGAAGTGGCAGAGGAGCTGGCCAAAGAGGGGGTGGAGGCCGAGGTGGTGGACCTTCGTACGCTGGTTCCCTACGACGAGGAGACCGTGCTGGCCTCGGTAAAGAAGACCGGCCGGGCGCTGGTGGTCTACGAGGCCCAGCTCACTCTCGGCTTCGGGGCCGAGGTGGCGGCCCGGCTGGCCGATGCCGCCTTCCCCTGGCTGGACGCCCCGATCCGCCGCGTGGCGTACCCCGACCGTCCGGTGCCTTACGCGCGAGTGTTGGAAAACGCGCTGCTGCCGGACAAGGGGAAGGCGCTGGCGGCGGCTCGGGAGGTTCTCAAGTTCTAAGGCGCCTGGGGTTGAAACCCCAGGCTAGAAAAGTACAGCCCTTTTCCAGGGCTGGAGGCGCAGCGGGCTGCGCCTCACCACAGACTCTCCTGAATCTCGCTCCGGGAGGAGCGACACTCTTCTAGCCTGGGGTTTCAACTCCAGGCAGGGCCTACTTCTTCTCCAGCAGCTTCTCCAGATCGGCCAGCCTCTTCTCCAGCTCCTTGAGGCGCTTCTCCAGCTCGGCTTCGCGCGGGGAGCGCATCCCTCGGCGGAGGAGCACGTCGCCCTCTCCCGGCGTGCCCTGGCCTCGCGGCAGGTTGCGGAGCCGCTCGCGGTCGAGTTGGAGGACCATCGGCTGATTCTCGCCGTCACCGCCGCGGAAGAGGAACGGTGCCATGTCGAGCTCCGCCCGCTCGCGCATCGCGATCGCGGCGGAGAGGTTCTGCGCCTTGCCGTCGCGGTAGACCGTGATCGGCACCTGCTCCCCCTCCTTGAGCTCGCGGACCTGGGAGCGGATGTCCCAGCTCGACTTCACATCCTT
Organism: Thermoanaerobaculia bacterium; assembly: GCA_035536935.1. Lineage (GTDB taxonomy): Bacteria > Acidobacteriota > Thermoanaerobaculia > Multivoradales > UBA5704 > DATMER01. The sequence goes on from DATLNC010000259.1 coordinate 44,621, forward strand.
GCCGTCGAGCGCGGCGATGATGTCGCCGACCTTCAGGCCCGCCTTGTCCGCGGGGCTGCCGTCCTCCACGCTGGAGACCATGACTCCGGCGTCCTCGGGGGCGCCGAAATGAGCGCGCAGCTCGGGGCTCAGCTCGGTCAGGCCCACGCCGAGGTAGCCGCGGCGGACCGGCGTGCCCTCCGAATCGTAGACGTGCTCCTTGCCATCCTTGTCGACGATGACGATCTTTTCCCGCACCATCGGCTTGGGGCCAGGGGCATCCGGCCTCTGAGCCGGCCTTTGAGCCGAGGCGGCGGAGCCGGCCAGCAGGAGCCCGGCGAGAGCCAGGGCGTAGATGGATGGGTTCTTCATGGACAATCCTCCTTCCAAGGATTCTGGTTGTATGACTAGAACCTTGCGCTCTGGACCCGCGAGAGGTCGACCACCAGGTCCACCTCGTCGTCGCCGCCGAGATAGACCACCGGCGGCTCGGAGAGCGATTGCAATTCCTGTTTGAGACTGTCGTGCTCGCTGCGCAGCTCCCGGATCACCCTCCGCGCCTCGGCCGTCCGCAGCGCCTCCTGTCTTCCTGCGTGGACTTGGAGGATGCCCGCGGAAGCCACTACCGTCGCCAGGGCTGCCGCCGCGAAGACCATACGCGGCTGCAGCCAGAGCTTCGGCTCGGGAGCATCCAGCCGCGCCAACACGCGGGCCGTGAACCCCGCCCGGGCATGCTCGCGGGGGAGCTCGCGGAGCAGGGGCCCTACGCTGTGGTCTTCCATGTCGGTCCTCCGTTCCAGTAAGGCGCAAGCCGTTCCTTCAACTGCTGCCGTCCGCGATGGATCCGGGACTTCACCGTGCCTTCCCGGCAGCCGAGCTCGCGGGCGATGTCGGAGTAGGTCCAGCCCTCGATTTCATGCAGCACGAGGGGGACCCGGTAGCGCAAGGGAAGTTGTGCCACCGCCGACGAGACCTCCCGGTGCAGCTCCTGGCGGAGCAGTCCGGAGGGAGCCGTGGGCTCCGAATGCCGGCCTCTTCCAAGGAAGGGCATCAGCAGCCGGAGCCGCTTCTCGCGCCGCTCCTCCGACCGCACCAGATTGGTGGCGATGCGGAAGAGGTAGGCGCGCAGGAGCCCCTGTTCGGTGTAGCCGCCGGCCGAGCGGAACAGGCGGAGGAAGGTCTCCTGCGCCAGATCCTCGGCCCGGTCCCGGTTGCCGGTCAGACGGGTGAGGTAGTTGACCACCGCGTCCTTGTGCCGCTCGACCAGGTCGGAAAAGGCATCCCGGTCCCCCGACCGGACCCGGTCCATCAGACCGGCATCGAGATCGGGAGGGGCTTGTATGAGCAAGGCATCCATCTCAGCCCTCAATAACGCACGAGTCGGGGAAGAGTTCCCGATCATCTAGAATACGGCGTTCGCTTCGAGGAGACTCCCCTGACATGAGCAAGACCGCCGTTCTGGAATCCCGTTTTCTGGAGATCATCGCCGCGGAAGTCGGCTGCCGGCCGCACCAGGTGGAAGCCGCTTCAGGCATGTTTGCCGAGGGGGCCACCGTCCCCTTCGTCGCCCGCTACCGCAAAGAGGCCACCGGCGGACTGGAGGACCTTCAGCTCGAAAACATCTTCAAGCGACGCGAGTACTTCCTGGAGCTCACGGAGCGCCGCGACGCCGTCCTGGAGAGCATCCGCGAGCAGGGCAAGCTCACGGACGAATTGGAAGCCGCCATCCGCGCCGCGGACACCAAGCAGGAGCTGGAAGACCTCTACCTTCCCTACAAGCCGAAGCGCCGCACCCGCGCCCAGATCGCCCGCGAGAGGGGACTGGAGCCGCTCGCCGACACCCTCCTCGCCAGAGCGATGGACCGCGCCGCCGATCCCGCCGCCCTGGCTGGGTCCTATGTCGATGCGGAGAAGGGGGTCGAGGATGCCGCCGCGGCCCTGGCCGGAGCGCGGGACATCCTGGCCGAGCGCCTGTCCGAGAACGCCGAGCGCCGCGCCGACCTGCGCAAGACGCTCGCCACCGTGGGCATCCTCCGCGTGCGCGTTCTCCCCGGCAAGGAGAACGATCCGGAGGCCGCGGTCTACCGCGACTACTTCGAGCGCGACGAGCCGGGCCGGGACATCCCCTCCCACCGGCTGCTCGCAGCCCTGCGTGGCGAGCGCGAGGGTTTCCTCCTCTCCGACCTGCGCATCGACGACGATGGCGAGGTGGAAAGCCTCGCCCGCTCCTGGGGCGTGCTCCTGGATACTCCCTGCGGGCGTGAGGTCGCCGCGGCCACGGCCGACGGCTACAAGCGCCTGCTCCGGCCCTCGATCACCAACGAGGTCCGCTCCGAGATGAGGGAGCGCGCCGAGGCCCAGGCCATCGCCGTCTTCCGCGCCAACCTCGAAGCCCTGCTCCTCCAGGCGCCTCTCGGCCAGGTGCCCGTCATGGGGCTCGACCCCGGCTTCCGCACCGGCTGCAAGCTCGCGGTCGTGGACGGCACCGGCCGCGTCGTCGCGACCGAAGTCATCCATCCGGTCCAGCCGCACGCCGACGAGGCAGGCTCGGCCGCCACGGTCATAAAGCTGATCAGGAAGCACGGAGTCCAAGCCGTGGCGATCGGCAACGGCACGGCCGGCCGTGAGACCGAAGTCTTCGCGCGCAAGGCCGTTCAGAACGCGGGGGATACTGGGCTGGACAAGGTGGTCGTGGCCATCGTCCCCGAGACCGGCGCCTCGGTCTACTCGGCATCGGCGGTGGCCCGCGAAGAGCTGCCGCAGCTTGACGTCACGCTGCGCGGAGCCGTATCCATCGCCCGCCGCCTCCAGGACCCGCTCGCCGAGCTGGTCAAGATCGAGCCGCGCTCCATGGGGGTCGGGCAGTACCAGCACGATGTGGATCAGAAGTCGCTGGAGCGGGAGCTCGACACCGCGGTCGAAGGGGCGGTGAACCGGGTGGGCGTCGAGCTGAACACGGCCTCGGCGCCGCTGCTCCGGCGGGTGTCGGGCCTCTCCGAGCGCGTGGCCCGGGCGATCGTCGAGCACCGGGAGGCGAACGGGCCGTTCCGGTCCCGGAAATCGCTCGTCGGCATCCCGGGCCTCGGCCCCAAGACCTTCGAGCTGGCCGCCGGCTTCCTCCGTGTGCGCGCCGGGGAAAATCCGCTCGACAACACGGCCGTCCACCCCGAGCGCTATCCGGTGGTGAAGAAGATGGCCGAGCAGCTCGCCGTGCCGGTGGGGGACCTCGTTGGCAACAAGGACCTGGTCTCGCGCCTCGACTTCGGCCGCTTCGCCGACGCCGGGCAGAACCTGGGCACCTTCACCCTGGAGGACATCCGCACCGAGCTGCTCCGCCCGGGCCGCGATCCCCGGCCGGAGTTCAAGACGCCGGAGTGGCGGTCGGACGTGACATCCGTGAAGGATCTCCAGCCCGGCATGGTGCTGGAGGGGCGGGTCTCGAACGTGACCAACTTCGGAGCGTTCGTGGACATCGGGGTCCACCGCGACGGGCTGGTGCACGTCTCGGAGCTGACCCACCGCTGGGTCGCCGACCCCCGCGAGGCCGTGCAGGTAGGGGAGATCGTCAAGGTGAAGGTGCTCGAGGTGGACTACCAGCGCGAGCGCATCAGCCTGTCAATCAAGGTGCTCCAGCAGCCCCCTGCCCAGCAGCCTCGCCAGGCTGCCGGCAGCGCTGCCCGGCCTGAGTCGCGCAAAGTTCCGCCGCCTCCGAAACCCGGTCCCACCGTCGACGACCTGCTGCGCAAGTTCAACCGGCGCTGATAAACTGCGACGAATCACACCGGAGGCTCCATGAGTAAAACCCTGCTGCGCCTGTCTCTCGCCCTCGTCTTCCTGTCTCTCCTGGCCTTGCCCCTGGCGGCCCGGAAAGGGAAGGGGCCGTCCACCGAGCCCGGCAAGTACGAGGAGTGGAACGACGAAATCGACGAGTTGGAAGTGGTCCAGACCTTCAAGCTGTCCGACTACTCCAAGGTGATCGTCGAGCCGTTCGACACGGAGGGTACGCCGCTGCCCGAGAAGGACGACAACACCTACGAGCCCGTGCAGCAGGTCCTGAAGGACCCTGCCGGACCGTTCGCGGAAGGCCTCACCGAGGAGCTCGGGGGGAAGATCACGGTGTCACAGGGATCGGGTGGGAAGGGCGGGGGGACGCTGATCGTCCGGAATAAGATGCTGCACCTGGATCCCGGCTCCAAGGCCGCCCGCTACTGGGCCGGCTTCGGCGCCGGCGCCGCCCGCGCCGAGGTCTCCGGCGAGGTGGTGGATGCTGCGACCGGCAAGGTGCTCCTCCGCTTCAAGCAGGAGCGCCGCTCGGGAGTGGGCGTCGCGGGAGGCGATTACGTCAAGCTGATGCAGCGCAACCTGCGCACCATCGGCGAGGACATAGCGCTCATCCTCAACGCGTTCTAGGCGTCCGACCTCGGGGCGAGCCCGAGGTCTTCGAGAGAGCGGGAGGTCAGGACGCATTCGGCGAGGCGGATCAGGCTGTCGACGGAGTCGATCGCCTCGACCCGCCGCCGCACAGAGACGGGGATGCGTCCGAACCGTTGGGCGAGCAACCGGAGCAGAACCTCCCGTGCGCCCTCCCGCATGCCCACTCGGTGCCCTTCGGCCATCAGCCGGTCTCCCCAACTCATCTCCGTAAGTCGCATTGCCGGATTCCCTCCTCCAATATCTGAAGTAGCGTACTCCCAGGTCTCTTCGGGCGTCAACTCAAGATAAGTTGCGACGCAGTCCACCAGCAGGATTCGCTTTTCCTCGGAAAGCCGAGCGTCCGCAATACGGCGCAAGCAGGCTGCTTTGATCTCGGCCCTTGTGAGCTTCCCCACGTTCATCAGGGCAGCCAGGGCCCAGGCGAGCGGCTCAGGTCTCGTGAGGTATGCCGCCGCGTCGCAGCCGGACAGCCCGAAAGCCACGTACTGCGATCCGAGCCCGGGGCCGGTCGTCACGCCGGGCAGGGAACGGACTTGAAGGCCGGGCTCTCCGCCGCGGAGGGTGACCAGGATCGAGACCACATCCGAGTCGTACGCAGCTTCGATACGGCGCCGGTACTGACGGAGCCGGCCAAGGATCGGGCCTCTTGCCCGCGCCTCAATCTCCACATGGACGAGGAGAGACTCGGAGCCGCTCGCCAGGAGAGGAATCCGGGCCAGGAGGTCCGGTTCCCGCCGTCTGCCTGCCTCGGTGAAGAGCTCTTTGTCCAGAAAGACCGCTCCAGGAATGTCGAGGTGCCCGGACATACCAGGTAGCGCGAGTTGGAGCAGATCCGGGAAGAAAGCCCGCAGCAGGCGCTTGAATAGAAAGTCGTGACGAGCCCGTCCGGGCACACGTGTCCGCATTTGTTTGTATAGGAACGGAAAGTCGGAAGGAAATGTCATTCCTTCGAATGCTTCAGAGAAATCCAGATGGTAGGCTTTCCGTCATGAGACGGTTGGCCCTGATCCTCATCCTCGCCCTTGCAGGCATGCCTGCCCTGGGCGAAGGCATCCGGTTCCGCGAGGTCTCCAAGGCCTGGGGGATCGACTTCCGCCATCATCATGGCGGCTCGGGAAAGAACTACATCCTGGAGAGCTCGTCCGGCGGCCTGGTCATGTTCGATTACGACCTGGACGGCGACCAGGACCTCTTCTTCGTCGACGGCGGACGGATCCCCGGCTCTCCCTATCAGGGCGAGGAGCCCCGCTCGCGCCTCTTCCGCAACGATGGCGGCCGCTTCGTGGACGTCACGGCTGCCTGCGGCATCCGGGTGACGGGGTACGGACTCGGAGGCGGGGCCGGCGACGTGGACAACGACGGCGACCTCGACCTCTTCGTCACCCAGTTCGGTCCCGACCAGCTCTTCATCAACCAGGGGGACGGCACGTTCGTGGACGGCACCGCCCGCGCCGGAACATCCGATCCCCTCTGGAGCAGCTCAGCCGCTTTTGCCGATACGGACCGCGACGGAGACCTCGATCTCTACGTCGCGAACTACGTCGACTTCTCGGTCGAAACCTTCAAGCCCTGCGTCGACACCAGGACCGGCATCGCCGACTACTGCGGACCCCAGGCGTACAACGGCCTGCCGGACAGCTTCTACCGCAACCGGGGGGACGGCACCTTCGAAAACGCGGCGCAGCCGGCCGGCTTCGCGGGCGCGGTCGGACCCGGGCTCGGAGCCAGCTTCGGCGACATCGACAACGACCTCTGGCCCGACCTCTTCGTGGCCAACGACGGCAAGCAGAACTTCCTCTTCCGCAACAAGGGGGACGGCACGTTCGAGGACGAGTCTCTGCTGTCCGGCACCGCGCTCAGCGCCAAGGGGAAAGCCGAGGCGGGCATGGGAGTCGACCTCGAGGACTACGACGGCGACGGCCTGCTCGACATCGTAGTGACCAACTTCATCCTGGAGACGCCCGCTCTGTACAAGAACCTGGGCGCCGGCACGTTCGCGGATTATCGCTACATCGCCCAGATCTCCGAGGCCACGATCTTCTATCTCGCCTTCGGCGTCGACCTCGCCGACTTCGATCAGGACGGCGACCTCGACCTCATGATCGCCAACGGCCATATCAACGAGCACCCCGAGGAGCATCTGAAGGGAGCTACCTACGCCCAGCGCAACCAGCTCTTCGAGAACCTGGGCAACGGCAAGTTCCGGGAGGACAAGGCCACCGGCATGGACGTGGTGCGCGTCAGCCGCGGCCTGGTCACCGGCGATCTGGACGGCGACGGCGATCTCGAGGCCGTGTTCGAAAACTCGAACGATCTCGCCGAGGTCTATGAGAATGTCGGCGGGGGCGGCAGCTGGCTGGCGGTGGAGCTGAGCGGCGCGAAGAGCAACCGCTCGGGGATCGGCGCGCGGCTGGAGCTCGCGGCGGGCGGCAAGACCCAGATCCGCGACGTCCGCACCGGCTCGTCATACGAGTCGCAGAACGCCCTGGCCGCGCACTTCGGCCTGGGTCAGGCCGCCGCGGCCGACCGCCTTACCGTGCGCTGGCCGAGCGGCAAGGTCCAGGTCTTCAATCAGCTCCCTGCCGGCCGCAAGGTGCAAATCTCGGAGTGACGACCGCTACCTTCCCGCCCTTCATGACCCAGACGACCCGCTTGAGGGCGCGGATGTCCTGGAGGGGATCGCCCTCGACGGCGATCAGGTCGGCCTCGAAGCCTGGGGCGGCGGTGCCCACCTCCTTGCCGAGGCCGAGGGACTCGGCGGCGAGCGAGGTGGCCGAGACGATCGCGGCCCCGGGGTCCTGCCGCCCCTGCTCAACGCGGTAGATCAGCTCCTCGAAGTTGCGGCCGTGCGAGCCGGCGACCGCGTCCGTGCCGAAGACGACCCTGAGCCCCGGCGTGACGAGCGCCTGCCGGAAGACCTCCAGGGCGCGGGGCACGGCCTTCTTCATCTGCGCGAAGCCCTCCTCGGAGTAGTTGCCGATGCCGAGGAAGTGCTCCTTGTTCTCGAAGTAGTTCCGGAAGACGAGGTCGATGTTCGGGTCGAAGTACGTGCCGCGCTCGGCGAGGACGCGGAGGGTCTCGGCGTCGAGCAGGGCGCCGTGCTCCACGACCGTGCAGCCGGCGAGGGCGGCGCGGCGGGCGCTCTCCGGGCCGTGGGCGTGGATCGCCGAGCGCAGGCCGAGCTTGCGCGCCTCGCCGCAGGCGGCGTCGAGCTGCTCCTGGCTCAAGGTGGGGCCGCCGCCGTCGCGGATGCTCTTCGAGGCGAAGACCTTGACCACGTCGGCGCCATCGGCTTTCAGCTTGCGCACGGCCTCCCGGTACTGCTCGGGCTTCCAGCCCTCCTCGCCGAGCGGCTCCAGGGAGGTGATCACCCGCGGGCCAGGAAGAATGCCGCGGCCGATCGCCTCGCGCAGGTCGCGGTCCTCGGGCGCGCCGAGGCTCTGGACCGTGGTGATCCCTCCCTGGAGGGTCTGCCAGGCGTTCTCGGCGGCGTAGAGGACGGTGCGGGCGGGCGCCTCGTTCTCGTCGTGGTGGGTCTTGCCGTCGGGATCGAAATGCCAGGAGAGATGGACGTGCGTGTCGATCCCGCCCGGCATCAGGGTGAGCCCGCGGAGATCCCAGGTGGGGGGATTTTTTCCCCCGGGCTCCACCGAAACGATGCGCGAGCCCTGGACGGTGACCGTGACGTCCGTGAGCACGCCGCCACGGCCGTCGAGCAGCCGCCCGGCGCGGATCGTCACAGGGGCGTCGGCAGCCTGGATAGGGAAGGTGGCGAGCAGGAGGATCAGGGAGAGGAGCGCGTGTCGCATGGCGCGCATTATGATGGAGGCTCAACCTTTCTCCGAAGGAGGAGCAGCGTGAGAAAAGCATGGGTCGTAGCTCTGTCGGTGATCGGATGTGCGGCTTTGTTCAACCTGCCTGAAGCCTCGGGCCAGAACAACCAGGGGGGCGAGCAGGCGCGGATCGCCCGCGGCTTCCAGATCGCGCCCGTCCCGCTCAAGCTCAAGGGCCGGAACCGCGATCTCGTCGGCCTGGGCAGCTACATCGTCAACGCCCAAGGCGGCTGCAACGACTGCCACACGAACCCGCCCTACGCGCCGGGAGGCAATCCCTTCCTCGGTCAGCCGGAGCACATCAACACCGACGGCTACCTCGCGGGCGGCGTCACCTTCGGCCCGTTCACCTCGGCCAACATCACGCCGGACGAGGACGGCAAGCCTGCCAGCCTGACCTACCAGGAGTTCAAGAAGGCGCTGCGGACCGGGCACGATCCCGACGATCCAGACGAGATCCTGCAGGTGATGCCCTGGCCCGTCTACGGGAAGATGACGGATCGCGACCTGCGCGCGATCTACGAGTACCTGAGCGCGATCCCCTCGATCGCATCCCACTAGAAGGTAGGGGCGGCCCTTGTGGCCGCCCAGGTTTCCCGTCGGCTCAGTTGACGAGGCTCGGGCGGAAGGCCGAGGTGATGGCGATCATCCTCTGGACCTGTCCCGGGGTGAAGTGGTCCATGCAGGTGTCGGGGGTGTAGTTCATGAAGTTGAAGACGTCGTCGGCCCCGCCACCCGAGCAGGTATCGGCGCCGGGGGAGCAGGTCATGGTGGGCTCGGCCTGGGCGGGAGTGTCCGCCACCTCGTCGCCGTCGGCGCAGCCGCCCTGGAACGTGTGGTAGGCGCCGAGATAGTGCCCCATCTCATGGGCGAGCGTCAGGCCGTAGACGCCGACCTCCGGGTTGCCCGAGCCGGGCATGGTGAGCGGGTGCAGCGCGATGCCGTGCATGGTGCTGTTCTCCGCGTACCAGAACGGGAACGTGGCATAGCCGACGACGCCGTTGCCCGGCGTGTTGGTCTGGCAGGTGTAGACGTTGACGCCGAAACGGGGGTCCCAGGCGAGCTTCTTCTTCATGGCCTTCTCGTTCTTGCTGCCGAAGGAGCAGTTGTTGAACCAGGCCTTGTTGTTCACCCGCTCGACGCCGGCGATGTAGAACGAGAAGGGCGTGCCGGAGAAGGCGACGTTGAGGTTGTGCACGAGGGTCTCGATCTGCGAGTTGGAGACCTTGCCCTTCTTGCCGGCCTGGATGACGTGGAAGGCGATCGGAATCTGCACCTCTTGGGCGAGCTTCTCGGTGGTGATCTTCCGGCTCATGCCCTCGATCCATTTCACGGTGGCGAGGTCGAGATCCGGGGTGCCGCACGTACGCTGAAGGGTCTCGGCGGAAACGGGAAGAGCGGTCAAGAGAACCGCGATGAGTGCCAGGATACGCTTCACTGCAAAACCTCCGGTTGAAGTGAGTTGGGTTGCTATCCGGAGATACGCAGGAAGTTTTCCGGTCCCGCCAGGGGATTTCTCCCGCCTGAAGCGAATCTGTCTCCCGGAAGTCCGTTGCAGCCCTCCGGATTGGATTCGGCGCTCCGCAAAAAAATTTAGCCCTATGCGGCGCCGATTTGGCACGCTAAAAATAAATCCAGAGGGCTAAAAGGCGATTTGGCACGTTGCCGTGGGTTTTAGAGGTCTGCGAGGCGCTTTGGCACGTTAGATTTTTCTGCAGAGGTCTGGAAGGCGATTTGGCGCGCCCGTTTTTCTTTTTGGCACGTCAAAAATTTCTGCAGAGGTCTGCAAGGCAATTTGGCACGTCAGCGGGAAATCCGGAGGGCTGTAGCCGCGCTGGGCCGGATGCAGCCCGCGTCTCGCCGGCATTCTTGGGTCCCAAGGATGGTAGAATGAAGCAGAGGTGGCATATGGTGAAAATTATGACAAAGCTCGGCGAAGGTGGCAGGCTGGTGATTCCCGCCGACTATCGGAAAGCGCTGGGGGTCGACACTGGGGACGAGTTGGTCTTGATCCTGGAGGAGAACAGCCTGCGGGTGCTGACCCCAAAGGAGGGTATCCGACGGGCTCAAGCTCTGGTGCGGTCTTATATTCCGGAAGGCCAGCTTCTCTCGGACGAGTTGATCGAGGAGAGGCGAAAGGAATCTCAGCTTGAGTGAGGTGGTCCTCGACGCCTCTGCTGTTCTAGCCCTTCTGAACCGCGAGCCCGGCGCGGAAGAGGTTGAAAAGACGATTCCTGGCGCGGCTATAGGGGCCGTCAACCTGTCGGAAGTCGTCGCGAAGCTTGCCGAACGAGGCATGCCTGAGGAAGCGATCCGGCTCGCATTGTCAGGAATTGAGCTGGATGTCACTCCTTTCGATGGTCCCTTGGCCTACCGCGCCGGCCTGTTGAGAGTCTCCACCCGCGGTCTCGGACTATCCTTCGGGGACAGAGCCTGCCTCGCCCTCGGGCGACAGCTTGGAATGCCTGTGCTGACGGCAGATAGGCGTTGGAGCGAGCTGAGCGTCGGAGTCGAAGTTCGTGTAATTCGTTAGGGCATAGCGCTTCCCACCACCACCACAAACTCGCCCTTGAGCGAAGGCCGCTTCCGCAGCTCTTCCAGCAGCTCGGATAGCGTTCCCCTCAGCACCTCCTCGTGCATCTTGGTCAGCTCCCGGCAGATGGCGGCGGGGCGGTCTCCCAGCTCGGCGAGGGCGTCTGCCAGGCTGGGGAGGAGGCGGTGGGGGGATTCGAAGTAGATGAGGGTGTGGCCGAGCGGGGCCCAGGTCTTGTAGAAAGTGCGGCGCTTGCCGGACTTGGGCGGCGGGAAGCCCGCGAAGGTGAAGGGGTGCGGCGGCAGGCCGGAGGCGACCAGGGCGGTCAGGATCGCCGAGGGGCCGGGGATCGGCTCCACCCGGATGCCCTTCGCCGCGGCCTCCCTCACCAGCACGAAGCCGGGGTCCGAGAGCAGCGGCGTGCCCGCGTCGCTCGCCACCGCGATCGTCTTCCCCTCTTCCAGGTCGGCCAGGAGACGGGGGAGGCGCTGGCGCTCGTTGTGCTCGTGGAGGGAGATCAGCGGCTTTTTGATTCCCAGGTGCGCGAGCAGCCGGCCGGTGTGCCGCGTGTCCTCGCAGGCGACGAGATCGGCCTCTGCGAACGCGGCTCTGGCGCGGGGCGAGAGGTCGTCCAGGTTGCCGATCGGCGTGGCGACGACCACCAGCTTGCCGGCCATGTCAGTCCCGAGGGATCTCCTGGTCCAGGTTCACCGCGCTGCCCGAGAGGCGCGCGATCAGCATCAGGCGCCGCTTGAAGCGGAAGCGCTGCTCGTAGCTCAGGATCCGTTGCACCACGCGCTCGTCGTAGCCCCTCGCCACCACCTCTTCCGGCCGCAGGCCCTCGTCGAAGAGGAGATAGAGGACCTCGTCCGCCGTCTGGTAGTCGAAGCCCAGGTCCCCCTCGTCCGTCTGGCCCGGGAAGAGGTCCGCGGAGGGCGCCTTGTCGATCACCGCGGAGGGCAGCCCGAGATGGCGCGAGAGCTGCCAGATCTGCGCTTTATAGAGATCCCCCAGCGGGTTCAGGGAGCTTGCGTTGTCCCCGAAGACCGTGGAGTAGCCGAGCAGGATCTCGGTTTTATTGGAGGTTCCGAGCACGAGCGCGTTCCGCTTCTTGGCCTGGTCGAAGAGGATCGTCATCCGCTCGCGCGCCATCTTGTTGCCGCGGCGGACGGGATCGGCGTCAGACTCCGTCTTGAAGTACGCGTCGATCATGGGCGAGATGTCGATCACCCGGTGCGGGACGCCAAGATGTTCAGCCACGGTGCGGGCGTCCTGCTCCGAGGCGGGGTTCGACGTGCGGTAGGGGAGGAGGAAGCCATGCACCCGCTCCGGCCCCAGGGCCTGCGCTGCCAGGGCCGCGGAAAGGGAGGAGTCCACGCCTCCGGAGAGGCCCACAACCACCCCGGACGTGCCCGAGGTCTCCACCGCGTCGCGGATGAAGCTCGTCAGGACCGCGACCGCCAGCGGCGCGTTGAGCACCAGCCGCTGCGGCACCTGCTCCTTACGGATCATCCCGGCCCCTCGATGTCCTGGCGTTCGTCGGCCAGGAGGGGCAGGCGCCAGCGCAGGCGGTCGGCCTCCCTCAAATCGATCTCGGTCACGAGCAGGTGCTCTTCGAGCAGCGGCGCGCGCTCGACCAGCTCGCCGCCGGGCCGCACCACGTGGCTGCCGCCCGCGTAGAAGGAGCCCTCCTCCCAGCCCACACGGTTGACGTAGACGACCCAGCAGGTGTCGAGGATCGCGGTGGCGCGGGTGAGCGTCTCCCAGGTGTCGTGGTTGGCCGGCAGCTCGCCGGCGCCGATCCGTCCCGGCGCGACCGAGGGCACGACCAGGAGGTGCGCTCCGGCCACGGCCAGGCGGCGCGCCAGCCCGGGATGCCAGAGATCCTCGCAGATCAGGATCCCCATCCGGCCCCAGGGGAGGGTCGCCAGATCCAGCCGGCGCCCCGAGCGCACGAAGCGTTCTTCCTGGAAGAGGCCGTAGGTGGGGAGGTAGAGCTTGCGGTGGAAGAGGACGGGCTTGCCGTCCACGAGCAGAACGCAGGTGTTGTGGAGGACTCCGCGGTCGCTCTCTTCGATGAATCCCAGGACGACCGCCATGGGGCCCGCGGCTTCGGCCAGGCGGCGGAGCTGGGGCGCGGAGGGCGGCAGGGCGACGCGCGAGGTCAGGTGAAGCAGCCGGTAGCCGGTAAGGGAGAGCTCGGGGAAGACGAGGAGGCCGACCCCCCGCTGTCTGGCTTGATCGATCCAGTGGAGGTGGCGCTCGAGGTTCGCGGCGACATCGCCCAGGCGGCAGTCGATCTGCGCGAGCCCGACCGTCAATGTGGATGCCGCGTTTTCCCCCCCTTCAGTCATGGCCGCGCCGATGCTAGCATGTCTCCAAATGAAAGCTCGGTACCTGTTGTTCGCCTTGGCCATAGCCATGCCTGCCCTCGCTGCCCAGCAGCCTGCGCCCAAGCCTGTCTCTACCCAGACGCCGGAGCTCAAGGACCGCGTCATGGCCGTGGTGGACGAGGACCCCATTCTCGCTTCCGAGATGGACAAGGTGATCGCCCTCGGTCTCGTCCAGCCGCGGGAGGGAGAGGGGGACGTGCAGTTCCGCCGCCGCATCCTCAACGGCCTGGTCGAGGAACGGCTGCGCTTCCACGAGATCGACCGCTTCGGCTTCGAGCAGGTGCCGGTGGACATGATCGCGAAGAACGTGGCGCAGATCCGCGCGCGCTTCCCCAACGAGGAGGCCTACCGCAAGACTCTCCAAGACCTGGGCTTGAGCCAGCAGGCTCTGCGGCAGCTCGTGGCCCGGCAGCTCATGGTCTTCACGCACGTGGAGGAGCAGCTCGGGCCGCGGGTCTTCGTGAGCCTGGACGACATCACGGCCTACTACCGCAACGTGCTCACGCCCGAGATGCAGAAGCGCGGGCAGCCGGTGCCGCCCATGGAGGAAGTGCGCGATCAGATCCGCGCCGTGCTCAAGGAGCAGCGGCTCAACCAGGAGCTGGCGAAATGGACCGAGGAGCTGCGGCGGGCCGCGGACATTCACGTCTACTTCGACAAGCCGGCGGAGCAGCTGCCGCCGGTGGTCAAGCGGATTGGGAAGAAGGACGAGTTTAATTGATCCCGTTCCCCCTCTCCCCGGCCCTCTCCCCCGTGCCGGGGGAGAGGGAGCCCCCGCCCGGCGTTTTGTCCTTGAGGTCCCTGGTGTCCTTGAGGTCCTTTACTCCAGCTCCTCGTAGTGAGCCCGGCTGGTCAGCACCTTCCTCAGATAGTTCCGGGTCTCCTGGAAGCTCACCTTGGTGAAGAACTCCTCCATCTCGGGGCTGAAGCAGTAGCTTCTCCAGAGCCCGGCCTGGGGCTCGCCGGCGTTGTAGGCGGCCACGGAGACGTGTGCCGCGCCGTTGAACTCCTTGAGCAGGGTGGCCACATAGGCAGAGCCCAGGGCCAGCGCGATCTCGGGCCGGTAGAGGTCCTCGGGATCGAGCCGCGAGAGCTCGATGTCGGCCGCGATCCTGCGCGCCGTGGGCAGCGTGAACTGGGCCAGGCCGCGCGCCGCCGCGGGCGAAAGGGCAAAGCGGTTGTAGCGGCTCTCCTCGCGGATGATCGCCGCCAGCAGCGAGGGCGGGACGCCGCGCAGACGGGTCTGGGTCACCAGGATCTCCCGGTAGGGCGACGGATAGAGGAGCTCATGGAACTCCTTCGGCTGGAAGATCAGGGGCACCCGGTCTCCGGCGCGGATCCGCAGCGTCTCGGCGAGGATGATCGAGCGCTCGTGCTCGCCCCCGCGGGAGAGCAGCTTGCAGCCGGTGAAGGCCAGGGACGGCTCGCTCACCGGAAAGTACTCGCGCACGGCCGGGGCCCCCTCGTGCAGGATGCCGAGGGCGAGCAGCATCTCCTCCGGGTGGCGCGCGGGTTCCTCCCAGATCGGCCAGCTCCGCACCGGCACCTCCACCAGCTTCACCAGCGGCGCCTTGGTCTTGTCGGCGAGCAGGATCTCCCGCGCCCGCTTCCAGGCTCTCTTGCCCGTCTCGTTGCCGGAGCCCAAGATCAGCCAGGCGCCGTAGAGGTCCTCGAAATGATCTGAGGCGGCCATGCGCCTTGCCTCGGTCGTGGCCGCCTTGGTCAGGAAGTCGGAGCTCAGGCGCTCGCGGGCGGCCTGCGCCAGCGGGTGATAGAGATCGATGCGCAGCGCTTCGAGATAGGCGGCCACGGCGCCGACCGGATCGCGCTCGAGCTCCGCGGTCCGGCCGCGCCAGTAGGCGACCTCCAGCCGCTCCTCCGGAGTCTCCCGGGGGACGCGGTCGAGCCAGGCCCGCGCGCGGTCGGGCCGGCCGCGGACGATGTCGGACGAAGCGAGGAAGAGGCTCGCCCGCAGCGCCTGCTCGCGCCACTCGCGGCGGGAGGTCAGGAGGTCGTAGACGTCGCTCACGTGGGTCTCGGCGCCGCTGCGCCAGCGCAGCCGCAGGATCGAGAAGAGCGCCGCCGCGGACCACTCGCCCTCGGGCTCTGCCATGTAGGCCCGCCGGAAGCTCTCCGCCGCCAGCTCCCACTCGCCCAACAACTCGTACGAGCGGCCCTGCTGGTAGAGGGAGCGCGAGCGGTCCTCGGGCCGGCGGGAGACATGGGCCAGGCCGCCGAAGACGACCGCGGCCGGCGCGTACCGCTCCTGCCAGAAGTGCGAGCGTCCCTGGGCGTAGCGTCCCTCGGACACCTCGCGCTCGGACAGCCCTTCCGCCGGGTCCAGCGCCCGATGGAGATGCGT
This sequence comes from Thermoanaerobaculia bacterium, assembly GCA_035536935.1. Classification (GTDB taxonomy): domain Bacteria; phylum Acidobacteriota; class Thermoanaerobaculia; order Multivoradales; family UBA5704; genus DATMER01. The sequence goes on from DATLNC010000259.1 coordinate 60,155, forward strand.
CAGAGCGCGCTCGAAGTCGCGGTGCTGGTGGAAGACGAGGCCGAGGAGGAGCGGCAGCCGCCCGCCCTCGCGGTCGGAGGCGAGCCCGGCCAGGCGCTCGGCGGCCGCGCGGGCCGTGTCGTCGTTGCGGTTCTCCTCCAGGAGGGCCACGAGGATGCCGCGGGCGAGCTCGCGGGCTCCCGAGCGCAGCGCGCAGTCGGCCTGGGAGAGGGTCAGGACCCGGCGTTGCGCCGCCGGCAGCTCCTCGAGCTTGAGGCCGCCGAGGAGCCGGCAGTCGCCGCCGGCCGTGAGCGTACGGGAGAGGAGCTGGGTCGCGTCTTTCAGGAGAGCCGGGCGCCGGCTGTCCACGACCCCGGCCACCAGACCGGCGGCGACCTCGGGATGTCCCATCCTCTCCTGCTCCAGCGCGAGACGGTAGCGGCTGTAGGCGCCGAGCTCCGGGGTGCGGGCCATGGCGGCGGCGAAGGCCTCGCCCGATCCGCGGGGATCTTCCAACTCTTCGAGCAGGTGGCCGCGCAGGTATTCGAGGCCGAGCTTCTGCGACGCCTCCGGCCGCTCGGCAAGCTCCTGCTCGACGCGCGCGAGGGCGTCGCGCTGACGCCCCGCGAGCTGCATCTCCAGAAGAGCCGGACGAGGATCGGCGATCGTTACGGCGGCGAGGAAGGTGAGGGTGACGATCATCCGGAGCCGGGAGCCGTCCCCCGCAGCGCCCGCTTTTCTCCCTCTCCCCCGAAACGGGGGAGAGGGCCGGGGAGAGGGGGGATGGGATCAATCAGGGCGGCTCTTCAAACCACCCATCTAGCCACCCGTGCACCCAGACTTTGCAATTTCAGTTCCATTCCTTCATAGCCCCGTTCCAGGTGATAGATCCGGTCCACGACCGTCTCCCCTTCGGCCGCCACGCCGGCGAGCACCAGGCATGCGGAGGCGCGCAGGTCGGTCGCCATGACGGCTGCCCCGGTGAGGTGCCTGGGGCCGAGGATGCGGGCCGAGCCGCCGTCCACCCGGACGTCGGCACCCATCCGCATGAGCTCGGGCGCGTGCTGGAAGCGGTTTTCGAAGATGGTTTCGCGGATCGTCGACACACCGGCCGCGCTGGTCATCAGCGTCATGTATTGCGCCTGGAGGTCGGTGGGGAACCCGGGATGAGGCTGGGTCTCCAGGTCGCAGGCATTCAGGTCGCCCTCGGCGCGCACGCGGATGTCGGTACCGTCGACTTCCACTTTGGCACCGACCTCCGCCAGTTTGTCCAGGAGAGGCGCCAGATCGGCGGGGCTGGCCTGCTCCAGCGTCACGTCGCCGCGGGTGAGGGCCGCGCCGATCAGGTAGGTCCCGCCCTCGATCCGGTCGGGGATGATCGCGTGCTCGGCGCCGCCGAGGCCGTCGACGCCTTCGATCTCGATCGTCTCCTCGCCGGCGCCCGAGATGCGGGCGCCCATGGCGTTGAGAAGGTTGGCGAGGTCCACCACCTCGGGCTCGCGCGCGCAGTTCTCCAGCACGGTGGTGCCCTTGGCGAGGGAGGCGGCGAGGAGGAGGTTCTCCGTGCCGGTCACGGTCGGCATGTCGAACCGGAAGCGTGCGCCCCGGAGGCGGTCGGCCGTGGCCTCGACGTAGCCATGAGTCAGCTTGACCTCGGCGCCGAGCGCCTCCAGCCCCTTGAGATGCTGATCGATGGGGCGCACGCCGATGGCGCAGCCGCCGGGGAGCGACACGCGGGCATGGCCGAAGCGGGCGAGCAGCGGCCCCAGCACGAGGACGCTGGCGCGCATCGTCTTGACCATGTCGTAGGGCGCGTCGTGGTCCGGGTTCGGCCGGTCGCGGCGCAGCACCAGGGCGCCGCCCGTATCGTCGCAACTGATCCCCAGGTGCTCGAGCAGGCGCATCATCGTGCGGATGTCGCGTACCCGGGGCATCCGATGGAGGGTCAGCGGCTCTCCGTCCAGGAGCAGGCTGGCCGCGAGGGCGGGCAGGGCGGCGTTCTTGGCGCCGCTCGGCTTGACGCGGCCGACCAGCCGCGTGGGACCTATGATGTGGAACTTGTCCATGACTCCCCTTGCCGGATCACCGGCGCTCTAGAACGACCACCCGAGGGATGCCGGCATAGTCGCGGCGCGAGCCGGCAAAGTGCAAGCCGGATGCCTCGGCGTGACGGCAGGCCGCCTCGATCTGTCCGAAACCGATCTCGACGATAGCGCGGATTCCGGGCCGGATACCACTACCCAGCAGCGCGAAGAGTCGGGCCAGGACCGAGTCTCCCCCGTCCCCAAGACCGGGGGCGAAGAGTGCGATGTGCGGCTCGAAGTCGACAACCTCCGGCGAGAGCGAGGGAGCCTCCCCGGCATCGATGTAGGGTGGATTGCTCACGACGAGGTCGAAGCGGGAGAGGTCGAGCCCGTGGGCGAGATCCGCGCCCAGGAAGCGCGCCCGGCCCGCCACTCCATGCCGACGGGCGTTGCCGGAAGCCACCGCGAGCGCGCCGGGGGAAATGTCGGTCCCCACCGTCCGAGCCCCGGGGATTTCGAGCGCGAGCGTGACCGGAAGGATGCCCGAGCCGGTGCCCACATCCAGAATCCAGGGCCGTTCCCGCAGAGAGATGGCGAGAGCCTCCTCCACGATGTGCTCGGTCTCGGGCCGCGGGATCAGCACCCGCGGGTCCACGGCGAACGGCCGGCCGTAGAACTCCCGCTCGCCGAGGAGGTAGGCGACCGGCTCGCCGGTCAGCCGCCGTTCGAGGAGGGACCGGAAGCGCTCCGCCGTCTCCGCCGGCACCTCCCGCTCGTCATGAGCCAGGATTTGAGCTTCGGAGAGGCCGAGGAGCTGTCCGAGCAGGAGGGCCGCTTCGCGTGGAGGAGCTCCGAAAGCCGTGGCCGCGAGGCGAGGGCGGGCCTCGGCGAGGAGTTGGGCGACGGTGGGCACGTCCTAACTTGCCGCCCTGATCCTCTTGATGCGTTTCAACTCATTGGCCTCGGTGAGCCCCGTTTGATACAGGTCCCAGCGAAGCTGCAGGTTCATCCACAGATCCGCGGAGGTGCCGAAGAATCTCGACAGGCGAAGGGCGGTGCTCGGCGTCATGCCCCGCTTCTTGTTGATCAGCTCATTCACTCGCTGGTAAGGGACGTGAATCCCATCGGCAAGATCCCTCTGGGATAAGGCCATCGGCTTCAGGAACTCCTCCAGCAGCATCTCGCCCGGATGTGTCGGCTCTCGGTGTGTGGGTATGCGAACCATGGCTACCTCTTGCTACTCGGCTCAATGGTAATCGGTGACTTCAACCTCGTCGGGTCCATTGTCGGTCCAGACAAAGCAGACCCGGTACTGATCATTGATTCGAATGCTCCATTGACCGTCCCGGTCATCTGACAGACGCTCCAACTTGTTTCCCGGTGGCACCCGCAGATCTCCGAGGCTCACAGCTGAGTCAACCGGATCCAGCTTTCGGCTTGCAACGGTCCAGAGACTCTGAGGGCAACAGCGGCGAGCTGCCTTGGTGTTCCGTCCATTGAAGATGTCCTCGGTCCCGGGGTTCTTGAACGCGCGGATCATCCGTCTTCACGATAGCACGGATAACATGCTATTCACTTTGCAGGACCAGATCCACGTGCACCGTCCCGCCGGGCGTCACCACGACCTGGCTCTCGGCCGGGGCGAAGCCGGCGGCCCGGACGAGCATCTTGTAGGTGCCCGCGGGGACGCCGGGGAGCGCGAACGCGCCCTGGTCGTCGCTGCTCGCGCTCGGTCCCAGGATGGCGCCCTGTGTCTGCTCGGCGGCCAGGGAGATGGAGGCTCCGGCTATCGGCAGACCCTCCGGCGAGAGGAGCCGGCCCTCGACGGCGCCGGTCGCGATCTCGATGGTGAGGTCCCGGTCGCCGCTGATGTCGAGCGTCTGAGCATGGATGGGGCCGGTGGCCGTCATCACGCTCAGCGAGTAGGTCCCCGCGGGGAGGCGATCCACGCGGAAGGTGCCGTCGTAGGCGGTCTCCCTCTGCCCTCCGGCCGGCTTCTCCTGATTGGTGGAGTAGACCATGACCTGGGCCCGGGGCAGCGGGCTCCGGTCGAGCAGCACCCGCCCGGTCAGCGTGAAGCCGGATGGGAACTCCAGGTCCTGCACGACCTCCATGTTTCCGGGGCTCACCTCGACCCGGGCCGTGACCATGTCGGGGGAGTTGAAGGAGGCCATCACGTTCCACTCTCCCGCAGACACGTCCTGGATGCGGTAGCTCCCCGAAGAGTCCACGACACCCTGCAGGAAAGTCTCCCCTGACTCCGTCGAGAACGCCGTCACCCTGACCCGGCTCACGGCGGCCGGGTCCAGCCCTAGGAGGCGCCCCCGGATCACCGCGCCCGGACCGAGCCGCAGTTCCAGACCGGAAACCGGGGCGCCGGCAACCTGGAGCCCGAGCAGCGCCGCGGGAGCGAAGCCCTGGCGGGTGCCAAGCAGCCGGTACTCGCCGTCGTCGACCCCCTGAAACAGGAACGAGCCGTCCGCGGAGCTGACCGCCTGGGACTCCCCGAGGAACACCTGCGGTTGCTCCTCCCTCGGGATGGGCCGGAGATGGAGGCTCGCCCCCGGAATGGGAGAGCCCTGGGCGTCGACGATCCGGCCCGAGACCTCGGTCCCCTCCGAAAGCTTGAGATCGAGCCGGTTCCTGCCCGGCCGGATCTCCAGCGAGGCGTGGGCGCTCGGGCCCCTGCGGGAGGTGGCCTGGACCTGGACAGGCCCCGGCTCCAGGTCGCTGGCCTCGTAATGCCCCTCCTCGTCCACCTGGACGATCGCCGTGAAGCCTTTCTCGGGCGGCCCCTGAAGAAAAATGCTGGCCTCGGGGATGGGGTTGCCCCGGCTGTCCCGCACGAACCCCTCGAGGAAGGTCCCCGGCTCCAGGGTGATCTCGAGAGGCGGGGCCTGTCCCTCCTCCGGGATCTCGACCGGCTGCGCGGACCGGGTCCGGTAGCCGGAGGCCATCGCCGTGACGTAGGCCGTCCCCGGTTTGAGGCCGGTGAGGACGAAGCGCCCCTCCGAATCCGTCGTGCCATGGGCGGGCCTGCGTTCCCACCCGCCCCCGATCGGCGGGCCGGCCGTATCGCCGAAGTAGAGGCGGGCCTCGGCGACAGGCTCGCCCTGCCTGTCCTTCACCCGGCCCTCCAGGCTGCGGGGACGGGTGAGGCGGAGGCGCACGGGCTCGGCCGTCGGGGCCTCCACGCCCGTCATCTCCGCGGCAGTGAGCTCCGGGTGCATTGCCTTCAAGCCGACCCGCATCCCGCGGCGGAGGTCGGAGATGCGGAAGCGGCCGTCCGGACCGGTCTCGACCGGACCGCGGTACATGAAGCGCTCGTCCCCTGGAGCGTTGTCCGACCCGAACGGGGTCAGGACGACCTGAACCCCCTGGACCGGCTTGTCGCGCTCGTCCACCACGATGCCCTCGATCGCGGCTCCGGGCAGGAGCGTGACCTCGCCGACGTCGGCCTGCGCCTCGCTCTCCGGGATCAGGATGCCGGCCAGGGTGGTCGAGGTGAAGCCCGGCCGTGACGCCAGCAGGTCGAATTGGCCGGCGCTCACGTTCGGCATCCGGAAGCTCCCCTTGGCGTCCGACACGGCGCTGAAATCGATCGCCGGCCTGGGCGTCAGGTCCTGCTCGTCGGCCGGGACGAGCGTCAGCTCGACGCCCGCGACCGGCTGGCCCTGCTCGTCCACGACCCGGCCGACCGCGAGCGTGCCGCGGCGCAGCGTGAGGCGGACGGGCGCCGTGGCATCGCAGAGCTGGCGCGCGGGCGCGAACCCCTCCTTGACCGCCGCGAGCGCATGTATGCGGCCGGCCGGGAGCCGCCGGAGCACGAAGCGGCCATCCGGGCCGCTCCAGGCCCACTTGTTCTCGATCCCGTTCCGGTACTCGGCCGGGTTGGTGACCGTCCCGATCTTGGCGCCCTCGACCGGCTTGCCCGCCTCGTCCACGACCTGGCCGGAGATGGGGGCGGCGGGTCCCAGGAGGAAGGTGATCGGCGCGTTCTCATCCCTCTGCCAGCGGAGGAGGGCGCGCGTGTACCCCGCGGCTGAGGCCTCGACCCGGCCCCTGTCGCCCGAGGGGGCGCGGATCTCGAAGGTCCCGCCGGAGCCGGTCCGCGCCCAGGAGGTCCCCCCGTTCCATGCCAGGGCGCCGGCGATCGGCTCGCGCGAGGACGCCTCCAGGATCCGGCCGGCCGTGGGAGTCGGAGTCCTCAGGGTGACCACGTGCACGTCCGTCCCCTCGCCGGCCTCGACCGTCATGACGACCTCGATCCGCAGGCCCTTGGAGTCCTCCGCGAACAGACCGATCTCATCATTCAGAGGGACGGGCAGGGGGATCCGGCCGTCCTCGCCGGTGAGCCCGTAAGGCCATCCCCGGCGGGAGAGCCGGACCAGCGCGCCCACGGCCGGCTTGCCGTTGGCGCCACGGAATTCGACCATCCGGGATTTCTGGGCGGGGAAGCGGACGGTCTGCGACGCGCCGGTCGGGCTCGTCGGGGCCGTGGAGTAGCGTCCGGGATTGGTGACGACGAGGGTCAGCGCCTCGCCCTCGGCGCGGCGGAAGACCGCTTTGCCCTCCGCGTCTGTGACGGCGCTGCGCTCGGCCGCGCGCCAGTCGCCGCTCTCCTGTTTGAGCGGGAGCGCCTGGATCGTGACTCCGGCGAGAGTTTGCCCGTCCGCGCCGACGGCCCGGACCTCCAGAGGAGAGGTGGGCAGCAGCTCGACCGGCGGCATCTCCGTCTCCTCGACCACGAACGGGACGAAGCCCTCCATGGCCAGGTGCCCTGGAGCGTGGACCACGACGGAGTAGAAGCCGGTGTCGGGGACTTTGACTGTGAATGAGCCGTCCAGGCGCGGCTTTGCCGAGGCGATCGGGAGGATGGCCTCGCCTTTGAGCCGGCGGAGCGCCTCCGCGTACTCGACCGTCCAGGGGCGCAGCTCGACCTGAACGTCCTTGGGAGGATTGAGGATTCTGCCCGTGATCTGGAGTGGACCGGCCGCGGCCGGAATCGCCGAGAGCGCCAGCAGGAGAGCGAGCACGCCAAGCCTGGGTCGGATCATCCTCACCTCCTAGGGGGCTACATCAGGTCTACGCGCCGGCCGGTGGCCGTGTCTATCTACTGAGAGACCCCAAGCGCGATCTCGAGGTGTACGTACCGGTGCCGGCCTGTGCCCGCCCCTCAGGATTATGAAAGAGATCGCGACGCCCTCATTATGGTAAAAGGCCCCATGATCAACAAGATGACCGCCGGAGCCGTTTTCACGCTCCTGTTCACTCTGGTTCCCTCCGTCCAGGCGCAGGAGCTGCCCGGGGGCTCGGAGTGCCAGCGCCTCGGTGCCCATCTCCAGGCGGGTGCCCGCGCCGTGACGATGCTGGCCGCGCAGACCGGCCCGGATGGTTTCCGCGTCTTTCGCAAGGCCGTGGCCTCCTCGGCGAAGAAAGCCGGAGACGCCGGTCTGGTCTCCCGGGTGGAAGCCCTGGAGCCGGAGACGGCGGTTCCGGCCGAATCCTCCACCCTCGCCTCCTGCCTCCTGCGGCGCTACCTCGTGGCGCGGTACGGCGACCGGATCGTCAGCGACCTGCAGGAGATGGTCCGCTTCCGGACCTATGCCGAAGAGGGACGGACGAACTGGGATGCTTCCGAGTTCGGCAAGCAGCGCAAGTGGCTGGAGGGAAAGGCGAAGAGGCTCGGGCTGCAGTTCAAGTCCTTCGACGGCCGCGTCGAGGAGATCACCCTCCCGGGCCCGAAGCCGATCCTCGCCGTCCTGACCCATGGCGACGTGCAGGACGTCCAGGGCCAGCACTGGTCGTCTCCGCCCTGGGAGGGGAAGATCGTGAACGGCCGCATCGTGGGCCGGGGCACGGAGGACGACAAGGGTCCGATCATTGTGACCCTGTACTCCATGGCGGCCCTGCGCGACACGGGCTGGCCGCTCGGCTGGACCCTCCGGCTGCTCGTCGCCAACGCCGAAGAGTCGAGCTGGGAAGAGATCCCCTACTACCTGGAGCGCGCGCCCATGCCGGACCGCACGCTCGGCATCGACGCCAACTACCCGGTGACCCATGCCCAGAAAGCGTACGGGCTCGTCACCTTCCGCGCCCAGCGGGGCGAACAGCCGCAATCAGGCTCCTGGCGGGTGGCGAAGATGTCCGGGGGCAGTGGCAACTCGATCATCCCCGAGGGAGGCGAGGCGCTGGTGGAGTGGGTGGGGAAGGGGTCCCAGGAAAGCCTGGACCAGCTCGCCGCCCGATGGGCTTCTCAGCATCCGCCGGCCAAGCTGACCGTCACCCGCGAAGGGAACCTCCTGAAGCTGACAGCCGGGGGCAAGGGCGGGCACACGTCCGAGCCGGGCAGCGGACACAACGCCCTGGGCGACCTGACGGCGTTCCTCTCGACCCTCGACCTGCGTCCCGATGCCTGGGGCTCCCTCGCGGAGTTCGTCGGGACCAACGTGGGGCTGGAGACCGACGGCCGCAGCCTGAACATCGCCCACAACCATCCGGTCATGGGGGAGCTGACCTCCTGCCTCGTCTTTCTGATGGAGGAAGAAGGCGCGCCCGCGGCGCGGATCAACATCCGGGTGCCGCTCGGGATCGATCAGAAGCAGATCGAGGAGCGGGTGGCGGAGAAGGTTGCGGCCTTCGAGGGCGGGAAGATCATCCCGGCCGTGCAGCTTCTCAACCAGCCGCACCTGGTCCCCACGGAAGGTGAGCTGGTCGCGAACCTCCTCGCCGTCTGGAAAGAGGTGACGGGCACGTCCGGCCGCCCGATCGCGATCGGCGGCGGCACGCAGGCGAGGCTCTTCAAGGACGGAATCGACTTCGGACCGGCCTGGCCCGGAGTGCCCTACCGCGGCCATGGCACGGACGAGTACCTGACGATCGAGGAGCTCCACCGCATCGGCGAGCTGACGGTGGCGGCGTTGTGGCGGCTGGGGGCCGGGAGGTAAGGCCCCCTCCCCCTACTTCTTGTACCGCACCCGAACCCCCTGGGCCAGATCCTCGGGCTTCATCTTCTCGAACGACTCCAGGTTGTACTCCCAGATGAGCGTGTTGCCCTCTTTGCGGTGGGCGTTGTGCTCGACCACCTTGAAGGGCGCGGTGATCTTGAAGGCCACCCGCAGCTTGCCGAGCATCTCCTCGATCTGCTTCTTGTCCTCCGGGGACATCTCCATCTGGGACGCCTGCTCCTTCTGGTCGGCTATCGGGTTGTTGGCCGGGCTCGTCACCAGGAACGTGTCCCCCTCGTCCTTGAACTGAAGGCCGCCGAAGGGGGACTCCATGGGGTTCGGCCCCTGGGCGCCGGGGCCGGGGGGCGCCGGCGCCTCCGGGGGCTGGGCCTTTTCCGGCTCCGCGCTCTTGAGCTCGATCTCCTGCAGCTTGGAGATGTGGTCGAAGCCGAACAGCACGTTCATGCCGAACTTGAGGCCGTCCTCCTGGACCTTGCTGTCGAGGAGGGTGACCCCCTTGGGGAGATTCTTCGCAATCTCCTCCTTCGAGGGGATCTTCCTCTCCGCCTTGCTGGAGGCGAGCATCTCCTGCTCGACCGCCGCGATCTCCTCCGCGGTGGGTGGCCCCTCCTTGCCCTCCATCGCCCGTTTCATCCCGGCCATGAAGCCGACCATGGGCTTCATGTCGAACTTCATGGCGTAGCCGGCCTTGCCGGACATGTTCTTTTCCAACGTCAGGGTCTGCTCGATGTCGAAGCACCCGGCAAGCAAGAGCCCGGACAGGCCGAGAACGGCGGCGGCGATCTTTTTCATGGGGACTGCCCTCCTTGAGGAGGGCATTGTAACCCGAGCCCTCAATTCACTCTGGAAGCCTCTTCCATCTTCTGCGCCTGGAAGTGGCTCATCAGGGGCTCGATCAGCGGATCCAGGTCGCCCTCCATGACGGAGGGGAGCTGGTGGAGCGACAGGCCGATGCGGTGGTCCGTCACCCGGCTCTGCGGGAAGTTGTACGTGCGGATCTTCTCGGAGCGGTCGCCGCTGCCCACCATCTTGCGCCGCTCCTCGGTCATGGCGCTGTCGGCCTTCTCCTGCTCCATCTCCAGCAGGCGGGACTTGAGCACGCGCAGCGCCTTGGCCTTGTTCTTGATCTGGCTGCGCTCGTCCTGGCAGCTCACCACGAGCCCCGAAGGGATGTGGGTCAGGCGCACGGCCGAGTAGGTCGTGTTCACCCCCTGGCCGCCGGGGCCGGAGGCGCAGAAGCGGTCGATGCGGAGATCCTTCTCGTCCACCTCGACCTCCACGTCGTCGGCCTCGGGCAGCACCGCGACGGTGACCGCGGAAGTGTGGATGCGGCCGGCGGACTCGGTCGCGGGCACCCGCTGCACGCGATGGGTCCCGCCTTCGTACTTGAGGCGGCTGTAGGCGCCGCGCCCCTCGACGATGGCCGAGACCTCCTTGACGCCGCGGACCTCGGACTCCGACAGGTCGATGATCTCCATCCGCCAGCCCTGCTGCTCGGCGTAGCGCGTGTACATGCGGAAGAGCTCGGCGGCGAAGAGCGAGGCCTCGTCGCCGCCCGTGCCCGCCCGGATCTCGAGCACGACGTTGCGCCCGTCGTTCGGGTCCTTGGGCGTGAGCTCGACACGCAGCTGGTCCTCGAGCTTCTGAACCTGCTGCAGGAGCTGCTCGCGCTCCTCCCGCGCCATCTCGTACAGCTCGTCGTCCTTCGACAGGGCGGCAAGCATCTCCTCGGTCTCGCGGCTCTGCTGCCGGACGCGCTTGTACTCGCGGAACAGCTCGACCGTACGGGAAATCTCCGCCAGCGCCTTGTTCGTCTCGGTGCAGGCCTTGTGGTCCGACAGCACGGACGGATCCATCAGCCGCTGGGTCAGCTCTTCGTGGGTCTTTTCGATCTGGGACAGTTTGTCGAACATGATTTATTCCGTCAGGCCAAGGCCGGGGCTTCCTCGGCGGTGGCTATAGCTTCGGGCAGCAATCCATCCTCGCGCAACGCTTCCTGAAGGGCGACGATCGCAACTTCGAGCATGTCGTCCGTGGGCTCCTGGGTCGTGATCCTCTGGAGCGCCAGCCCGGGAGCGACGAGGACGCGGAAGACCGGCGATACCTGGCTCCGTTTCGCGGTCAGGCGCAGCACCTCGTAAGAGAGGCCGGCGATCAGCGGTACCAGCACGAGGCGGCCACCGAACTTGACCAGGAACGGCGCGCTCTTCGGGATCACCGCGAAGAGCACGATGGAGACCAGCAGCACGAAGAGCAGGAAGCTCGTGCCGCAGCGCGGATGCAGCCGGCTCTGCACGCGGGCGTTCTCGACCGTCAGCCCGCGCCCGGACTCCCAGGCGAAAACCACCTTGTGCTCGGCGCCGTGGTACTGGAAGACGCGGTGGATGTCATCCATCCGCGAGATCGCCACGATGTAGGCCAGGAAGAAGATTCCCCGCAGCAGGCCGTCGAACAGGTTGAACGCCAGGCTGTGCATCTCGCCGAAGACGTACTTCTGGGCAAGCTCGGTCAGCCAGAGCGGGACGAGCAGGAAGATCACGACGCCGAGCCCCAGGCCCACGGCCATGGAGCCGGCGACGGCCAGCTTCGAGGCATCCGGCTTCTCCGGCTGTTCGGCCGTTCCGGCTTCGAGAGCCGAAAAGTTGAGCGCCTGGATGCCGAGGAAGAGCGACTGGAAAAGTACGGCGACGCCGCGCAGGATCGGCAGCTTGAGCACCGGCCAGCGCCTGGCGATGGAGGAGACCTTGGCCCTCTGCAGGGCGAGGCTGCCGTCGGGCCGGCGCACGGCAATGCCGTAGGCGCCCGGGGAGCGCATCAGCACTCCCTCGATCAACGCCTGACCGCCGATCAGCAGCTCGGTTTCCGGCTCTTTCATGGGATTTTGTGGGCCCCGGCGGGCCCACGGTTTCTTGGCTTTATGGCGCTTACGCGCCCTTGGCGTACCGGCGCTTGAAGCGCTCGACGCGTCCGGCGGTGTCGATCAGCTTCTGCTTGCCCGAGAAGAACGGATGGCATGCCCCGCAGATCTCCAAGCGCACCTCTTCCTGGGTCGAGCGCGTCTGGAAGGTGTTGCCGCAGGCACAAACCACCGTGACCATGTGCAGAGTGGGATGGATGTCTTTCTTCACGTTCAGATCCTTTTCTCCCGGGCTTTTGTACCGGGTGGATTTCCGTCTCCGAGAACGCGGTAGCCTAGCCGATGAGGTGGTCTCCTGGCAAGGCTGGTTCTCCGGCAGGTGCTACAACAAGGGATGCAGGGTCGGAATTCCGTAGACTAGGGCCATGGGATTCCACGAAGACTGCCTCGTCCTCGACGGCCACACCGACGTCCCCACCCGCCTCTGGGAGAGCCCCGCGAGCCTGGCGGAGCGCCGCTCCGACCGCCACATCGACCTCCCCCGCCTGCGGGAAGGGGGCGTCGACGCCCTGGTCTTCGCCATCTACCTCCCGGCCTCGCTCAATCCCGAAAAGGGCTGGGAGCATGCCAAGGAGCTTCACCGGATCTCCGTCGAGCACGTCGAGGCGGCCCAGGG
>DATLNC010000260.1:0-33079 GCA_035536935.1 Thermoanaerobaculia bacterium
TACGTTGAAAAGACTCCTTCCCGTGTTGAAAAGGCGACAGGGTACGTTGCAAAGTGGACCTTCTTTTCAACGTAGAGAGGTGGATCTTCAACGTAGGATCGAGATATTTCAACGTACAGGACCGTCTGTGTTGAAAAGGCGGGACGCTTTTCAACGTAGGAGGTTCGCTTTTCAACGTAGGCTCAAGGGATTTCAACGTATCCGGGATACGTTTCAACGTAGCAGCCCTCCCGAGACATCCGGGAGGGCCGTTCGAATCTTCAGGGATTGCGATAGGCGTGCGGCTGGGTGCCGCCCACGTCCTTGTAGCGGTCTCGCAGCTCTAGCTGGCGGCTCTCCATGGGAATCTGGACTCCCCGGATGAAGACCGCCTCGGGGAACGAGGTCACTTCCAGCGGATCGCCGTCCCAGACCACCACGTCGGCGTCCTTGCCCGGCTCGAGGGTGCCGTAGCGGTCGGCCAGACCCCAGAGGCGGGCGGGGACGGCGGTCATGGCGGCCAGGGCGGCGTCCCAGGGCAGGCCGTTGGCCACGGCGATGCCGGCGTTCTGGCGGATGTTGCGCGAGTTGTGGGCGTCGCGGGTCATGAAGGCGAAGGTCACTCCGGCGCGGTGCAGGCGCGCCGCGTTCTCCAGAGTGGCCCCGATGGACTCGAAGCTGTCGGGGAGGTTCTCCATCGGATTGATCAGGACCGGGACCTTGGCCGCGGCGATGTCCTCGGCAACCTCCCAGGCTTCGCTGACGCCGGCCAGGATGATCTTCAGCTTCTCTTCCTTCGCGATCCGCAGCACCGTCTGGATGTCGCTCGCCCGGTTGACCGTGAGGACGAGCGGCAGCTCGCCCCGGATCACCGGTTGTAAGGCCTCCAGATCGAGCCGGGAGAGGATGTAGTCCCGCCGCTCGCCCCTCTCGTAGGATTTCTGGTTCTCGTTGAAGTCGCGGGCGTCCTGAAGGATCTCGCGCAGCCGGAGCAGCGCCGCGGCGCGGGAGCCGCCCCCAAAGCGCATTCCGCGCTCGCCGAGGACGCCGAACATCGCCACCGGCGACTTGACCAGGTAGTCGCCCGGCCCGCCCAGGTGGATCACCACGGCCTGCCCCGCGATCAGGCTGGCCCGGGCTCGCGGCGCCACCACCGCGCGCGTCAGCCCCTCGATCCGGTTGACCGGGATCACCATGGAGCGCGGGTTGATGGCGTCCGCCACGTTGAAGGCCGCGGTGATGCGGTCGTCCTCGGTCGCCGAATCCTGCGTGGCCTCGACCGCGTCGACCTCGACGACTCCGATCTGGCTCAGCGAGTCCATGAGCCCCGGGGTGACGATCTTGCCGGCCGCGTCGATGCGCCGGGCGCCGTTCGGCACCGCCACGTCGCGGCCGACCGCGGCGATCTTGCCGTCGCGGATCACCACGGTGGCGCCGTCGATCGTGCCCGCGGGTCCCAGGGTGACGACCCGGCCGCCGGTGATGGCGACCGTCTCGGCTGCCACGGGAAGCGCCATGAGAGCGGCAAGGGCGAACAGGGCCTTTCTCATTGCACACCTCCGAGGGCGTTGGGGATGATTCCGACCTCGAAGTCGGTCCGCGGCTGGAGCTTGCCCCGGTCGAAGATGAGGGCGCCGTCGATGTAGACCTTCTCGGCCCGGCTGTAGACGCTGAACGGGTTGCCGCTCCAGATCACCACGTCGGCCATCTTGCCCACCTCCAGCGACCCGGTCTGATCGCCGACCCCGATCGACTTCGCGGGGTTGATCGTGATCCACCGGATGGCATCCTCGGGCCGGATGGTCATGCCCATGCGGTTGCCGGCGGCCATGGCCTTGGCGGCTTCCTGGTTGAGCCGCTGGATGCCATCGGCGGAGTCGGAGTGGATGACCACGCAGGCGCCCGCCTTCTGCAGGATCGCGGCGTTCTCGCGGATGCCGTCCAGGGCCTCCATCTTGAAGCCCCACCAGTCGGCCCAGATGTCGGAGCAGATGCCCTCGCGGGCCAGGACGTCGGCGATCTTGTAGGCCTCGACGGCATGGTGGAAGGCGGCGATCTTGAAGCCGAACTCGCGGGCAATGTCGATCATGGTCAGCATCTCGTCCGCGCGGTAGCAGTGGTTCTGGATGAGGATCTCGCCGGCGAGCACGCCCGCGAGCGTCTCCTTGGAGAGATCGCGGACCGGCGGCTTGGAGTCCTTGGCGTCCTTGGCCGGGGCGTCCTTGTCCTTGTTCTTCTGGCGGTACTCATCCCAACTGCGGCGGTATTCGGCGGCATCGATCCAGGCGCGGCGGTAGCCGGCCACGTTGCCCATGCGGGTCATGGGGGCGCGCCCCTTTTCGCCGTAGACGGCTTTCGGGTTTTCGCCGCAGGCCATCTTGAGGCCGTAGGGGGCGCCCGGGAACTTCATCTGGTCGACGTGCAGGGCGGGGACGTTCTTGATCGTCACGCTGCGCCCGCCGATCAGGTTGCCGGAGCCGGGCAGGATCTGCATGGCCGTGACCCCGCCGGCAAGGGCGAGGGGAAACTGGGGGTCGTGCGGCCAGACCGCGTGCTCGGCCCAGACTTCCGCGGTGACCGGGTTGGTCATCTCATTGCCGTCTTCGTTGGCTTGGACGCCGGGCGAGGCGTAGACGCCGAGGTGGGAGTGGGCGTCGATGATGCCCGGCGTGACCCACTTGCCGGTGGCATCCACAACCGTGGCACCGGCCGGCGCCTGGATGTTGCCGCCCCCGCCGACATTAGAGACGCGGCCGTCCTGCAGCAGGATCGATCCGCGCTCGATGCGGTCGCCCGCGGCGGTGAGAATCGTGGCGTTGGTGATCAGGACCGGTCCGGACGGCAGCGGCTTGTAGGTAGAGAGATAGGCGTCGTTGGGGTCCTTGGTGTCCTTGCTCTCCTTGCTGTCCCTGCTGTCCTTGGACGTCGCGGGAGCGGCAGGCGCTTCGGCCTTCGCGGGAGAAGGGGCCGTGGCACACCCGCCCAGGAGAAGGGCCGCCAGGGAGAGTAAAGCCGGGTAGTGCAATGGATTGTTCTGCATAACCTCCTCATCCAAGATGGCTTGGCGCCGGGATGCTACCACGGGGGCGCGTGGTAGCATTCCGGGCAGAATCCGGCCCTTGGCCGGTTCCCTTCGGAGGTTTCGCGCATGACTTTTCCTCTCGTGGACCGGGGTGCCGCCCTACGTGGCGATCAGGCGCCTCCGTCCGAGTCGGGACCCGAGCAGTTTACGAAGGAGAGCATCCTTCGCGATTACCGGATCGCTTACCAGAGCCGCGAGGCGAGCGCGATCGGTGAGAAGCAGGTGTTCACCGGCCGCGCCAAGTTCGGCATCTTCGGCGGCGGCAAGGAGGTCGCCCAGGTGGCCCTGGCGCGCGCCTTCCGTCCCGGCGACTTCCGCTCCGGCTACTACCGCGACCAGACGCTGATGTTCGCACTGGGCCTGCTGACGCTGGACGAGTTTTTCGCCCAGCTCTACGCCAATCCCGACTTGACGCTGGAGCCCTGCTCGGCCGGGCGCTCCATGACCGCCCACTTTTCGACCTGCCTGGTGGGGCCGGACGGCGGCTTCCACAATCTTGCCGAGCGCTTCAATTCCTCGGCGGACGTGTCGCCCACCGGCACTCAGATGCCGCGCCTGGTCGGCCTGGCCTACGCTTCCAAGCTCTACCGCGAGCTGCCGGAGCTGCGTGACACCCCCGAAGCATCAAAGTTTTCCCGCAACGGCGACGAGATCGCCTTCGGCACCATCGGCAACGCGAGCTGCGCGGAGGGCATGTTCTGGGAATCCATCAACGCCGCGGGCGTGCTCGGCATCCCCATGATGGTCTCGATCTGGGACGACGGCTACGGCATTTCGGTCCCCAACGAGATGCAGAACACCAAGGGGGACCTGTCGGCCATCCTGTCCGGCTTCCGGCGCGCCCCCGGCACGCGCCAGGGGTACGACCTCTACACGGTCCAGGGCTGGGATTACCCCGGCCTCTGCGAGACCTACCTGAACGCCGCCCAGATCCTGCGCCGCGAGCACGTGCCGGCCATCGTCCACGTGGTGGAGATGACGCAGCCGCACGGGCATTCCACCTCAGGCAGCCACAAGCGCTACAAGAGCGCGGAGCGGCTGGCCTGGGAGGAGGAGGTCGACGGCCTGCGCAAGATGCGCCAGTGGATGCTCGCTCAGGGGATCGCGTCCGCGTCCGAGGTCGACACTCTCGAGCAGGAGGCCGTCCAGACCGTGCGCGAGGCGCAGGAGCGGGCCTGGAAGGCTTTCGTCGATCCAATCCAGGAGGACCGGAAAACCGTCCTGACCATGATGGCCGAGCTCACTCGCGAGTCTGCGCGAGGCGCAGAGATTGAGCCAATCCGCCAGGAGCTGGAGCGCATGCAGACGCCGCTCCGGCGCGACGTAATGGCGGCGCTCCACAGCGCCCTCATCGTAACGGCGGGGGAGGATCTGCCCGCCGCCCGCCGCCTGGTCGAATGGAAACAGGAGCAGGACCGGATCAACGAGGACCGCTTCAACACGGAGGTCTACAGCACGGGCCCGGAGTCGGCGCTGAACATCCCCGAGGTCGCTCCGGTCTACGCGCCGGACGCGCCGCTCCTCAACGGCTTCGAGGTGCTCAACGTCTGCTTCGACTGGCACCTCCGTCAGCGCCCGAACCTGATTGCCTTCGGTGAGGACGTGGGCAAGATCGGCGACGTCAACCAGGGCTTCGCGGGCCTGCAGGCCAGATATGGCCCTCTGCGGGTGACGGACACCGGCATCCGCGAGGCCACGATCGTCGGCCAGGCGATCGGGATGGCGATGCGCGGGCTCCGTCCCATCGCCGAGATCCAGTATCTCGATTACATCCTCTATGCGCTGCAGATCCTGTCGGACGACCTGGCGACTCTGCGCTGGCGCACCAAGGCGCAGCAGAAGGCGCCGGTGATCGTGCGCACGCGCGGCCATCGCCTGGAGGGAATCTGGCATTCCGGCTCGCTCATGTCGGGCATCATCAACCTGGTGCGCGGCATCTACATGTGCGTGCCGCGGAACATGACGCAGGCAGCCGGCTTCTACAACACGCTGCTCCGGTCGGACGACTCGGCGATCGTCGTGGAGGTCCTGAACGGCTACCGCCACAAGGAGAAGCTGCCTGCGAACATCGGCGAATTCACGGTGCCGCTCGGCGTGCCCGAGGTGCTGCGCGAGGGACGGGACGTGACGGTGGTCACGTACGGGCCGCTCTGCCGGATTGCCATGGAGGTAGCGGAGAGGCTGGCCGGAGTCGGGATCGAGATCGAGCTGATCGACGTGCAGACGCTGCTGCCGTTCGACCGCCACAGCCGGATCGTCGAGTCGCTCAAGAAGACGAACCGGGTGCTCTTCCTGGACGAGGACGTGCCCGGAGGGGCCTCGGCTTACATGATGCAGCAGGTGCTCGAGGTGCAGGGCGGCTATGCCTGGCTCGACGCCGCACCGCGGACCCTTGCCGCCAGGGAGCACCGCCCGGCCTACGGCTCGGACGGCGACTATTTCTCCAAGCCCAACCGCGAGTCGGTCTTCGAAGCGGTTTACGACCTCATGCACGAGGCCGATCCGGCTTCGTTCCCGATCTTCTACCGTTGAATGGGAAGTCGCCGCAGTCGGTATCTCTGATCTTCGACGATCACGATTGCGCCACGCTCCAGATCCTCACCCCTCTCGGAAATGATTTCCAGCAGCTTGGAATTCACCGAGAGGGGAGCCGGATTGTGAAGCCGGAAGAGGATGACGCTAGGCATGGAGTAACCGCCCGCGGCGAGCAGATCCCCGAAATCCAGGTCGAAGGTGATGACGATCCTGCCCTCCTCGCGGGCGCGGGTCAAGATCTCGTCGTCGGGAAGCCGGTGCAATCCCACCTCGCTGAGGTGGAGCACATCATGACCCTGTCTGCGCAACTCTTCGGCCGTAGTGCGCGAAGCTCCTACGTCGGTCAGGAACCTCATGAGGCTGCGGACAGAGGGTAGACCTCCTCACCGGCCAGGGAGGCCGCGTACTGGAGAGCCTGCCGGATGTCCTCCGGCTCGAGAGCGGGGTACTCACGGCCGATCTCCTCGACCGTCATGCCGTTCGCCACGAGATTTACCACATGGCTTACGGTGATCCGCATTCCACGCATGCAGGCGCGTCCGCCCATGATCCTGGGATCGAATGTGATCCGTTCGAACATCGGAGCCTCCAGTGAGCCGCGGGCAGGTGACGCCCTACCCGTTCTCATCTTCGCATGAGAGAAAGGCTCGCGCCTAACCTCAGGACTCGGGGTTTTCCCAGGTCGGAGGGGGCGCGGGCGGCTCTTGCGCGGGTGCGCCCTCGGCGGACACCTCGCCGCCGGCCTTGTCATCCCGGCTCCGGGCACCGCCGCGCCGCCTCCGCCTCCGCCGGCCGCGGTCGCGCTTGCCGGCGGCGGCGGTATTTCCTTCGGAGCCTTCGGAGCCTTCGGAGCCCTCGGCTTCGGCGGCATGATCACCGCTCTCGAATTCTCCGCCTTCGCCTCCCTCGTCGTCCCAGTGAGACTCATGGTCCTCCTCGCCGCCGGGCTCGGAGTGGACCTGGAACGCGGCTTCGGCCGACGGCGCGCCGGCGGTGAGGCCGTTGCCGTTCACCTTCTTGCGCTTGTTGCGTCCACCGCGGCGGCGTTTGCGCCGCCGGGCTTCGGCCTCGGCTCCGGTTTCCTCGGCAGCAACCCGTTCGGCGGTATCGCCAGCCTGGGCAGGCTTCGGCCGCTCGGCTGGCTCGCGGCGTTCTTTTCCCCGGTCGCGCTCCCGTCCCCGGCCCCTCTCTCGGGCGGCCCTCGGCGGAGCTGCCGGCTGCTGCTCCTCCTCCTCATCCTCCTCCTCGTCGGCATCCGGCAAGGCGAGGTCCCAGGGCTGGAGGGTGACGGCGGCGGGCTTCGGCTTGGCGGGCGGCAGGGGCCGTTCGCGCTTGACCCATTCGATCTGCTCGTCCGGCCGATGCAGGCCGGGCGCGGCGATGATCTCGATCTTGATGTCGAACTCCTGCTCCAGGTCCGACAGCTCCTTGCGCCGGTCGTTCTGGAACGCGTCCGCGAGCTCGGGGTGGAGCCCCACGCGGACCGCCTGGATGGTGCCGCTCGCCGCGCGCGCCTCGATCCGGCGCAGCAGCGACAGGCTCACCATCTCCTCGCTCGCCAGGCGGCCCGAGCCGTTGCAGGTCGGGCAGCTCCGGTGGGTGCGCACCTGGAGCGCCTGCTGGATGCGCTGGCGGTTGATCTCCAGGAGGCCGTTGGGCGAGATCCGGCCCACGGTGGTGCGCGCCTTGTCCGCCTTGAGCGCGTCCTTGAGGGCCTTCTCGACCTTGCGCTGGTTCTTGGAGGCGCGCATGTCGATGAAGTCCACGACCAGCAGGCCGCCGATGTCGCGCAGCCGGAGCTGGCGCGCGACCTCGCCGGCGGCCTCCATGTTCGTGTTGAGCGCGGTTTCCTCTTGCGTCCCGGCCTTGGTGGAGCGGCCGGAGTTGACGTCGATGGCGGTCAGCGCCTCCGTGCCGTCGATCACGATCGAGCCGCCGCTGGGGAGATCGACGCGGCGCTCGTAGATGCGGTCGATCTGGGCTTCGAGGCCGTAGCGGGAGAACAGGGGCAGGCGGTCCGAGTACCAGGTCAGCCGGGTCTTGCCGCGCGGCATGAAGGCCTGCATGTAGGCGCGGGCCTTCTGGAACGCCTCCTCGTCGTCGACGAGGACCTCCTCGATGCTGGAATCCAGGTAGTCGCGCAGTGCCTGGAGGATGAGGTCCTGATCGGTATAGATGAGCCGGGTGCCCTTGCCGTCGAGCGCGGCGGCCTGCACCCGCTTCCAGAGGCGGAGCAGTGCGGCCAGGTCGCGGGAGAGCGTGGCCTTGGTCTGGTCCAGGGCGTTGGTGCGGACGATGATGCCGCAGCCATCGGGGAGGTCCAGGCCGTTGGCGAGGGTCTTGAGCTTCTTGCGGGTGTCTTCGTCTTCGACCTTGCGGGAGACGCCGCGGGTGTTCTCGAACGGGGTGAGGACCAGGTAGCGCCCGGCGAGGGAGAGGCTGGTGGTGAGGGCCGCCCCCTTTTGTCCGATGGCATCCTTGGCCACCTGGACCACGATGGGCTTGCCCTTTTCCAGCACATCCTCGATGCGCGGATGGCCGCCCCGGGGCGAATGGTAGTAGGCCTCGGGGACGACGTCCTGGATGGACAGGAATCCGTGCCGCTCCAGGCCGTAGTCGATGAACGCGGCGTTCAAGCTAGGCTGGATGTTGGCGATGATCCCGCGGAAGATGTTGCCGCGGGTCAGGCCCGACTCGGCAATATCCACCTGGTAGTTTTCCAGGTTGTTGCCCTGGATGATGGCGATACGCAGCTCTTCCGAGCGCTGCGCGTTGATCAGCATCTTGCGACTCAAGTTCGCTCCAATCTGATGGGGTATAGAGACTTCGCTAGCGCATACGGAGGGATAGGCGGACGGAGGTAGGTCGAGACAGCGGCATGTTCCGCAGTCTATTGTGCCTGGATTGAAGGGGTTCCGCAAGCCCTGGGACCGGGGTGAGGGTCCGATGCTAGACTCGCCCCGATGCGACGTTTTGACGTAATCATCCTCGGCGGCGCCTTCTCGGGCGCTTCGGCGGCCATCCTGCTCAGGCGGGACCGGCCCGACCTCTCCGTCCTGATCGTCGAGCGGCAGAGCCGGTTCGACGAGAAGGTGGGGGAGGCGACCACCGAGATGTCGGGGATGTTCCTCACCCGCCGGCTCGCCCAGTGGCAGCACCTGGAGCGCGAGCACCTCCCCAAGGAGGGGCTGCGCTACTGGTTCCAGAACGACAAGGTCCGGGGGCATGCCAACGCCAGCGAGTCCGGCGCGTTCCTGCGCAGCACCGTCCCCTCCTTCCAGCTCCGCCGCGATGTGCTGGACGAGCACCTCCTCGCCACCGCGGTCGAGGAAGGGGCCGAGCTGCTCCGGCCTGCCCGCGTCAAGGACGTCGATCTGGGCGACTTCGACCACCGGGTGACGGTCGAGACGGCGGAAGGGGAGGCGGAGACCATCGCCTGCCGCTGGGTCCTCGATGCCACCGGCCGCACCTGCTTCCTCGGCCGGCGCCTGAACCTGATCGAGCGCAACAAGGACCATCCCACGGCCGCGGTCTGGTGCCGCTGGCAGGATGTGCGCCATCTCGACGACTTCGCCGCGCGCGGGCCGCTCTCGCTCTCCCGCGGCAACGTCAGCTCCCGCCGCCTCGCCACGAACCATTACATGGGCTTTGGCTACTGGGTCTGGTTCATCCCCCTGGGCAACGGCGAGACCAGCATCGGCGTGGTCTTCGACACCCGCCTCGTCCACCTGGACCGGGGAAAGGAAGTGGCCGCCGGCTACGAAGCCTTTCTGCGGCGGATCCCCATGGCCGCCGAGCTGCTCCAGGGAGCCCGCATGCGGCCGGAGGACCTCCGGACGTTCTCCAACCTGGCCTATGCCACCCGCCAGTACATGGGGAGCGGCTGGGCCCTCCTCGGCGACGCCGCCGTGTTCCTCGATCCCTACTACTCTCCGGGGCTCGACCATGCGGCCTTCAGCGTCGAGGCCACGGTGGAGATCATCAAGGCCCAGACGATGGGGGAGGACGTCGCCGCCCGCATCCGCGAGCACAACGAGATCTTCCTGCGCTCCTACTGGCGCTTTTTCCACTCGATCTACCGCGACAAGTACTACTACATGGGGGAGCACGACCTGCACTCCGCCTCGTTCCTCATCGAGACGGCCCAGTACTACATCTTCGTGATCATCCCCGCCTACCGGGTGATGGGCAAGTTCCACTGGATGCCCGTGCTCGGCCCCAAACCTGCCTTCTTCAGCTATCACCTGATGCGGATCTACAACCGGCGCTTCAAGAAGATCGCCCTGGCACGCCGGGAGATGGGAGAGGCCGGCATCCGCAACGACGGACGAAGGGTCAAAGCCTTCTTCAACCTGGGCTTTGCCCCGTTCCGCATGGCCGGCCGGGGGCTGCGCATCTGGGCGATGGCCGAAGCCGATCTCCTCCGATTGCGCCTGAAACGGCTCTTCTCGGGGAAGCAGGCGGCCGTGCCCGAGGAAGTGGCGGTCGCCGAAGACCCCTCTTAGGCATCAGTTTTGAATGCCACGGGTGGGTGGGGCTCCGCCGGGGCTTGTCCTTTCCTCCGACGGTCCATGGGTTCCGACAGGTCGCGCGCGGAGCCCCACTGTGACCCGAGAGGAGACTTAATGCCCATGCAGCACCCCGCGTCCCGCCGCCCGGCGGTCCTTACCGGGATTTTCTTGTTTGCTCTTCTCTGCCTGCCCTCCCTCCTCCCTGCTCAGTACTTCGGCCGCAACAAGGTCCAGTGGGAGCAGTTCGACTGGCAGGTCCTCAAGACCGAGCACTTCGATATTTATTACTACCCCGAGGAAGAAAAGGCCGTGCGCGATACCGCCCGCATGGCCGAGCGCTGGTACGCCCGGCTCCGGCAGGTGTTCGAGCGCGACTTCCTCGAGCGCAAATCGATCGTCCTCTACGCGGACCAGAGCGACTTCCAGCAGACCACCGTCGTCCGCGGCCTGATCGGCCAGGGCACCGGGGGCGTCACCGAAGGGCTCCGCACCCGCGTCGTGCTGCCGCTGACCGGCAATTACGAGGACACCGACCACGTCCTCGGTCACGAGCTGGTCCACGTCTTCCAGTACGACATCCTCAAAGACCCGCTGATCCGGGAAGGCGGCGGTGTCCAGGGGGGGCAGGGCGGCGGCTACGACATCCCCCTCTGGTTCATCGAAGGCCTTGCCGAATACCTCTCTCTCGGCCCTACCTCGCCCCAGACTTCCATGTGGCTGCGCGACGCGCTGGCCCGGGACGAGCTGCCCGACCTGCGCCAGATCTCCCGCGATCCGCGCTTTTTCCCCTACCGCTGGGGCCATGCCTTCTGGTCCTACGTGGGCGGGCGCTGGAACGACCGCACCGTGGGCCGCCTCTTCACCCGCGGCACCGCCCTTGGCCTGGAGCTCGGCCTGCAGGAGACCCTCGGGCTGGACGACAAGGGCTTCTCGGATCTCTGGAAGGCCTCCATCCGCGAGGCCTACACGCCGGTGCTGGAATCCCGGCAGACGCCGAAAACCCTGGGAGCCCGGCTGCTCCCCCGAGAGGAAGAGTCGACCGACACCTACATCGCCCCGGTGATCAGCCCCGACGGCACGGAGGTGATCTTCTTCTCGACGCGCCGGCTGTTCACGTTCGACCTCTACCTGGCCGACGCCCGCACCGGCGAGATCAAGGCCAAACTGCTTTCCGCGGACGCCGACTCCCACTTCGACGCCCTGCGCTTCCTCGACTCGGCGGGCTCCTGGTCGCCCGACGGCCGCCGGTTCGTCTTCGCCGTTTTCGCGGGCGGGGACAACGAGCTGGCCATCCTGGACGTGCGCTCACGCAAAGTCGAGCGCCGCTACGAAGTCCAGGGTGTCGGAGCGATCTGGAACCCCGCCTGGTCGCCGGACGGCCGCAGCATCGCCTTCTCCGGCTCGGCCGGCGGCATCTCCGACCTCTACCTGCTCGACGTGGCGAGCGGACAGGCGCGCAAACTCACCGACGACCGCTTCGGCGACATGCAGCCCGAATGGTCGCCGGACGGCCGCACGATCGCCTTCGTCTCCGACCGCGGCGCCGGGACCGACCTGACCCGGCTTGCCGATGGGCCGATGACCATCTGGTCGATCGACGTGGCCAGCGGCCAGACGCGCGAGCTCGTCCCCGTGGGCCAGGGCGAACAGGGCCAGCGCATCAACCCGCAGTTCGGGCCAGGAGGGAAAGACCTCTTCTTCCTCTCCGACGCCGCGGGGGTGAGCGACCTCTACCGCATGGACATGGCCAGCGGCGAGATCTTCCGGGTGACCCACCTGACCACGGGCGTGACCGGCATCGCCCGGCTCTCGCCGGCCCTCTCCGTCTCCGAGGGGAACGGCCGGGTGATGTTCTCGGTCTTCCACGACACGACCTACCAGATCCACGGCCTCGACGCCGAGCAGGCGCGCGGCGTGCCGGCCGGCCCGGATCCTCTCCCCTTCGCCCGCGTCGCTAGCCTGCCGCCGCTCCGCGAGCGGGCCAACAGCGTGGTGGCCCAATACCTCGGCGAGCCGCAGCCTCTGGAGAGCGCGCGCGCCGGTGAGCTGGACACCGAAGAATACCGGCCCAAGCTCTCCCTCGATTTCGTCGGCCCCGCGGTCGGCGTCGGCGTGAGCACCACCGGCACCGCGTTCGGCGGCGACATCACGGCCTTCTTCAGCGACGTCCTCAACCAGCGCGAGGTCGGCTTCACCCTCTATGGAGGCAGCGGCTCGTCGTTCAGCGAGTTCGGCGCCGAGGCGTACTACCT
Organism: Thermoanaerobaculia bacterium; assembly: GCA_035536935.1. GTDB lineage: Bacteria > Acidobacteriota > Thermoanaerobaculia > Multivoradales > UBA5704 > DATMER01. The sequence continues at coordinate 12,360 of DATLNC010000260.1, forward strand.
CAATCAGGCCAGCCGCCTGCAGTGGGGCGGCGCCGCGGGCCATGTGCCCTACATCTCGGCCTTCACCACGGCCCGCAACGAGGTCGTCGAGATCGACGGAGAGCAATTCAACGCGCGGGTCATCGAGCAGATCCGCGAAACCGTCATCCAGGACCAGGCGGCGCTGATCTCGCGCTTCCCGTTCTCGGCCACCCGGCGGCTGGAGGCGAGCGTCGGCTACACGCGGCTCGACTTCCAGGCCGAGCTCTTCCGGGTGGCGGTGGTGGGGGACAGGGTCGTCGAGCGCAGCGAGCGGGACCTCCCCTCGCCCGAGTCGCTATCGCTGATGCAGGGCAGCTTCGCCCTCGTGGGCGACAGCAGCTACTTCGGCTTCACCTCGCCCGTGCGGGGCCAGCGCTACCGCTTCGAGATCGAGCCCACGTTCGGCGACCTCGAGTACCAGACGTTCCTCGCCGACTACCGCCGCTACTTCTTCTTGCGGCCGGTGACGTTCGCCATGCGCGGCCTCCATCTCGGCCGTTACGGCACGGACTCCGAGAGCGAGCGCCTGAACCAGCTCTACGTCGGCCGGCCCACCCTGGTGCGCGGCTACGAGATCGGGGACATCAGCGCTTCCGATTGCTCGGAAGTGCCAGGCGATCCCCAGGCCTGCCCCGAATTCGACCGGCTCATCGGCAGCCGTCTCGGCGTGCTGAACCTGGAATTCCGCGTGCCGCTGCTGGGCACCCGCGGCTTCGGCATCTTCGACGCGTCGTTCCTGCCCACGGAGCTCTCGGCCTTCGTGGACGCGGGTGTGGCCTGGGATTCGGAGACGACCCCGGTGCTCCGCTTCGAGAAGCGCTCGATCGAGCGCATCCCGGTGGTGAGCGCCGGCATCGCGGCCCGCGTGCTGCTCGGCGGCTTCGCGGTGCTCCAGTTCTACTACGCCAAGCCGTTCCAGCGGCCTGAGGACGACTGGGTCACGGGATTCGTGATCGCTCCGGGCTGGTAGCCGGAAGGGAGGCGAGCAGCTTCACGATTGCGGCGTAGTCGACCGGCTTGACCAGGTGGCCGTCGAAGCCGACCTGGGAGGTGCGGCGGCGGTCTTCGTCCTGTCCCCAGCCGGTGATGGCGAAAAGGACCATGCTTTCGCCCCACGGTTGTTCCCGGATTCGGCTCGCCGCATCGTAGCCGTTGAGCTTCGGCATCCCGAGGTCCATCAGCACGATGTCGGGACGGAACTCGGCCGCCGCGTCCACGGCCTCCAGGCCGTCGTAGGCGTTGCGGACCTCGTGGCCGCTCAGCTCCAACAGCATGGCGAGGGTCATGGCCGCGTCCCGGTTGTCGTCGACGATCAGGATGCGGCGGGCGGTCACCTTGGCGGCGTCCTCCGCCGCCTGCTCGGCATTCGGCTGCCCGGCCAGGATGGGCAGACGGACCACGAGCTCGCTCCCTCGGCCCGGCCCGTCGCTGTAGGCCGTCACCGTGCCCTCGTGCATCTCGACGAGCCGCTGCACGAGCGTCAGGCCGATGCCGAGCCCGCCCTGGGACCGCTCCAGCGTCCGGTCGACCTGCGTGAAGATCTCGAAGATGGCGCCCAGCTTGTCCGATGGGATGCCGATGCCGTTGTCCCTGACCTTCACCACGACCTCGCCGTCCTGGCGCTCGGCCGTGATCCGGATCCTTCCTCCCGGGTCGGTGTATTTGCAGGAGTTGTTGAGAATGTTCCCGAAGACCTGTGCCAGCCGCACCGGGTCGGCATCCAGGTAGATCCGCTCCGCGGGCAGATTGACCTCGATCTCGTGATGGGCGCGCTCGGCGAGCGGGCGGCACGCCTCGACGGCCTGAGACACCACCGACGCCAGCTCGACGCGCTCCCGCCTGAGCTCCAGCTTGCCCCGGCTGATGCGGCTCACGTCGAGGAGGTCGTCGATGAGCCGGACCATGTGGCTCAATTGCCGCTCCATGGTAGCTCGGGCCCTCTCCATCAGAGTGGCGTTGCCGTCCGCGCGCTTCATGATCTCCAGCATGCTGCGGATCGGGGCGAGCGGATTGCGCAGCTCGTGGGCCAGCGTCGCCAGGAACTCGTCCTTGCGCCGGTCGGCCTCGGCGTGGCTCGCGAGCAGGGCCTCCGCGGCCTCCCGGCGCAGCCGGGCCATCTGCAGGTGCGCATTCACGCGAGCCGTCAGCTCGCGGGCGCTGAACGGCTTGACCAGGTAGTCGTCGGCCCCGGCATCCAGGCCCTCGACCCGGCTCTCCTCCCCGGCGCGGGCCGAGAGCATGATGATGGGCAGGCCGCGCGTGTCAGGATCGGCGCGGAGCTCCCGGAGCAGGCCGAAGCCATCGAGGACGGGCATCATGATGTCCGTGAGAACCAGGGCGGGCCGCTCCCTGCGTACGGCCTCCAGCGCGGCTGCTCCGTCCGCGACGGCCGTGACCTCGTACTCCGTGCTCAGGAGCCGGCGGATGTAATCCCGCATGTCGCTGTTGTCGTCGGCCAGCAGGATGCGCGGCTTGCTGGAATCCAGGGACGCGTCCGCCGGCGGCCACTCCTCGCGCGCGTCGGGGATCCAGCGTAGAGCTTCCTCGACGAACGGTGCGGCCCCGATCTGCGCGGAGTTGAGTGTACGTGCGGCGCCGATGCGGTCGGCGGGCAGGTGCGCCTTGCCGAACGGAACGGTGACGAAAAATGTGGTGCCCCGGCCCAGCTCGCTTTCGGCACGGACCTCGCCGCCGTGGAGCCGCGCCAGCTCCTGCACGAGCGCCAATCCGATCCCCGAGCCCTCCTGCGTGCGGCCCGGTGTGCCTTCGACCCTGTGGAACCGCTCGAACAGCTTTGGCATCTCCTCGGGCGGAATGCCGGCACCCGTATCCCGCACGGTCAGCTCGGCCTTCTCGGAATTGCCGCCCACGGCCCGCAGGGCGACCTCGATCCCGCCTTCCAGGGTGAACTTGAAGGCGTTCGAGATGAGATTGAGCACGACCTTCTCCCACATGTCCCGATCCACGTAGACCGGTTCGGACAACGGGGGACAATCGACGTTCAGCTCCAGGCCCGCCCTCTCGCAGGCCGAGCGGAAGGTGCTCGCCAGCTCGCACGTGAAAAGTGACAGATCGAGCGGCTCGTAGGACGCCTGGATGCGGCCCGCCTCGAAGCGGGAGAAGTCCAGCAACATGTTGACGAGCCTTTGCAACCGGAGGCCGTTGCGGTGGACCAGCGACAGGAGGTCGCGCTCCTCCGAGGATTTGGCGAGCATCTCCTCGATCGGGCCGAGCATCAGCGTCAGAGGCGTGCGGAACTCGTGGCTGACATTGGAGAAGAAAGCGGTCTTCGCGCGGTCCAGCTCGGCCAGCGTCTCCGCCCGTTTCCTCTCCTCCTCATAGGCGCGCGCATAGCCGATGCTGGCGGAGATCTGCCCGGCAGCCAGGGAGAGGAAGCCCTGGTAATTGTCGTCGTACAGGCGAAAAGGGTTCAGCCCGACGATGAGAGCACCGAGAGCACCCGGGCGGCCTGTCTTTCCCGTCGCCGCAATGGGCAGGACGACCGCCTGGGATGAAGGCTGCCGCCAGGCACCCCTGGGCAGCTCGGGGCCGAACAACGTTTCCAGGTTGCCGACGAGCCGCGGCTCATGCGTCCCGATCACATCCTCGAACGGCCAGAGCGCATTGTCGAGCGCCGCCGACTCCGGAGCCGCCGGATGCCCGGCCGGCATGCCGCACGATCCCGCGAGCGAAACGCTCTTGCCGCTGGGATCGGCCACGTAGATCATCGCGAAGAGCACGTCCTGGGGATTGGTCGCCAGCGCGCGGGCGCTTCGTTGACAGGCTTCCTCCAACGTGCGGGCATCGGCGGTGCTGGCGGCCAATTCGCGCAGCAGGGCGATCTGGCGCTCTCCGATGACGCGCCGGGTGTCGTCCGTGTTCGCGCAGATGATCCCGCCGGCGCGCCCTCCGCCGGCTCCATCCTCCGGAATGGGGCTGTAGGAGAACGTGTAGTACGTCTCCTCCGGATAGCCGTTGCGCTCCATGATGAGGAGCTGCTCTTCGACGTAGGTCCCCTCGTCGCCGCTCATGGCAGTCGACAGCATCGGGCCGATGTCGTCCCAGATCTCCCGCCAGACGGCCGAGGTCGGCTGGCCCAACGCTCTCGGATGCTTGCCGCCGATGATGGATTTGTAGGGATCGTTGTAAAGATAGATGAGCTCCTCGCCCCATCCGATCCAGATGGGCTGGCGGGAGGTCAGCATGATGCGCACTGCCGTCTTGAGGCTCTGCGGCCAGTCCTCCGGCAGTCCCAAGGGCGTGTTTTGCCAATCGAAGGCGCGCATGAGCGCACCGAGCTCGCCCCCGCCCATGAGGAATGCGGGGCCGGCTGAAGGATGGGTTGGCTCTTTGAAAATGTTCAAGCGATTCCTATGGCACTCGGCCTGCCGGATTTGGATGCTAGCATGGCCGCATGAGGTATCTGGTGACCGCTCGGGTGAAGCCCGGCAAGGAGGCTGACCTGCTCGAGGCGATCGAGGACGGGACCCTGGGTAAGGGCTCGGTCGCGGGCAGCGAGTACCTGGAGAACATGGCCCAGGCGCGCTGGACCGACGAGGGGACGGCGCGCTGGGTCGAGGTCTGCTTCTGCTGGGAGCCGCTCGACGAGGAGCGTCCCTACTGGGAGAAGTACTTCGAGCTGGTCAAGGTCCAGGACGCCCACAGCCGGCGCAAGTGCCGCGACCTCGACGGCAGCGAGCCCTGGGCCTGCTGCGACTGCGATTGCACCGAAAAGCTGGAGGAGCGGATGGAAGGGTGGGGGAGGCCGTTCCTCGAGATTCTGCGGGAAGGCGCGACGGCAGCAGCGCCGCGGCTATCATAGGAGGCATGCGACTCCTCTTCTCCTATCTTCGCCGCTACTGGGGGCTCGTGGCTTTCGCCCTCCTCCTGGCGGCTGTCAACCAGGTCTTCTCTCTCCTCGACCCGCTGATCTTCCGCCATGTCATCGACGAGTATGCGACCCGCTACAAGGAGTACACGACCGCCCAGTTCTTCCGCGGCGTGAGCCTGCTGCTCGGCGCGGCGGTGGGGGTCGCGTTCGTCTCGCGGGTGGCCAAGAACTTCCAGGACTATTTCGTCAACGTCGTCACCCAGCGGCTGGGCGCCCAGCTCTACGCGGACGGCGTCCGCCACTCCCTGGGGCTTCCCTATGCCCTGTTCGAGGACCAGCGGAGCGGCGAGACGCTCGGCAAGCTGCAGAAGGTGCGCGCCGACGTCGAAAAGCTGATCGGCGCCGCGGTCAACACGCTGTTCACGACCCTGGTCGGCGTCGTCTTCGTGATGATCTACGCCATCTCCGTGCATTGGCTCATCGCGCCCATCTTCTTCCTCACCGTGCCCCTGATCGGCCTGCTCAGCTCGGTCCTGTCGCAAAGGATCAAGAAAATCCAGAAGGTCATCGTCGCCGAGACCACGGCGCTCGCCGGCTCGACCACGGAATCGCTGCGCAACATCGAGCTGGTCAAGAGCCTCGGGCTCGCCAGCCAAGAGATCGGGCGGCTCAATTCCATCACCGACAAGATCCTCAAGCTCGAGCTGCGCAAGGTCCGTTCCCTGCGCCTGCTGAGCTTCATCCAGGGCACGGCGGTCAACGCCCTGCGCACTTCCATCCTCTTCCTGATGCTGTATCTGATCTTTACGCAACAGATCACCGTCGGCCAGTTCTTTTCGCTCTTCATCTACTCGTTCTTCATCTTCGGGCCGCTCCAGGAACTGGGGACGGTGATCAATACCTATCGCGAGACCGAGGCATCGCTCGAAACCTATCAGGCGATTCTCGACCTGCCTCTCGAAGTGAAGCCCGCGAGCCCCCAGGCGCTGGGAGAGCTCGACTCGCTCAAGTTCGAGAACGTGGCCTTCACCCACCAGACCGCCGCGGCCCCGGCGCTCACCAGCGTCTCCTTCGACGTCCGGCGCGGCGAGACGCTCGCCTTCGTCGGTCCCTCGGGCTCGGGCAAGACGACCCTCGTCAAGCTGCTCGTCGGCCTTTACAAGCCACAGAGCGGGCGCATCCTCTACAACGGCAAGGCGGGCACGGATCTGGATCTGGACGAGCTGCGGGCGCAGATCGGCTTCGTGACCCAGGATACGCAGCTCTTCTCGGGCTCGATCCGCGAGAACCTGCTCTTCGTCAATCCCAAAGCTACCGACGAAGAATGCCTGGAAGTCCTGAAGAAAGCTGCTTGTGACAGCCTGTTGGCGCGCGCCGACCGTGGTCTCGATACGGTGATCGGCGAGGGCGGCGTCAAGGTTTCGGGGGGAGAGAAGCAGCGGCTGTCGATCGCCAGGGCCCTGCTGCGCCGGCCGCGCCTCCTGGTCTTCGACGAGGCGACCTCCTCCCTCGATTCGCTCACCGAAGAGGACATCACCGAGACGATCCGCGAGGTGGCGTCGAGCCACGTGATCACCATCCTCATCGCGCACCGGCTGTCGACCATCCTCCATGCCGACCGCATCCACGTCCTCGAGCGCGGCCGGATCATCGAGTCCGGCCGCCATGCCGAGCTTTTGGAGCAGAAGGGGCTCTACTACGCCATGTGGCGCCAGCAGGTGGGCGAGCGCCGGCAGATCCAGGCCGTGCCGCGACTGGCCGCCCAGGCGTGAATGCCCCGGATCCCCGAGCTTCTCGGGCGCATCCCCGAGCCTCTCGGGAGCATCCCCGAGCTTCTCATGCCGCGGTCTGAGCTGTTCGTACCGCCATCTGAGCCACCCGTTCAGCAGGCCTAGCTGTCCAATCGCCAGTTCGAGCTATCCGCACGGCAGTTTGAGCCGTCCGTACGGCCGCCCGAGCGGTGGTTACAACCAGGGGAGCCATTGATACAGACGTACGGACGGTTCGTACAGCCATTCGAACGGTTCGTACTGCCGGTTGAGCCGTCCGTACAGGCGTACGAACCGTCCGTACAGCCGGGGGAACCGTCCGTACAGCGGTACGAACCGTCCGTACGGCTGGTTGAACCGTCCGTAGAGCCGTTGGAACCGTCCGTACAGGCGTATGAACCGTCCGTACAGACGTCGGAACCGTCCGTACAGCCGTTGGAACCGTCCATATGAGCGTACGAACCGTCCGTACACCCGTCGGAGCCGTCCGTACAGCGGTACGAATCATCCGTCCAGCCTCCCGAGCCATCCGTACCACCGCCCGAAGGGTTCGTACCGCCATCCGAACGGCTCGTACCGCCCTTCGAGCTGCCCGTACCGAGGCTCGAGCCATCCGCACGGCTGTCCGCATCGTCCGTACTACCGTCCAGACCGTCCGTACGGCAGTCCGAGCGCTTCGTACCACCGCCTGAGCGGGCGGTCCCGCTGGCCAGCCTGCAGCTCGACGGGTCTTAGCCCGATGCGGCGGGCGCGAGCCTCTCAGGCGTCGATCACGGTGAGGTGGCGGGGGCCGTCGGGCACGGCCTCGGCGGGGATGCGGCGGTCGAAGGTGGCGAGGTTGGCGCCATGGCAGCGAGCCAGAGCGAGGGAGGTAGAGGTCGGTCACGCGCGAGGAAGTGAGGAGGGCGGGGCGGACGAAATGCGCGGGATCAAGCAGAGAGACATCGTCGGGGCAAAACTCGTGGCGCGCAGGTGAGAAAGCGCAAGGCCGGCGTGGTCTCGACCCAGCGGTGTGCCGCATCAGGAAACACGTGCTGAGGATCGAGCAAGGCGAGCAGCGTGTTGAGGTCGAGAGGGTGGCGGCTCAATCCACGTCCTGGGCCAGGCTCTTGACCAACTCAGGGGTAACGGGGCCGGCATCCGGTCGCACGGGGAAAAGCCGGATGCCGTAGCGGATGGCGGCAGGCTGGGAGGGGGCGAGCCCGCGCCGTGCGAGGTCAGAGACGATGGTGCCGATAGAAACGCCTCGTTGAGCGGCCAAAGCACGCGCTGAGGCCAATACGTCGTCGTCAAGGGTGAGCGTAGTTCTCATGGCACTGAGCATCACGCATCAGGCACGCTAGTGTCAACGGCCTCGATCAGCAGTTATTCCGCCCCTGCAGCGTTACTGGATCGGAACCCGGAGCATGAGCGCGCCAACCCTGTCCGGCGTAGGCCCGGCCGGGAAGTTGGAGTGGCAGTACGAACACTCCACCCTGAAGTTGCTGAGAGGGATCGAGCGCCGGTAGTACCACTGATCGTTCACGCGCTGGACGTCGGTGTAGGCCTCCCCCTTCAGCGCAAGCTTGTGCGCCTTGCGCTCGAAAGCGTCGTTGGGACGGTTGTTTTCCTGGATGGGATCCAGGGTGCCGACCAGCCGCATGTCCTCGTTGTGATCGTTGAACACCAGCGAGATGGACCGCTTGCCCTCGTGCACGTTGTCCACCGTGGTCTCGTCGAATTCCTGCGTCAGCGCTGCGAAGAGCGTGGCGAGCAGGAGGTCGCTCGTTCGTTGGGCGAACGCAACCTGCTCGCTCGAGGGCGGGGCGTCGGCTTCCTGGGCGCCTGCGGTGAGCCCGAGCCCGGTGAGGACCCCCGTAGCGAGGATTCCGTAAGTGACCAGCTTTTTCACATGCATTGTCTTGCTCCTTTCGAGTCTATAAGGAGATGCGGCAAAAGTTCTCCCGAACCGCCATGACGAGAGAAGGGAGCTGCCGTTGTGCTATCCTGTGCGGCCCGAGGCACACCATGCTCAGCCGTACGAAGCTCTTCTTTGCCTGTGTCCTTTTCGCCTCCGCGTTCGCCTCCGCGCTCCCGCTGACGGCCGCCCCCCTCCCGGGCTGGAAGCGCTTCGACCTCCCCGAGACCGGCTCCTATCTCTGGCGCTATCTGCCTGCGGGAGTCGACCTGTCCAAACCCGCGCCAGCCGTGGTCTTCCTGCATGGCTCGGGCAATACCCCGGACCGGTATCGCCCCTATGTGACCGATGCCGCGGACCAGGCGGGGCTCATCGTGATCCTCCCGAAGTCCGCGACCAATCTGGGATGGGGGGTCGAGGCGGACTACCGCATCGCGGAGGAGAGCCTGCGGACCGTGCAGGCCGAGCTGACCTTGGATACACGGCGGGTGTCGGTTGGCGGGCATTCCGCGGGCGGGACCTGGGCCTACCTCCTGGCCTATCAGACCCGCTCCGGCTACAGCGCCGTGTTTTCCATGGCGGCGCGGTTCTACCAGGTGGGCACCCTGGCCGATCCGTCTTACAGGATCCCGATCCGCATGTACTGGGGCGACCAGGACCCCAACGTCAGCTCGTCCCCGGCCCTGAAGCAGCAGTGGGACCGGCTCGGCGTCCCCTGGGAAGAGGAGGTCCTGCCCGGCATCGGGCACAACACCTTCCCCCCGGGTGCGATGGTGAACGGCTTCCTCTTCGTCGCCGGCAAGAGCCGCCCGGCTGATACTGGAGGGGGTGGAGGGGGCGGAGGGGGCGGGTGCGCATCGAGCCCCACGGTCCTCTGCCTCGGCGGCGGGCGCTTCCGGGTGGAGGTGGCCTGGAAGGATTTCCAGGGGGGCGCGGGCCCGGGCTCGGTCGTTCCGGGGGCCGTCTCGGAGGACTCCGGCCTCTTCTGGTTCTTTGCACCCAGCAATTGGGAGCTGCTGGTCAAAGTCCTGGACGGCTGTGCGGTCAACGGCCATCACTGGGTCTTCGCCGCGGCAACGACCACTGTCGAGTACACCCTCACCGTCACCGACACGCAGACAGACCAGGTCTGGACCTGGCGCAATACGCCGGGCCTGGCCTCCCCCTCGGTTACCGATACCGCCGCCCTGGAAGGATGTTCCCCCTGAAATAGCCGGTGGGGTATGATCCCCGGAAGGGCTGAAGGGGGAATTCGGAGATCATGATGCAAGGCAAGTTTGGAAAGTGGATGGCTGGGCTGTTCCTGGTGCTGCTGGTCAATACGGCGTACCTGGCGGCCTTCGCCTCGCCCACGATCTTCTATATGAGCAACGTGCTCCTGCACCTGGGGCTCGGCCTGGCGCTGTCGGCCGGCCTGGTGTGGTGGCTGACGCGGAGCCCCGAGGCCCGGCGGTCGATACCTCTCGCCGTGGCGCTCTTCCTGCTTTCGCTGCTCGCGGGGCTCTACCTGATCTTCTTCGGCAACGTCCTCGCCAACCGCTGGGCCTTCTGGGCGCACGTGGTCACGGCGGGTCTCGGCGTGGCCGCGCTGGCGCCGTGGGTCTGGCGCAAGGCGAATGAAGGTGAGGGATGGCGCCGCTTCCGGACCGGCTTCGCCGTGGCCGCCGCGCTGCTGGTCCTCCTGCCCGCGGTCGCCGCGGGCTGGCGCAAGGCCAACCCGAACCCGTCGAACCGGATCAAGAACCCGCTGATCGTCCCCACCTCCATGGAGGAGGAGGGCGGCGGTCCGAAGTCGCCGTTCTTCCCGTCGTCGTCCAACACGAACACCAAGGACATCATCCCGTCCAACTTCTTCATGGACTCGAAGGTCTGCGGCGAGTGCCACAAGGACATCTACGACCAGTGGAACAGCTCGGCCCACCACTTCGCCTCGTTCAACAACCAGTTCTACCGGAAGTCGATCGAGTACATGCAGGATGTCGTGGGGACCCAGCCGAGCAAGTGGTGCGCGGGCTGCCATGACCACGCGGTCTTCTTCAACGGCCGCTTCGAGCGTCCGATCAAGGAGCAGCTCGACACGCCCGAGGCGCACGCCGGCCTGGCCTGCACCTCCTGCCATGCCATCACGCACGTGGACAGCAGCATGGGGCAGGGCGGATTCACCATCGAGTACCCCCCGCTGCACGGGCTCCTGACCAGCCGGAACAAGGTCGTGCGGGCGATGGACCGGTTCCTGACCTACACCGAGCCCGAGCCGCACAAGAAGACGTTCATGAAGCCGTTCATGCGCATGGACTCGGCCGAGTTCTGCTCGTCCTGCCACAAGGTGCACCTGGACGTGCCGGTCAATTCCTACCGCTGGTTCCGCGGCTTCAACGATTACGACAACTGGCAGGCGAGCGCCGTCTCGGGCCAGGGCGCGCGGTCGTTCTACTACCCGGCGGAGTCGAAGACGTGCGCCAACTGCCACATGCCCCTGGTCGACTCCAAGGACCCGGGCAACGTGGATGGCAAGGTCCACTCCCACCGCTTCCCAGGGGCGAACACGGCGCTCGCCCACGTGAACCAGGACAAGGCGCAGATGGAGGTCACGGAGAAGTTCCTGAAGTCCGGGTTCATCACCGTCGACATCTTTGCCGCTTCCCCCGTGGCCGAGACGGGTGAGACCCAGATGGTCCGCCGCCGCTCCGCCTCCGGAGATGAAGGGCCGCGGATCATGTCGGGCATCGCCGTGGGCGAGGAGGCCGAGCAGACCGGCGACGTGTTCATCCGCGAGGTCGGCAAGCTGGCCGCGCCGATCGACAAGGCGAACCCGGTGCTGGCGCCCGGCTCCACGGCCCGAGTGGACGTGGTGGTGCGCACCCGCGCCATCGGCCACTTCTTCCCAGGCGGCACGCTCGACGCCTTCGACATCTGGCTGGAGCTCCAGGCCCGCGACGCCGACGGCCGCGTCGTCTACTGGAGCGGCAGGGTGGACGAGAACCCGGACGGCACCAAGGGCCCGGTCGAGCAGGGAGCACACTTCTACCGCGCCTACCAGCTCGACGGCCAGAGCAACCCGATCAACAAGCGCAATGCCTGGCAGTCGCGCAGCGTGCTCTACGTGCGCGCGATCCCGCCCGGCGCCGCCGACGTGGCCCACTACCGCATCAAGATCCCCGAGGACGCCCGCGGCCCGCTGACCCTGACGGCGAAGCTGAACTACCGCAAGTTCTCGCACAACTACACGCAGTTTGCCTACGCGGGCCAGCCGAAGCCGGGGCAGGCGCCGGAGCTGGTCTCCGCGCATCACAACAGCCAGGAATGGTCGTACGATCCGGCGAACATTCCGGCCAACGTCTCGGGCAAGATCAAGGACCGCATCCCCGATCTGCCGATCATGGTCCTGGCCGAGGATACGGCGGAGCTGAGGGTGGGCCGGGCCGGCGAGAAAACCGGGACGGTCTGGCGCCCGGTGATCGTCAAGGAAGACCGGGAGCGCTGGAACGACTGGGGGATCGGCCTGCTGCTCCAGGGGGATTTGAAGGGCGCCGAGTACGCCTTCCAGCGCACCACCGAGGCCGAGCCCGGCTATGCCGACGGCTGGCTCAACGTGGCGCGCGCGCTGATCCGCGAAGGCGAGATCGATCGCGCCAAGCCCTACATCCAGAAGGCGCTCGCGATCGACTCCAGCCTCAGCCGCGTCCATTACTTCAAGTCGTTGATCGAGAAGGCCAACGGCGACTACGACGCGGCCCTCGCCTCGCTGCGGACGGTCGAATCCAAGTACCCGCGGGACCGGGTGGTGCTCAACCAGATGGCCCGCATCCTGTTCCTGAAGCGCGAGTACAAGGAGGCGCTCAAGGTTCTGGAGCGCGTCACCGGCGTGGACCCCGAAGACCTCCAGATGCATTACACCTCCATGCTCTGCTGGCGCGCCCTGGGCAATCAGGAAAAAGCCGCCCGCGAAGCCAAACTGTTCCGGCGCTTCAAGGCCAATGAGTCCTCTCAGGAGATCACCGCCGAACGCCGCCGGTTCAGTCCCGAAGACAACAACGAGCGCCAGCCGATCCACGAGCACGAGAGCGTGCCGGTGAACCGGCCCGCGGTTCCCACGGATACGACCGTGGCTGCCGGTGCCGGAGGTTAACGTGAAGCATTCATTGATCTGCCTGACCGCCCTCATCCTGTTGGCGGCGGTCTTTACCCTGGAGGGTGCGCCCGCCGCGCCTTCCAACCAGCCGGTCCGCTTCGCCGACGCCACGGCTGCGTCCGGCATCAAGTTCGTCCACAACAGCGGCAAGGCCGGCAAGAAGCTCCTGCCCGAGACCATGGGCGCGGGCGTGGTCCTGTTCGATGCCGACGGCGACGGCTGGCTCGACGCCTTCTTCGTCAACGGCCGCGACTGGAAGCCGGGCAAGCGCAAATCGACCCAGGCCTTCTACCGCAACAACCGCAACGGCACCTTCACCGACGCGACCAGGGGCAGCGGCCTCGACCTCCAGCTCTACGGCATGGGGGCCGCGGCGGGCGATTACGACAACGACGGCAAGATGGATCTCTATCTGACCGCGCTCGAAGGGGACCGCCTCTTCCGCAACCTGGGTAACGGCAAGTTCCAGGACGTGACGGCCGCGGCGGGGATCAAGAATGCCAACTTCGGCACCAGCGCCGCCTGGCTCGACTACGACAAGGACGGCCGCCTCGACCTGTTCGTCGCCAACTACGTGCAGTGGAGCGAGGACAAGGACCTCTGGTGCTCGCTCGACGGCGCCACGAAGTCCTACTGCACGCCGGAGTCCTACAAGGGGACCAGCTCGAAGCTGTTCAGGAACGTGGGCGGCAAGTTCGAGGATGCGAGCCAGCGCGCCGGCGTTGGCGAGTCGGGCAAGGCGCTTGGCGTCGCGGTCCTCGACTACAACATGGACGGCTGGCCCGACATCTTCGTGGCCAACGACACGCAGCCGAACAAGCTCTACCGGAACAACAAGGACGGCCGTTTCGTGGACGAGGGGCTGGAGTCCGGAGTCGCGTTCAGCGAGGAGGGCGTAGCCCGCGGCGCCATGGGCGTCGACGCGGCCGACTACGACCGCTCGGGCCGGCCGCATCTGCTCGTGGGAAATTTCTCGAACGAGATGCTGGCCCTCTACCACAACGAGGGGAGCGGCGTGTTCGTCGACGAGGCGCCGGCTTCGGCCGTCGGCCGGTCGAGCCTGCTGACCCTTTCCTTCGGCGTCTTCTTCTTCGACTTCGACCTCGACGGCCTGCTCGACATCTTCTCGGCCAACGGCCATATCGAAGAGGAGATCAATCGGGTCCAGCCGCGCGTGCAGTACAAGCAGCCGCCGCTGCTCTTCCGCAACCAGGGCAAGGGGAAGTTCGAGCAGATCAAGGCGGGCCAGCTCGATCAGCCCATGGTGGCGCGGGGCGCGGCCTACGGCGACCTCGACCGCGACGGCGATCTCGACGTGGTGGTCACCACCAACCACGGGCCGGCGCGCGTCTTCCGGAACGAGGGCGGCAACCGCAACCGGTGGCTGCAGATCAGGACGGTGGGCGCCAAGTCGAACCGCGACGGCATCGGCGCGGTGGTACGGGTGACCAGCGCTTCCGGCAAGCAGTGGGGCCAGGTGCGGAGCGGCTCCAGCTACTGCTCGCAGAGCGATCTTGCCCTGACCTTCGGCCTGGGCAAGGACCCGGGCGCCACCGCGATCGAGATCGACTGGCCGAGCGGCGCCAGGCAGAAGCTCGGTGCCGTGCCCGGGAACCAGATCCTCGTCATCCAGGAGGGGAAGGGGATCGTGGCGAAAGCCGGCCCGGCAAAGTAAGAGTTCTACAGTTCCGCGGGGAGGATTTGCGATGAGGAAGGCTTGTCTGAGGAAGATTTGTCTTGGGGCGCTTCTGGGGCTTGCCCTGTCTGGGCCGGTAGCGGCGCAGGATCGGGACTTCTCCAAGGTGGAGATCAAGGCGACTCTGGTCGCCGGCAAGATCCACATGCTGGAAGGCGCGGGCGGCAACATCGGCGTGTCGGTGGGGAGCGACGGCCTCCTCATCGTGGACGATCAGTTCGCGCCGCTCGCCGACAAGATCCGCGCAGCCCTGAAGGGCTTGGGCAAGGGCGATCTCGCTTTCGTTCTGAACACCCACTGGCACTTCGACCACACGGGCGGCAACGAGTCCTTCGGTCCTGAAGCCACGATCATCGCCCATGACAATGTCCGCAAGCGGATGGAGAAGGGACAGACGATTTTCGGCGACGTGATCCCTCCCGCGGCTCCGAAGGCGCTGCCGGTGATCACCTTCGGCGAGTCGGTCTCGCTCCACTTCAACGGCGAGGAGATCCGGATGCTCCACTACCCTCACGGCCACACGGACGGCGACAGCGTCATCTTCTTCACCGGTTCGAACGTGGTCCACATGGGGGACGACTACTTCGCCGGCCGCTTCCCCTTCATCGATATAGAGAGCGGCGGCAGCCTGGCCGGGCTGACGGAGAACGTCGAGAAGATCCTGGGCCAGCTCCCGGCGGACGTGAAGATCATTCCCGGCCACGGCCCGCTTTCCACCAAGGCGGACCTGCAGGGCTATCTCGCCATGCTCAAGGAGACCACCGCCCACGTGCGCCAGCGCATCGAGGCGGGCAAGGACCTGAAAGCGATCCAGGCCGAAGGGCTCCCCGAGAAGTGGAAGGAGTGGGGGAGCGGCTTCATCACGACCGAGGACAGGATCGCGCTGATCCACGGGAGCCTGACCAACAAGGCATCCGGCTCGGGCAGCGGCACTCACCACCACTGAGGACAGCAAGGACCAAAAGGACTTGAAGGACGAAAGGGACGCCGGATGTTCCGTGTCCTTTGGATCCTTTAATCCTTTTGGTTTTTCGCCGCCTGAATAGCGCTCGACAGCTTCCTGCCGAGCTCGCGCTCGATCCCGGTGCTCCAGCCGCTGGCCGAGTAGAGGATCTCCCCGTCATGGGGATTCCTCGGGAGAAAGGTTAGCATGCGCAAGGAGATTGAATGACCCGGCAAGAATTCGAGGCCATGCTCCAGGCCCTCGCACGCGGCTGGGCGGCCAGGGATTACGAGAAGGTGGCGAGCTTTTTCGCGGAGGACGTGCGCTACGCCGATCCCATACGTTATCGGATCGCGTCGCGGGCCGAGCTTCTGGAGTTTTTCCGGAACGACGAGGGGTACGAGCAGAGCACGGTCTGGCACAACATCGTCTTCGACGAAGAGCGCCAGGTTGGAGCGGGGGAGTACACCTATCAGGGCACCCATCGCTATCACGGCACGGTGTGGGTCCAGGTCCGCGAAAACCTGATCGCTCGCTGGCGGGAGTACCAGCACGTCTCCGACCTGGAATGGGAGGAATTTTGGACGGTCATGTAGTTCTCCTCGGCGATTCCATCTTCGACAACGCGGCCTACACGGGCAGGGAGCCGGACGTCGTTCAGCACCTGCGCTCCATTCTCCCTTCCGGCTGGAAGGCCAGCCTCCTTGCCGTGGACGGCGCCGTGACCTCCGACCTCTCTTCGCAGGTGAGGGAGGTCCCCGCGGACGCTTCCCATCTCGTGGTCTCGATCGGCGGCAATGACGCGTTGGGAAACAGCGATCTGCTGGAGCTGCCGGTGGATTCCACGGCAGAGGCGCTCGAGCTTTTTCACCACAGGACGGCGGCGTTCGAGGCGAATTACAGGTCGGCGATCGACGAGGTGCTGGAGCTGGGCAGGCCGACGACGCTCTGCACCATCTACAACGGCAACCTGCCCGATCCCGAGCACGCGCGCCATGCCCGGATCGCGCTCGCGATGTTCAACGACGTCATCCTGCGCGCCGCTTTCGAGCTGCGCCTGCCCGCGATCGAGCTGCGGCTCGTCTGCAACGAGCCCGCGGACTACGCAAATCCCATCGAGCCCTCCGGACGCGGCGGCCGCAAGATCGCGCTGGCGATCGCCCGGGCCCTGGAGCCCGCCCCCGTGGGGTCATTGGTGCTGGCCAGCTGAGGCGATTTCAATATTTCATGTCACGCTGTCAGATCGGCGAGCACCAGATTGTATAAAGGGGCCGATAGCCCCAGGAGGATCGATGATGAGCAAAGGATTCCTGCTGTTCCTGTTGGCCGCCTTCGTGCTCGCTGGCTCTCCGAGCGTGGCTGAAGACCTCTCCGCTACGGCCTTTCCTCTCTTTCTGACCGCGGCATCTGCCTCTTCGTGCGCGCCCATGACCTCGGCGGCCACGCCGACCTTGCCGGAGCTCACGCCAAATCCGGAGTCGCGGGTGATCCTCTGCGGTAATTGCAGCGATTTCGCCTGCGCCGGGAAGCGGCCCTATCATGGCTGCTCCGTCTCCGGAGAATTGAGCTCGTGCCAGCCTGGTCCCGTTTGCGAGAACCAGACGAACGTGCAGTGCTCCTGCGAGCCGCTCACGGGAATGTAGGGCACACGGACGAACACGGACGAACACGGACAATCCTGCTGTGTCCGTGCTCGTCCGTTTTTCTACTTGCGGGAGGCCGCGACGGCCTGCTGGACGTAGGCGAAGATGCCTGGATCGAGGCCGTTGCGCTGCTGCACGGACGGCTCCCCCTGGTACAGGTTCTTGAGCGACTGGGTTATCCCCGGGTCGCCTCCGGTGAACTCCTGCACCAGCTCCATCCAGCGCTTGGAGAGGCGCTGCATGGTCTCGCTCGCCGGGTCCGTGCCCTTGGCCATCTCCTCGCGGACCTGCGCGATGAGCTGCGGCCATTCCTGCTCGACCTCGCGGATGTGCTCCTCGCCGAGCATCTTCTTGCGCTCCTCCAACTGCTGGAGCTGCTCCTGGGTGTAGTACTTCTCGAACATGGTCATTACCTCCATGGTTTCCAAGAATTCCTCGACGGAGACCACCTCCGACGAGCGTAGCCGCTCGGCCACCGTCTCCAACCGGCTGCACAGCTTGCGCTGCAGCTCGATCCCGTCCCGGAGACGCGCGATGTGGAGCTCGAGGACGCGCTGGAGCGAAAGATCGGGCTTCGCCAGGCTGTCCCGGATCTCGTCCAGGGAGAACCCGAGCTGCCGCAGGGACAGGATCTGCAGCAGCCGGGCAATGTCCTCCCCGTCGTAGAGCCGGTACCCGGAGGCGCTCCGCTGAGACGGCCTGAGCAACCCGATCTCGTCGTAGTGGTGCAGCGCGCGGACCGTCAGGCCCGTCTGCTTCGCCAGCTCTCCCACCTTCCACAAGCGCATCGCCTCGGCTCCCTTCTGGGGTAAATACGGCGGCCACGAACGTCAAGGTACAGCCTCACGTTGCGTGAGGGTCAACCCCCCCGGGGAATCTACAGGCAGTTTGGGGCGTTTGCTATACTGAGGCATCTATATGCTGCGAGAGTTGTCCCAGGCCGAGATTCGGCGGTTTTACGACGAAGGCTTCCTCATCGTGGAGAAGCTGTTTTCGCTCGACGAGGTCGTGGCGCTGGGAGAGGCCGCGGAACGGCTGCGCGCCCTGGGGCGCGAGATCGCCGCGGATCTCTCCGATACCGGCGAGGGAGAGACCAAGATCGAGCACGCCGGCAGCCAATTCGTATTTGGAAGCCGCCGTCTGCTGCGGGTGGTCTGGGCGGGCGGCTGCGAGCCGGCCTTCATCGCCAACGCCCGGGACCCGCGGCTGACCGCGATCGTCGGCCAGCTCTTCGACTCGGACAAGGCGGTCCACCTGCTCAACCAGCTCCACGCCAAGTATCCGAACGACGGGCTGGAGTTCGAGCCCCACCAGGACAGCGAGCACCGGCGCTACGGCACTCCCGAATGGCGGGATGTGGACGGCCGCGGCAGCTACATCCAGACGGTGGTCGCGATCGACGACACCACGCCCGAGAACGGCCCCCTCATCTTCTACCCGAGCACCAACCGCAGCGGACACCTCGACCCCGCCACGGTGCGGAGCCGCTTCAAGGGCCAGCCCGGAGTGCCGGCGCTGCTCGCGGCGGGAAGCGCCGCCTTCTTCGGCCCCTACACCGTGCATCGCAGCGAGGAGAACCGCGGCTCCGCCCCCCGGCGCATCGCGATCAACGGCTTCGCCCTCCCGGGCGCCAACTCCCGCGAATACTTCGGCTCCGGCACCGGCGTGCCCGTCCCCCTCGTCGGCTAGAACCCCGCTGCACCCTCCCCTGAGAGAGGCCGTAGAATGGTCTCCATGCAGATCGCGTTCATCACCCTGTTCCTCGGCCTGACCCTGGGCACCTATCCGGTGGAGCTGGCCGTCGAAGGCCCTGTCGCCGCCGTGGAGCTGATGCTCGACGGAACGGTCGCCGGGCGCATCGCGAAGCCCCCCTGGAAGGGGGAGATCGACTTCGGGAGCACGCTCGTCCCGCATGAGCTGGTTGCGCGCGCCCTCGACGCCGAGGGCCGGGAGGTGGCGCGGACGCGCCAATGGATCAACCTCCCGCGGCCCCCCGCCGAGGTGGACATCCTTCTCGAAGGGACGGGCAAACCGTCCAAGGCCCGGCTCACCTGGCAGAGCCGCACCGGCGAGCAGCCGATGTCGATCCACCTCACCCTCGACGGCCGGCCGCTGGCCCTGGGAACCGATGGCCGGGCGGCTCTGCCGGCCTACGATCCCGAGAGCGCTCACGTGCTGAGCGCCGAGCTCCATTTCCCCGCGAACGTGGTGGCGCGCAGGGATGCGGTCTTCGGCGGCAAGTACGGCACGGAGGTGTCCACGGACCTGACGGCGGTCCCGGTGCGGGTCCGCCAGGGGAAGCTCACGGCAGCCTCGTTGCGGGGCCGGCTTGTCGCTGGTGGGATGCCATTGATCGTGGCGGCCGTGGAAAAGGCTCCGGCGGAGGTGTTCGTGGTGAGGGAGCTGGGTGTCAGCGAGGCGCTCGGCCGCCTCGGCGAGAGCAAGAAGAAGCGCACGGTGCAGGGGCAGGGAATGAACAGCAGGCTGAGCATCGAGGCCGACTACCTGCGCTACGAGATCGGGCTGCGCAGAGAGGACGAGGTCCGATTCATCTATCCGGTGCCGCGGATGTACTCCGCGTCAGGCCAGCGGGCGGAGCTGTTCGACTGGTCCCGCGCCTTCACGCTCAAGGATGGAGGCATGCACTGGCTCCTGACACGCCTGATGGTGCCGGGCGGGGCGCGGGGCCGCCAGCGGCTCTCCGATGCCGTGGCGGTGGCCGGCGTTCAGGCCCTGTCAGGCAGCCGTCCCCGGGCCGTGGTGATGGTCATGGGCGCGGCCCCCGAGGATGCGAGCCTCTGCGATCCGGCCACGGTCCGCCAGTACCTGGCCACGATCCGGGTGCCCTTTTTCGTCTGGTCGGTGGTGCCGGTGGAGACGAACGCCGCGGCCCCGCCCGCCTTCGCGGCCTGGGGGAAAGTCGAGGACATCTCGACCGTGCCCCGGCTCCGCGCCGCAGTGTCCGACCTGCGCGATGAGCTGGAGTCGCAGTGGATCGTCTGGGTGGAGGGCACGCACCTGCCGCAATCGATCTCCTTGGCCGCGGGGACCGCGGAGCTGGAATTGCCATAGAAGGGCCTCCTGGCGCAAAGCTGGCATAATAAGCGCCCTATGTACGACGACTTGCTGGAAACAGCCCTCGCGGCGGCGCAGGCCGGGGCCGAGGTGATCAAGCGGTACTTCCGCTACGAGGGGCTCGCGATCGACCGCAAGGGGACGAACGATTTCGTCACCCAGGCCGACCGTGAGAGCGAGGCCGCCGTCCTGGCCGAGATCCGCCGGCGCTTCCCGGACCATCGCATCCTGGCTGAGGAGGGAAGCGGGGCCGGCGAGGGCGAAGGCGACCACGAGTGGCTGATCGATCCGCTGGATGGGACCACCAACTTCCTCCAGGGCCTGCCCGTCTACTGCTGCTCCGTGGCGTGCCGCAGGGGAGACGAGGTGCTCGCCGGGGTCATCATCGATCCCGAGGGCGGCAACGTCTTCACGGCGGCGCGCGGCGGCGGCGCGTTCTGGAACGGCCAGCCCATGAAGGTCTCGGGGCACGAGGGGCTGGGCGGCGCATTCCTCGCGACCGGCTACCCCTTCCGGGCGCTCCCCACCCTGGACCTCTACCTCGCCGTCTTCCGCGAGGTCTTCCAGCAGGCCAAGGCCATCCGCCGCTGCGGCTCGGCCGCGCTCGACCTGGCCTATACGGCTGCCGGGGTCTACGACGGCTTTTTCGAGTTCCGGCTCTCGCCCTGGGATCTGGGCGCGGGCGTGCTGCTGATCCAGGAGGCCGGCGGCCT
>DATLNC010000261.1:0-6545 GCA_035536935.1 Thermoanaerobaculia bacterium
GCGAGCTGGTCGAGGCTGGAGGCCAGCGTGCGCAGGCCGCTGCCGGCCTTCTTCCCTTCCGGGCTCTCGGGCGCGGATTCCCAGGCTTCCAGGTAGCGCGTCACGGCCTCGGTGGGATTGCCCAGCCGGCTGTACGCGTCGCCCAGCGCGAGCGCGACCTCGGGCACCCGCGGCGAATCCGGGAAGTTGCTGAGAAAGGCCACCAGGAACGAAGTCTCGTACACCCCGCGGTCGAGCACCTTGAGCGCCTCGGGATAGAGCTCCTTGCGCTTCAGGTCCAGATCCTTGATCTCCGTGTTCAGGTTCTCGATCAGCTCGCTCTTCGGCTCGAGCGCCGCCACCGCCGCGACCTCCTCGCGGTAGGTGCGGACCACGCCGCCGTAGTCGCGCGAGAGCAGCGGCTTCGCCAGCTCCTGGTCGCGCCGGGTATGGAGCTTCTCCAGGCGCAGCGACGCGGCGACCCCGCCGGCCGGCCAGGAAGTGAGCGAGAACTGCTTGACGAAGGTGGCTTCCTCAGGCGCGGGCGCGGGCCTGGCCTGATCGAGCCAGGTCATCAGCGCGGCCTGGGTGCGCAGGCGGAAATCGTCGGCGGATTTCCGGGATTCGACCTTCCAGGTCTCCCGCCGGGCCTCGGCGGCGCGCATCCGCTCGTCCGCGAAGGGGTGCGTCTGCCAGTAGCCGTACTCCTTGAGCTGCGGGGCCATGTGGTTCATCTTCTCCCAGACGCGCCGGGCGCCGTCCGGATCGTAGCCGGAGAGCGCGGAGAGCCGCTGCCCCTCCTCGTCCGCCTCGTCCTCGTGATCCCGGCTGTAGCTGCGCAGCAGCAGCTCGCCGAGGATCAGGCTCGCCGCCGCCGCTCCCTGGATGCGGCTGGCGCTGGGATTGTCGTATCCCACGCGCGGATCGTACGGCGTATTGAGGCGCGGGTCGCGGTCGCGGTTCGCCTCGCGGACCACGACGCCGGCGACCAGCAGGTTGCCCAGCACGCTCATCAGGGTGGCCTTGCGCTGCATGCGCTTGAAGTGCTCCAGGGTGACGTGGCCGATCTCGTGGCCGAGCACCGCGGCCAGCATGTCGTCGTCCAGCCCCAGGTCGAGCATCCCGCGGGTGATGAAGATCTGGCCGCCGGGAAGGGCGAAGGCGTTGGGCACCGGCATGTCGACGAGGGTGAAGGTGAAGGGGAAGCGGGTGAAGCCCGACTGTTGGGCCAGCTCGTAGCCGATGCGGTTGACTCGCGCCAGCTCCGCCGGGTCGTCATAGAGCTCGTACTGCTCCGCGACCTGCCGCGCGACCTGCAGGCTCTTGAGGAAGAGATCGGGATTGGAGACCGCCTGGCCGGAAGCGGGCAGCGGCAGCAGGGGAAGCGCAATCAACAGGGTGAGGGCCCCGGCGAGGAGACGGCGGATAGGGTTCTTCATCATGAATCTCCCAAGATATGGGACGGTGCCAAGGGTAGCAACACCGCGTCTCTCCTCAAAACTCCCGGCCCACCAGGGCGGCGGCCCGCTCCTGGTCCAGGATCAGCTCGGGCTGCAGGATGCCCCCGGAGACGACCATGCGGATCCCCTCCTCGACAGTGACCGGGCATTCGATGATCTCCCGCGGCGGCACGAGCAGCAGATAGCCGCTCGTGGGGTTCGGCGTCGTCGGGACGAACACCGGCACCAGCTCCATGTCGTGCGGGCTCGCGGACCAGCGGGCGGGGCCGCCCGTGACGAAGCCGATCCCGTACGTGCCGATCCGGGGGTATTCGACCAGGACCACGCGCTTGAACGCGTCGGCCTGATCGCGCGAGACCGCCTCCAGCACTCCCTTGGTGGCGCCGTAGACCGACCTCGCGACCGGAACGCGCCGGATGAACGACTCGACGCCGTCGATCATCCGCCGGCCCACGACGCGGGTCGAGAGCCAGCCCAGGAAGAGGATGACCAGCAGCGTCAACAGGATGCCGAGGCCCGGGATGTGGATGCCCGGTTCCTCCAGAAAGGTCGAGAGCGTCTTGTCGATGAGCGGCGCGAAGATCCCGTCCATGAAGTGGAACAGGAGCACCAGCACGTAGACGGTGAGATATGCCGGGGCCAGGATCAGCAGGCCGCCGAGCAGCAGGGTGCGCAGGCGCGACCTCAGAGGATGAGGCTGGAGAGGCTCGAGGACGGGAACTTGCTCCGGGTCTGGCTTCACGGACATAGCCTACCAGCATCGCTGGGGGCCCTCGGGCCTCTCTGTGGTAGCGTTCCGCGCATGAGCGATCTGACCATCGAGGTGCCGACCGCGAAGACGTCCATCGAGGAGCTGCGCCCGGCGCTCGACGCCGGGCTGAAGGAGGAGTTCCCGGGCGGGATGCTCAAGTGGAAATGGGAGGGGGACGTGATGCATCTCACCGGCCCCGGCGCCAAGGCGACGATAGCCCTGGAGGACGGCCGCCTGGTAGGGCGCGCCCATCTCGGACCGCCCGCGAGCATGATGCGGCCGGTGATCGAGAAGAAGATCACCACCGTCATGAAGAAGGCCGTGGCCTGACCACCCTTCCGCAAGCGCTGCTCGCCCACGCCGCCCGCCATCCCGAGGATCCCTGGCTGTTCCACCCCGCGGGCTGGCACTGGCCCTGGTGCTCCTGGAAGCAACTGACCAATGGAGCAGCCTCCTGGGCCGGGGCGCTGGCAGCTCTTCCACCCGATACTCCGACCGCCTTCCTCTGGAATCCCCATCCCCCCGCCGTCGCCCTGGACCTAGCCATCCAGGCGGCCGGGCTGGTCTCGGTCCCGGTGACCGATCTCGGCCAGGCCCGGGAAAGGGGCGCCCGCGCCTGGGCAGCGCCGACAGGATCGCCCGGCCCGGAGTTTTTGGAGCATGTCTCCCTTCCCGCCTGGAATCCAACGCGGGACGCGGACTTCCCGGACCGTCCCGCCGGGGGCGTAATGGTAGAGAGGGAGGTCACGCAGGAGGAGCTGATTGCCGCGGTGGACCGTTTGGAGATCGGAGGGGAAGGAAGGGAGATCGTAGTGGCCGGCCGGGCCCCCGAGCGCTGGGCCGACCGCGTCTTCTTCTCCTGGGCCACGATAAGCGGAGCCGCCGTCCTGCTGGCCCCGGACCCGTCGAGCCTGATCGGCTCGGCCGTGTGGGCACGGCCGACCGTTTTCCAAGGCACCGCCGCCGAGCTGAAGGCTCTGCGCCGCGCAGTGGAGGAGGAAAAGCCGCCTTTCTGGGACCGCCGGACCGCCAGGCTGCCGTTCGGAAGGCTGCGCGTAGTTCTCTGGAGCGGCGAGGAGCCGTCGCCGGAGGAGCGGAGCTTCTGGGAAGGTAAAGGCGTCCGGGTAGCACCCCTAGTCCCCTAAATCCGGGCTCCCTCTCCCGCGAAGCGGGGGAGGGCAGGGGAGGGGGTTTCTTTCCCTGGGAGCGCCGGCGTCCCGCCGGCAACTAACTTCAGGAATCAATCGAGCCCTCTCGTGCGTGTCCCCGAGCTGCTCGGGTAAATCCCCGAGTCGCTCGGGTAACTTCCCGAGTCACTCGGGTGACTCCCCGGCAGGGGCGGCTTCCCAACTCGCGGAGTCTTCTCTAGCCACCACCGCTAATGGTGATAGGGGTTTCTTCAACTTCAGCAGCCGTGAACAGGGCGAGCAGGGTGAGGAGTAAACGGATCATGGGGTGTGCCTCCTTGCACAAACAGCGTTCATTATTAACTGTAGGAGCCGCTGCCCAACAAAGTCAAACGAATGGTAGGTGCCCGTCGCGGAACCGAAGAGAGAGCCGGCGGGGGCCGGCCCGATAGGGTCTACGCTTGCTTCGAGAGGTGGCGAGCGACGACGGGCGGGGCGGGCTTAATTTCAAAACGGGACACTACCACTCCCCGAGTCACTCCGGTAAGTCCCCGAGTCGCTCGGGAGCGATGGAGAGGGCCAGGGATGAGGGGTCCCTTGCCGCACCGCGACGTAGGTGGTATAGAAGCTCCTGAGAGGAGATCGTCATGGCTGACAACACCGTAGACCAGCCCCCCGCGCCCTTGCGCCCCCCGAACCGGGCTTCCGCCCTGGAGGAGATCACCGAGCGGGCGGATACCGTTTGGACCCGAGGCAACGGCAAGCCGGTGAAGGTCCAGGTAGCCGCGCGCCGGGAGCTCAAGGGCTCACGCGGGCGAGTCGCCATCGTCGACGGCTGCCGGACGCCTTTCATCAAGTCGGGCACCGACTTCATGAACATGGACGTGACGGACCTCGCGAGCGTGGCCGCCTCCGAGCTGATAGCGCGCTCCGGCATCGATCCCATGGAGATCGACCTGTCGATCTTCGGCGTGGTGGTGCCCGCGCTCAACGCTCCGAATCTGGGTCGCGAGGTGGTCTTCCGTACCTCGCTGCCCGTGCGGGTTCCTGGCGTGACGGTCAATCTGGCCTGTGCCTCCTCGACCCGGGCTCTCACCTTTGGCGCCGCGGCGATCCTCTCGGGCGAAGCCGAGGTGGTGCTGACCGGCGGCGCCGAGTCGCTCTCGAACGTGCCGATCCAGTTCTCGCGCAAGGCGGCGCGCACGTTCATGGAGCTGAGCAAGGCCAAGACCCTGCCGGCCAAGATGGGGGCGATCGGCAAGCTGCGGCCCGCCGATCTCGCTCCCGTGGCGCCGGCCATCGCCGAGTACACCACCGGCTTGTCCATGGGCGATTCCGCGGAGAAGATGGCCAAGGAGAACGACATCTCCCGCCGGGCTCAGGATGAGATCGCGCTCATGTCTCACCAGCGCGCCGCCGCCGCCATCGCGGATGGCCGGTTCGCCGGCCAGATCGCGCCGGCCTTTCCGCCGCCGCGCTATGACAAGGCGGTCTCGACCGACAACGGCGTGCGTGGCGACAGCTCCATGGAGGCGCTGGAGAAGCTCAAGCCCGTGTTCGACCGCCGCTATGGCACGCTCACGGCCGGCAATTCGAGCCCGCTGACCGATGGCGGCGCCGCCGTGCTGCTGATGAGCGAGGAGAAGGCCAAGGCCCTGGGCCTCACGCCGCTCGGCTATCTCCGCTCCTATGCCTTCACGGCGCTCAACCCCGGCGACCAGCTCCTGCAGGGACCGGCCTACGCCGCCCCCGCGGCTCTCGACGCGGCGGGCGTGAAGCTCTCGGACATCGACCTCGTCGAGATGCACGAGGCCTTTGCCTCGCAGATCCTCTCGAACATGAAGGCCTTTGCTTCCAAGAAGTTCGCCAAGGAGGAGCTGGGGCGGGACGAGCCGATGGGAGTGATCGATTTCGAGCGCTACAACGTAACCGGCGGCTCGATCGCCATCGGCCATCCCTTCGGGGCGACGGGCGCCCGGGTCACCACCCAGCTCCTCTACGAGCTGCGGCGGCGCAATCTGAACCTCGGCCTGGTCACGATCTGCGCGGCCGGCGGCGTCGGCTTCTCGATGGTGGTCGAAAGAGAATAGACGGGTGCTCTCGGGCACCCTCGTCCTCGATCTCTCCCGGCATCTCCCGGGTCCCTTGGCCGGCCGGCTTCTGGCCGACCTCGGAGCTCGGGTGGTCAAGGTCGAGGAGCCCTCGCAGGGCGATCCCGTCCGACAGGTGAGCGGTCTCGGTGCCCTCCTCCTTTCCGGCGTCGAGAGCATCGCCCTCGATCTCAAGGAGCCGGACGGTTGTGAGGTCCTCGGCCGCCTCCTGGAGCGGGCCGACGTCCTCCTGGAGAGCTTCCGTCCCGGCACTCTCGCCCGTCTCGGCTTTCCTCTCGATCTCCTCCGCGAGCGGTATCCAGGCCTGGTCGTCTGCTCGGTGACGGGCTGGGGTCAGTCCGGCCCCTACGCTTCCCGCGCCGGACACGATCTTACTTACCAAGCCGTGGCTGGCTCCCTCGCTCCGACGGCGGCGATGCCTGGAGTTCCGGTTGCGGACCTCATAGGAGCCTGGAGCGCGACCTCCGCCATCCTCGCCGCCCTGCTGGAGCGCCAGCGGACCGGCCGGGGGCGGCACATCGATGCCGCGCTCCTGGATGCCGGGGTCCATGCGAACCTGGTTTCCTGGGCGATGGAGGCGGAGGGGCCGAAAGCGGTTGGGGAGAACCTGCCGCTGACCGGAGCGCTCCCGTGTTATCGCCTCTATCGCACGGCGGACGACCGCCTGCTCGCGCTCGGCGCGCTGGAGCCCCACTTCTGGCGCCGGTTCTGCGAGGCCGCGGGTTGCCCGGATCTCCGGAGCCGGCAGTACAGCGATTCGGCGCGGGTCCGCCGCAAGGTGGAGGCTCTGGTGCGTGCTCGGACGCTCGCCGAATGGATGGACCTTTTCGCCAAGGAGGACATCCCGGCCGAGCCGGTGCTCTCCGCGGCCGAGGCCCGAGAGCATCCCCAGGTGCGGGAGAGGGGCATGCTCTCCGAAGGCATCGGCTATCCCGCGCTCGTCGACGGCATCCGGCCCCGCGCCGGAGCGCACGTCCCAGACCTGGGAGAGCACACGGACTCCTGGCTCGGCGAGCTGGGAATCTCCAGCAAGGGGAAGGGGATCGGCCGGCGCTTCAGTTGGAAACGGCTGTTCCGGCGAAGTTGATCCCGTCCCCCCTCTCCCCAGCCCTCTCCC